>JAJFHL010000166.1 GCA_021775615.1 Hyphomicrobiales bacterium
CATCGACCGCTTCAAAGCCGGCCGTGATAAACCCCAGCAACTGAAACCGGGCACCTATGTGCTCGGGACGTCCGAGCAGGAGCTTGCCAGGGTTGAGATTGCAGCGGGCAAGGACGTCGTCGTCGACATGAACGACGTGACCGGCTCGCTTTCGGTCAAGAACGTGATCAGCGATGTCGTTTACGTCTACGAGCCGGGCAAGGCCTACAGCAACAGCATCGACCGCTTCAAAGCCGGCCGGGATAAACCCCAGCAACTGAAACCGGGCACCTATGTGCTCGGGACGTCCGAGCAGGAGCTTGGGACTGTTGAAATCGCACCCGGTGAGGAGCTGGTCGTTGAATTGGGTAACTAGAACGCTTCACGTTCATGTTGAACGCGCAAGCATCCAGCGCCCGTATCAATAAGGCGCGATGATGCCGCCGTATTTGTGGACGAAGCGGCCCCAGGCCTCCTGTGCGGCGTTCTCGGCGCCGTCCGCCAGGGTGACCTCGTCAGCGTGCACGAGCTCACCGCCGTCGACGACGACCTCGCCGTTGACCACCACGGTCTCCACGTCCTTTGAATGGCCGTGGTAGACGAGGTTCTGGACCGGATCGAGAGTGGGACGCAACCCGAAGGCGCGGTAGTTCATCACCATCAGATCGGCGATCTTGCCGGGCTCGATGGAGCCGAGATCGCCCTCTCGGCCGAGCGCCCTTGCACCGCCCATGGTGGCGAGACGCAGAGCGTCTTCGGCGAGGATCGCCTGCGTATCCTGGGTCTTGATGCGGGCCATCATGACGGCGGCGCGGACCACCTCGAAATGATCGGCGAACATGTTGTCGATACCGAGCGACACGGTGATGCCGGCCTCCTGGTACTTCTGAATGGGCGCGATGTGGCCGCGCACCGCGTTCATCAGGGGGCAATGGGCGACGCAGGCGCCGGACTGGGCCAGAATCGCCGTGTCGTCATCGCTGACCACATAGCAATGGGCGGCGACGGTGTCGGCGGCAAGGAGGCCGTTGTCGCGCATGTATTCGAAGGGGCTGACGCCGTGCAGGCGCTGCACGATCTCCACTTCCGCCGGGCCCCATCCAAGGTGGGTCGAGAGACGCAAGCCCCGTTCGTCTGCGGCGCGGCGCGAGGCCTGGAGCAGTTCGGGCGATGAACAGATCGACATGTTGGGGGTCATCATGACCTGGATGCGTCCGTCCGCCTTGCCGTGCCAGTCGTCGGCGAACCTGATGGCCTGCGCCATCTGGGCGTCGCGCAGCTCGGCATCGAAAGTGAACTCGCCCCTTGTCATGGCGTCGAGATCGGCATCCTGGGTCATGATGCCCATATAGCTGCGGCAGCCGAGCTGCTCGACGAAGGGGGCGTAGACATCGGCATCCTCTTCCATCTGAAGCGTCGTGGTGACGCCGCTTTTCAGGAGCTCGCCATAGGTCAGCGAACCGATCGCCAGGCGCTCGTCGCGGCTGAGAATCGTGATCATCGGCATGTACATGCCGGGGACGCAGGCGAGCCCGGCATCCTCCGAGCGGCCGCGAAAGACTGTGTAACCGACATGGTTGTGGGTCGAGATGAAGCCCGGCGCCACCACCTTGCCGTGGCCGTCGATGACCCTGTCTGCATCGGGATGGGCATTCACGATTTCGTCGCTCGGTCCTACGGCGACGATACGGTCGTTCTCGATGTAGACCGCGCCCGGGTCGAGAATGCGGAAGTCACCGTCGACGGTGAGGACGGTGGCGTCTTTGATGAGAATGCTCACGGGGGCTGCTCTCCGGTATTCGAGGACCAATCCGGCAGCAAATCAGGGAGACGATATGCCCGTCAATCGGAAACCACACGTGTCAAGAGGCTGTCAATTGCCCGTCAAGCGCATCGGGGCTAGCATCCCGCCCGCATGACAACCCACATACAGGGAGCCCGCCTGTGACCCGCCCGCCAGATACCGATACGCCGCCGGCCCTGACCGCCAAGGAGGCGGAGCAGGCGATACTCCGCAACCTGCCGCGGGTCGACCATCACGGCGAGATCGTCGAGGAGGTGGGCGGCGATGCGATCCGCGTCCGCCTGCCGTTCCGCGACGAGTTCATGGGCGATGAACCGTGGCAGGACGGCTCGGGCCGGGTCTATTCGGGGCCGATGGTCATGGGGCTGGCGGACACCGCCATGTATGCCTGCGTCATGGCCGCCATGGGCTGGGGCGTGATCCCGGTGATGGCGGCCTATTCGATCACCTTTCTTCGCCCGGCGCGGGACACCGACCTCATCGCTGAAGCCCGCATCGTGCGCCGCGGCGGGCGGCTGCACTATCTCGAATGCTGGCTGACGTCGGACGGCGAGGCAGAGCCCTGCGCGCATATCACTTCGACATACCGGGTGTCGCGGCGCGACGGGTGAGAGGAGGCGCATTGGTTCGGCGCTCTTCTTTCTTGTCTTCCTCCGGCTCGATCGGAGGAACCAGTATCCGCCAGGTAACATGCTGTGGCACGAACGTAACTCATTGACACGTCAATGGTTACTGGATCCCCCGGTCGAGCCGGGGGAAGACAATCCTGGGAAATCAGGCCAAGAAACATCCGGTGTTCGGCAATTTCAACGACGCCATGGACCGGCTACTCTTCCTCGGCAACCTGCGGCGCCAGTTCCGATGTGAGCGGCGCCTGGGCGCTGATCTGCTGGTAGGGTTCGAGATCTTCTTCCGGTACGGCTTCGCGCATGGTGAGCCGATAGGCGACGAACAGGCCGTAAAGGGTCGCGATCGCGACCGCGACATACATGAAGGCCTGCGGCCCGACAACCGGCGTCACTATCGTGGTGAGACCGGGAACCACAAAGCCCGAAATCGACCAGGCGATCATGAGGGTGCTCGACAGGGAGACATAATACTCCGGGTCGGCGCGGTCGTTTGCGTGGGCGGTGGCGACGGAATAAACCGTTTCCGTGGCGCCGGCCCAGACCGCGAAGATGACGATCAGATATACCAGTTCCGCACTGCCCGACCGGGTGGCCAGACCGGCGCTGACGGCGACGATGACGCAGGCGACGATCAGCACCAGACGGCGGTCGATCCGGTCGGACAGCACACCGAGCGGGAACTGAATGCCCAGCATGCCGAACTGCATGAGAAACAAGAGCCACGCGATGTCGCCCTGGGCGTAGCCTTCCGCGGCGGCATAGATGGGCGCGAAGCCCTGGACCAGCATGGTGAGCCCGCCAACCGCAAAAAGTCCCATCAGGCCGACCGGCGAAATGCGCCAGACCGCGCGGACATGGATGGAAACGTCCTGCGGCGGCGGCGGCGTGCGCAGCCGCGTAAGGCTGACCGGCAGGATCGCGACCGTGGCGAAAAGGATCGACAGGAGCGGACCCTGCAACCCGTCAAGCGATATGAACTTGATGAGAAAGCTGCCGCAGCCGACGCCGACGACATACGTCATGTAGAAAATGCCGATGACCTTGCCGCGCCATTCGTTCTCGCAGGCATCGTTGAGCCAGCTCTGGGTGACGATGAACAGGCCGACGGACGAGAGGCCGTAGAGCGCCCGCGAGCCGATCCACAGGACCGGGATGGTCCCGAGACAGAGCGCCAGAACCGACAGGATGATGCCGGCGGCCATGCAGGCGAAGACCCGGGCGTGACCGACCCTCCGAACCAGATGTCCAACCAGAAGACAGCTGGCGAAGCCGCCTGCCGCCATTGCGGTGACGGCCGAGGCCGCGACCCAGGGTTCGAACCCCGCCGCCGCCAGCTTCACCGGGACATAGGCAAAGAGGAGGCCGTTTCCGATCGCCAGAAGGGCCATGGACAACACGATGCTGGCGACGGCGATGGGCGGTGAAGTGGTTTTGGCTGGCGCCATGTGTCACTCGCGAGCCCGCCGGGCGGCGAAGGCGCGGCGGCTGGAAATTGAGAATCAGAACCCGGTCAGCCGAGCAGTTTGGCGTCGAAGGGGAAAGTGCTCAGGTTTTCATAACCTGTCTCGGTGATCAGCACCTGGTCTTCCAGCTTGACCCCATGCTTGCCGCCGACCGCGCCGGCGTAGATCTCGACACACAGCACCATGCCCGGCTCGCAGAGGTAATCGAACGAGCCGTCCCTGAAGTCCTCCGGGTAGAAGATGGCCGGCCACTCGTCGCACAGGCCGACACCGTGCATCATCACGCCGTAGCGCTGGTCGCGGAATTCGTCGGTCAGCCGGTGGCTGTTGTGGGTCAGTTCGGTGAAGCTGACGCCGGGCTTGAGCATTTCCATGTTGGTGGTGATGTGCTCGTGACCGAAGGCGAAGATGCGCTTCTGCTCATCGCTCGGCTGGCCCTCGCCGCAGAACCAGGTGCGGGACATGTCGGCGCACATGCCGTAGGGGCCGACCAGATCGGTGTCGAGGCCGACCAGATCGCCCTCCTGAATGATCCGGGGGCCGCATTCCTGGAACCATGGATTGGTGCGCGGGCCGGACGACAGGATGCGGGTCTCGATCCACTCCCCGCCGCGCCTGATATTCTCCGCATGGAGGATGGCCCATAGCTCGTTCTCGGTCATACCGGGCTGCAATTGGCGCACCATCTCGGCAAGCGCGATTTCACAGGTTGCGAGCGCGCAGCGCATGGCCTTCAGACATTCCGGCCCCTTGACCGAGCGGGCGTGCTCGGTGACCTCCTGGCCGGACATGATTTCAAGGCCGAGCGCATCGAAGGCACGGACGCCGGCAACCTCCATCCGGTCGACCGCGACCCGGCGGTTGGCGCCGGAATGCTTGCGCATCTCCTCGTCGATCTGGGCGGCGAAGCCCTTTGCCACCTCGTCAACCTTGTCACCGGCGGTGAAGTAGAAGAAATCGGCGCCGCCCTCGCGAACTTCGCGGATCAGGGGCAGATAGCTCGACATGTGGCTGCAATTGTAGAAGTCCCACAGGATCACATAACCGTCGGCGGAGACGAAACAGGCCCGCGCCGGATTGTGGGTGGTCCAGGTCTGCATGTTGGAGGCGTCGGTGGCATAGCGGATGTTGAGCGGATCGAACAGCACGATGCCGCCATAGTCGCGCTTGCGTAGTTCGGCGCACAGCCGGTCGAGCCGGTACTGGCGCATGCGCTCGAGGTTGGGGATTTCGAGCCCCAAGGCCGCCCATTCGTCGAAGGCAAGCTTGGTCGGCCCGATCTCGACACGGTCATTGTCGTCCGGCGAGCCGTCGGGCTTGAGCCCGGTGGCCGGCTTGCGCGATGGATCAATCTTCGGATTGGCAATCGAGAACGTATCGTCCATGGCATCACACCTCAATCAAACGCTCTGTATTCGGACGCGATGATAGGGCCGAACAGGCAAAAGCGTTGCTTGAATAAATCTCAATGAGAATGTGAATTTGGAGCAGTTGAAGAGTGACGGCTTGGCCGGGCAGGTCGCGAGACCACAGGCACCGGGGGGGCCGCCATCGCTTCAGATAACGCAGATCGCCGCGGCATCCGCCGGTTGAAAACCGTGACGCTTTCAAGCCTGCGGGCTATTCAAAAATGTTGCCGCCCTATTCACACGTTTTGATTGCAACCACACGCCACCCTCGCATAGGTTTGACCCGAGTATTGGCCAACGGCGAATCATGGGTGGGGACATATGAAGCGAGGCCTTCTTGCCGGTGTGTGCGCGGCCGCACTGGCATTGTGCGCCACCTCGACTGCGGTTGCGCAAGATGGCGGCAGCGCTCCCGACGGGCCGGCTACCTTCTACATCTCCCTGTTCGGCGGGGTGGCCATTCCCGAGGATCTGAATGGCTCGTTTACAACCTCAGATACCGGTCTTGCCTTCGATTTCGATCAGGATCTCGATATCGGCTTTGTGATCGGCGGCGCCGTTGGCACCAATCTCGGCGAATACTTCCGGATCGAAGGCGAAGTGTCCTATGCCAGAGTCGACGCCGGAAACGCTTTTGCGGTTTTCCAACCGGGAGGATCGGGATTTTCATACGCCGGCAGTGGCGACGTGGGCGCGCTGTTTGTGCTGGCAAACCTGTGGTTCGACATTCCGCTCAACAGCCCGATCACACCCTATCTCGGCGGCGGCATCGGCGCCGGCATCGTCGATACGGACATCACGCTGACCGGGCCGGACGTGTTCGTGCTCAACGACAACGACACGGGCTTCGCCTTCCAGGTCGGCGCCGGGTTCATCTACGCGCTGACCGAATGGCTGTCGCTTGAACTGGGCTACCGCTTCAAGGGCATTACCGACTTCACTATCGACGTGGTTGAAGTTGGCGGGGGACCACAGAACGCGATCCAGGGTGCGGATCTCTACATTCACCAGGTGTTTGGCGGCGTGACCATTTCGCTCGGAGGACTGGGCGGACCATAACGTCTGACATGCATCCGCAATTGGCCGAGGTCTGGCGAGAGGCTTTCACCGGCCTTCGTATTTACTGGAGGCGACACTAAACTCGGCGCATGACATTCCGCGCAAAGACCTCAAAACACACAGCGGGACCCGCTGCCGTTCCGGGCGCTTCAATCAAGGTGTTCGGTGCGGCTGAGCAGGAACATCTGCGCATGCTTCAGCGCGGCATCGAACATCAGCGCGCCGGAGACCTGCGCCAGGCGGAAAACTGCTATCAGCGTGTGTTGCATGACCGGCCCGACCATCCGGAGGCGTCGAACCTGCTCGGCACACTCGCCATTCTGGCGGAAAAATACGCTACGGCAGCCAGGCTGATCGAGCCGGCCGTCAAGGCCGCGCCCAAGAACGCCATGTACCGTAACAATCTCGGCAACGCGCTGCTGCTTGGCGGGCATCCTGAAAAGGCGCTGCGCCATCTGCGCAAAGCGACCGCCCTGGAATCGCGCATGATTGAAGCGTGGATCAACCTGGCGCGCAGTTATCGCAAGCTTGAGAAAGGCGACAGCGCACTCAAGGCCTATGAACGGGCGCTGGCGCTCAACCCGCAGTCCACGAGAGTCCGGACGGGGATCGGCGACACACTGGTCGATCTCGGACGGATGGGCGAGGCGACGGAACTGTTCCGTGGGGTCCTTTCAGTTGAGCCGGACAATATCGCGGCCATCGCAGGCCTCGCTTCCGCACGGACGTTCACCACCGAAGACAACGATCTTGAACGCTTCGAGGCCGCGCTGACCAATGCATCTCTTAAGGGCGGCGCACGCGCCGCCATTCACAGCGCGGCGGGCAAGATCTGCGACGACCTGAAGCGGCATGACGATGCGTTCGACCACTATCTCCAGGCGAAAGCGGTATCAGGTTCAGAATTCAGGCTGACCGACTACCGCCGCTTCGTCGACAAGTCGGTCGAGCTGTTCGCGCCGCTCTTCTATTTCGCCCGCAAAGGGTTCGGCGATACCTCGGAGCGTCCGGTATTCGTCGTCGGCATGCCGCGTTCGGGCACCACGCTCACCGAACAGATCCTCGCCAGCCACCCCAAAATTGCCGGTGCCGGGGAACTGACGGAAATGGAGAAAATCGTCCGGCAGGTCACGAACCGGGCGAAGATCGACAGTGACGCCTATTTCAAGCGCATCGGGGCGCTGGACGGCAAAGACGCCAAGACGCTGGCCAAGCCCTATCTCTCGGCGATCCACCGCCATTCCCCGTCGGCCGCCAGGGTGATCGACAAGATGCCGCACAACTTCCAGTCACTCGGCCTCATCGCTCTTTTGTTCCCCAACGCCCGCGTGGTCCATTGCATGCGCAGCCCCATGGACAATTGCGTCTCCTGCTTTACGCACCATTTCAACAAGGCGCATGGCTACACCCAGACCCTGGAGATGCTCGGGCTCTACTACCGGGAGTATCGCCGCCTCATGGCGCATTTCACGAACGTCCTGCCTCTCAGGATCTTCGAACTGCCCTATGAGGACATGATCGCCGATCAGGAGGGCATGAGCCGCAAACTGATCGATTTCCTTGACCTCGAATGGGACGACGCCTGCCTTCGCTTCCACGAGACCGAACGTACCGTGCGGACCTTGAGCCGCTGGCAGGTTCGCCAGCCGATCTACACCTCGTCGGTCGGGCGCTGGAGGCGCTATGACAGGCACCTTGGCCCACTCAAGGAGGCGCTGGGCGATCTCTTTGTTGAGGGGTGAAGCGCTCTAGGTTTTCGTGAAATCCGGCTTACGTTTTTCGAGGAATGCAGCGAGACCTTCGGCCGCTTCCGGGTGCGAGCGGGCCTCCGAGATGAGCTTCGCCTCGAGATCGAGCTGAGCTTCGAAATCGTTGCGCCTGGAGGCATCGATCAAATGCTTGGCCCGGGCGAGAGCCGCCGCGGGCCCCGCCGCAAGCCTGTCGGCCAGTTCGCGGGTGGTGGCCAGCGCTGCGCCGGCGTCCACCACCTTGTTGACCACGCCCAGCGTATGCAGCCGTTCGGCGGAAACCGGATCACCGAGAAAACACAATTCCGCGGCCACCTGCGGCGGTAGTCCGCGATTGAGAAAGGCCGTCGAGCCGCCGTCAGGATTGAGGCCGATCTTGACATAGGCGACGACGACACGGGCATCGTCCGCGGCGACGATCAGGTCGCAGGCCAGCGCCAGGGAAAAGCCGGCGCCGGCGGCCGCGCCTTCCACCGCGGCGATCACCGGTTTGGGGCAGCGCCGTATTGCCTTGATCCAGCTGTGCAGGTCGCTGACGGACAGCATGCGCTCATGCATCCCGGCCGCGATCGAGGCCTGCAGGCGCGAGATATTGCCACCGGAGCAGAAGTTGCCGTCCGCGCCCTGCAGGACGATCACCCGAATGTCGTCATCATAGGCGGCTTCGGTGAGTACCCGGGCACCGACCTGGGACATTTCCCGGCTCAGCGAATTGCGGGTCCCGGGGTCGTTCAGGGTCAGTGTCAGCACGGCGCCGTCACGGGCGATGAGCAAGTCGTCGGTGGTTTCGGTCATGAAACCTCTCCCGAAATCCACACGTCCCGCACTTGATGCGGGACCCAGGGGCGACACGGTGAGGCGGCTCCCGATTGCCCTGGGTCCCGGCTTGGAGGCCGGGGCGTTGTGGAGATTTGTGAATGCCGCATCACGCGCTCTCACCTTCCGGCACCGTGAACTTGCGGAACGTGCCGGTGCAGGTGGCGACGAGTTCGCCGGCGCTGTCGAAGGCCTTGGCCTCGCAGAACACCAGTTTGCGGCCACCGCCGGTGCGCCGGCCCTCGACCCGCAGGGTGCCGTCCGACGCGGGTCCAATGAAGTTCGTGGTCATCGAGACCGTGACCAGGCCGCGGTATCCGTCTTCCTTGACGGCGGGGGCGCAGGCGTAGCCCATGGCCGCGTCGAACAGCGCCATGACGGTTCCGCCATGGGCGATGCCGGCGCGGTTGAGATGGCGTTCGGCGAGCTCAAGGGTGACCGTCGCCTCGCCGTCGCCGGCCTCGACGTGATAGCCCATGTTGCGCTGGAAACCGCTGTCACCGGATATGTTTCTCAACACTCTGTCCATCGCTCATTCGCCTGCCCGGGCGGCCAGATACTGGTCGCGCAGCTTGTTTTTCATGATCTTGTTGGCGCCCGAAAGAGGCATCGGCTCGGTTCTCATTTCGACCGAGCTTGGGCACTTGTAGTGGGCAATGCGCTGGCGGCAATGGGCGATGAGTTCCACCTCGTTCACCTGTGCGCCTTCCGCCGGCACCACCACCGCATGCACCGCTTCGCCCCAGGACGTGTGCGGGATGCCGATCACCGCACACTGTGCGACGCCGGGGTGCTCCTGCAACGCGCTTTCCACTTCGGTGGAATAGACATTTTCGCCGCCGGTGATGATCATGTCCTTGACCCGGTCGATGACAAAGAGATAGCCATCCTCGTCCATGTAGCCGGCATCGCCGGTGTGGTACCAGCCGTCTTTCAGAACGGCGGCGGTCTCCTCCGGTTTGTTCCAGTAACCTTTCATGACGTTGGGGCCGCGGACCACGATCTCGCCAGAGCCGCCGCGCGGCACCTCGTCACCCTTCGGGTCCCGGATAGACACATCGACATAGGCCAGCGGCCGGCCCACAGAACGCATCCGCCGCCGGCCCTGGTCGGTCAGGGTGTGATCTTCGGCATCGAGGATTGCAATCAGCGGGGCCGCCTCGGTCATGCCGTAACCGTGGCGGAACTCGACCTCGGGCCAGGCAGTGAGCGCGCGCTCCTGCAGTTCCGGCGTTGAGGGCGCGGCGCCGTAGCCGATGCGGCGCATGGAGGAAAGGTCGAATTCATGGAGGCGGGGATGGCGCAGCATCATGTCGATCATGGTCGGCACCAGCGACAGATTCTGGATCTCGTGGGTCTCGATATTGCGGAACAGTTCCTCAAGATCGAACTTGCGCATGATCACCGTGTGGGCGCAGGACATGGCCGCGGTGAAGACCCGCATGGCGGTGGCGACATGAAACAGCGGGCCCGGCATCAGGGTCGGCGCCTTGACCCTCAGATTGTAGGACAGGAGACCGCCCAGGGAGTTCACATAGAAGTTCTTGTGGGTCAGCATCACCCCTTTGGGCTTGCCGGTGGTGCCCGAGGTGTAGAAGAGATAGGCGACGTCGTCGTCGCCTGCGCCCGCTTCACCGGCGCGCCCGGCGCTGGTGAGCGCTGCGTGCAAAGACGCCGCGCCATCCGGCGGATCGCCTGCGTCGGCGTGGACCAGCGCCTCGATGGATGCACATTCCGCGGCCAGCTTTGCCGCGAGGCCCGCGTTCGGGCCATCGGCGAGCAGAACCCGAGGCGCGCAGTCTTCAAGCACCGCGACCTGTTCCGCCTCGGAAAGGCGCCAGTTGAGCGGGATCAGGATCGCGCCGATCCACGGGACGGCGAAAAACAGCGTGTACTGGTCAAGGGAATTGAGCGCCAGGATGGCGACCCTGTCGCCCGGTCCGACCCCCATTTCTGCGAGCACGCCCGCCGTCCGCGCGGCGCGGTCTTCGATGTCGCTCCATGAGTAGGTGACGTTGTCGAAGGTCACCGCCGGGTCATCGCCTTCGAGATGCGCGGCGCGTTTCAGGATCTCGGGGATGCGCATGGAAATAAAGGTCCGGGCGCGGGCTATTGGGCCCAGACCGACGCGCCCGCAGGGCTCGAAGCGGAAATGCGCCCGAACCGCTCCAGGTGATGGTCGGCATCGCCGAACAGCATATCCGCCACCAGCACCCGTTTGACGTAATCGCCGAGCTGGTACTCGCCGGTGACGCCGATGCCGCCGTGCAACTGCACCGCTTCCTTGGCGACCTCGCGGCCACGGGTCCCGATATAACTCTTGGCGGCCGAAACAGCACGGCCGCGGGCCGCCGCATCGGCGCTGTCGGCCGACATGGCGGCAACGAAGACCAATGACTTGGCGTGTTCATACTCCAGGAACAGGTCGACGGCGCGATGCTGCAGGGCCTGAAAACTGCCGATCGGCCGGCCGAACTGCTGGCGGGTCTTGAGATATTCGAGCGTCATCTCGTTGATCATTTCAATGGCGCCGATGGCCTCGGCACAGAGCGCCGAGGCGGCAAGATCGCAGACATGTTCGATCACCGGAAGCGCGCCGCCGTCCTTCCCTATCAGGGCGTCGGCGGACACCGCGACACCGCCAAGCTCAAGCTCGGCGGCGCCGCGGCCGTCAACCAGTTTGTAGCCGCGCACATCAAGGCCAGGGGCGCCGGCATCGACGCTGAAAAGGGAAATGCCCTCGCCGGTTTTTGCCGAGACAATGAACGTGTCGGCACAGTCACCGCCCAGCACGACCGCCTTGCGGCCGGAAAGCGAATAGCCGTCCCCGGCCGCTTCGGCGGTGGTTTCCACGTCGCCCAGATCGTGGCGCGCCTGCGGCTCGAGGAAGGCAGCGGCGAGCTTGCGTTCGCCCGCGATCACGCCGGTAAGCAGGCTTTCGTGCTGCTCGGCCGATCCGGCCAGCCTCACCGCTCCGCCACCCAGCACCACGGAGGCGAGGAAGGGCTCCACCGACAGCGAACGGCCGAACTCGATCGCCGCAACCATGGTGTCGGACGCGGTGCCGCCGAGGCCGCCAGCCGCTTCAGGAAACGGCAGCGCCATCAGTCCCATCTCCGCCATCTGCTGCCAGACGGCATCGGAATAGCCGTTGTCGCTATCCAGGGCGGCCGCGCGCTGGCTCTGCGAGTATTCCGCCTCGAGCATCTTGCGCAGCGCATCGGAGAAGAGCTGCTGTTCTTCGGTAAGGGCAAAGTCCATATGTGTGCGGCCTACAGGTTCAAGATGTGCTTGGCGATGATGTTCTTCTGGATCTCGTTCGAGCCGCCATAGATCGTCGTCTTGCGGCGGTCGAGGAAGCGCGAGGTGCTGGCCGAAGCGTATTCCGGGCCGACCGGCATGCCGTTCCAGTCGGCATCGTTGGCCTGCGGCACCCAGGGCGCCGCATAGGGGCCGACGGCCTCCATAGTGAGTTCCATGATGGTCTGCTGAAGCTCCGAGCCGCGAATCTTGAGATAGGACGAGAGCGCGCCGACCGACGCCTTGCCGCCCTTGGACGTCAGCATCCGCAGGTTGGTGTATTCGAGCGCCATCAGGTCGATTTCGAGCCGCGACAGCTTGGCCTGGTAGAGCGGGTCCTCGATCAGCGGCCGGCCGTTCTTGCGCTCCAGGCGGGCAACGTCCTTGAGAAGTTCAAGCTCCGACTTGCTCTGGCCGACCGAGGCAATGCCCATGCGCTCGTTGACCAGGAGAAATTTGGCGTAGTCCCAGCCCTTGTTTTCCTCGCCCACCAGATGGGCGGCCGGCACTTTCACGTTGTCGAGGAACACTTCATTGACGTGGTGGTCGCCGTCCATGGTGACGATCGGGCGCATCTCGACGCCTTCGCTCGCAAGGTCGACCAGCAGCATGGAAATGCCCATCTGCTGCTTGGCCTCCGTATCGGTGCGCACGAGCAGGAAGATCCAGTCGGCAAAGTGTCCCAGCGTGGTCCACGTCTTCTGGCCGTTGACCACGTAATGATCGCCTTCAAGCACCGCCTTGGTCTTGAGCGAGGCGAGATCGGAGCCCGAGCCAGGCTCGGAAAAGCCCTGGCACCAGAACTCCTCACCGCTCTGCATGGGCTTGAGGAACCGCTCTTTCAGATAGTCGGAACCGAACTGGATAATGACCGGGCCGACCAGGTTGATGCCGAAGGGAATAACCCTGGGAGCGCCGGCGGCAAAACATTCCTCGTCGAAAATCTGATGCTGCACAGGGGTCCACCCGGTGCCGCCATACTCCACCGGCCACAGGGGCGAAACCCAGCCGCGGTGATAGAGCGCATTCTGCCAGCGATAGCAGTCGTCCTTGGTCAGGCGCTTGGCCTTGTGCATCTTGTCGGCGATGTCGCGTGGCAGCTCGGCGTCCAGAAAGGCGCGCACTTCGGCGCGAAAGGCATCTTCTTCAGGTGTGAAGGCGAGGTCCATGGGCAAAGTCCCGGAGTGAGGTCGATGAGCAGGTGTCTTGCCGCATCATATTCGGATCGATGCGGCTTTGTCACGGTTTCGGCGCGGGCGACGGGGCGAATTCCTGAGATGCGGATCGGTGGTGCAGGCGGCAATTCGATTTCCACCGAGCTTCGGATCCTTGGGCGGCGCGCAGACGCGAGACGCCTTGTCCGGGGTGGCCTCCACAGGATGGACATTTTTCCGTGTACTGAGTTAAATCAGGTACGACTAAAACTGTGCGTCTACATGGAGTTTGCCATGCATGTCCTCAACCGGCTTGCGCTTGCGCGCGCGCAAACCACGTTTGCCGCTCTGTTCCTGTTCATCGCCGGTCAGGTGCACGCGGCGGAGGTGCCGCAGATCGGCGGTGTGCTCAACATCGTTGCCGCCGAGGCCACAATCTTCATCAACGGTGTGCCGGTCACCACCTTCGCGGTCGACAAGGACGGCTCAGGCGGTCGCGGCGTCGACCTGACCGACTGGCTGGTGAACGGTTCCAACGACATCAGATTGACCGTAAAGCCGGTCACCGATCAGGCCAGGGCGACCCTCGAAATTCAGGATTTCGCAACGCAGAAGGCGTTGCTCACCCTG
Source organism: Hyphomicrobiales bacterium (assembly GCA_021775615.1). Lineage (GTDB taxonomy): Bacteria > Pseudomonadota > Alphaproteobacteria > Rhizobiales > JAJFHB01 > JAJFHM01. Next base: position 13,992 of record JAJFHL010000166.1, read on the forward strand.
GAGCAGGAGGGCGCCGGCGAGCAGAGCGGAGAGGTTACGGCCGACGGCATTCCCGAATGGGCGTTTCAACGGGCGACGCCTCAGGCGGAGACGGCGGACGGGCTGGCGGCCGCGGTGGCCGCCCTCCATGCCGCCTATGGCAAGGCCGAGATCGATGCGATCGTCGAGGTGTCCGCGCCGTTTTTTGCCGACCAGGCGCTGCGCGGCGGTCTGGACGAGACAATTTTCCGGGAACAGGCGGCGCCGCTGTTCAAGACCGGTACTCTGGGAGATCTGCCCGAGCTCACGATCACCCGGCACCTCGATGGCCGGGTGTTCCATGTGACCGGCCCCGACGGAATGCCCCCGGTGGCCATCACTTTCGAGGAAGACGGCATGAAGGGCGCCATGCGCACCGGCGAATGGTGGTCCATGATCGATGGCGCCTGGCGCGTGGTGCGGTAGCGATCTGTCCGTGGGCGGACTTTACCTCCACCCGGCGGCACAGTATGGTTCGCTTCGGGCGGGTGGCAGTTGAGACCTCACGAGGAGGACATCATGCCCCAATGCAGATCCGCCATTCTCGCCGCCGCTCTCGCCGGAACGCTTGCTTTTCCCGTCCAGGCAATCGCCGCGGATGTCATGTGCAACGCCCTGGTGCCGGGAGGCGCCAAGATGATCTGTCCGGGGTTCGAGCCCAATTGGGCGGTGGAGTTCCTGTGCAACGGCCCGGTCATGACGTCGAACTTCATCGACGCCTTTTCCGGCGACACGATCACCACGACGCCCGGCAGTGTGAACTTTTCCAGCCAGGATCCCTGGGTCTTCACAACCAGCCACGGGGTCGCCGGATCGGTTGCCTACACACCCGCGAGCTGCCGCGACGAAAGCGACGCCGTCTTCGACTTTACCCTGACCACCACCGCGGTGCCCGGATTTTCCGGCCCGGTCTCGCCGATCTGCTGCCGCATCGAGTGAGACGGGCTGTCTATTCGACGGCCCTGCCCGTGTCGCGCCAGAACGCCTCGCGCAGGGTGATGATGTCCTTCACAAGGTCCTCGTCGGACCGCGCCAGCAGCCAGTGGTGGAAGTCGAGCGCCTCACCGTCCTGATCGAGCATTTCAGGCAGGGGCTGGCCCTTCTCGCGGGCGCGGCGCACCCGGTCGCGCTGCGAGCGCATGCGTTTCCAGAAGGAATAGAAGTCGAGCTTGATCTTGAACAGGAAACCGGCGGCGTCCTCGGCGACGAACCCTTCGATGTCGGTGCCCCGCCACTGAAAGTACCGCCCCTGGGCGGCGGTCGCCTTGGTCCAGCCCTCAAAGTCACTCCACTGTTTGAAGGTGGGTCCGCGCTGTTTCACGGCAACGCCGATGGCGGCGGCGACCTGGCTCATGTCCGCATAGGAGAGTTTCCTGAAGTCCTCCTGGCGCAGCACCGCGTCGAGGAGCACCACGTGCGGCCTCTCATAGGCGATCATATGCGGATCGCGGCCCGGATCGTTGACCTCGAAAATCAGGCTGAGGTTACGGTTCTTGACCAGTTCGGCGGCGCGGGCGGCGCCGGCCTCGCCTGCCTGATCGAGAAAGATCTCGCGGAACCAGCCGGCGAACTCGGATTCGGGCGTGCTTTTGGAACAGAACAGAAGCTCGCCGCGACCATCGTCGGCATGATGGTCCCAGCCGAGCACGCCGAGGAAACCGTTTTCCTTGACCCACATGGTGAGCGGGAATTTCAGATTCTGCCTGAGGCCTTTCATGCGTGTTTCGTGACGCTCATCGAGGTTGAAGAACTTCGGGTAGGAGCGCGCCACGATGCGCCGGTCGTCGGCAACGAAGAGACCGCGCGCCATGCCGTTCACCTGGTCCCACTTGCCGTCGTAAAACGCCTTCGACGTGAAGTTGAGGGAACGGATGTGCGGCCGGGTGGCGAAGGACTTGGCGCGCACCAGGGGGTGCGCCTCGAGCTTGCCGAGAAGCTCCAGAGACAGCCTGCCGTGTTCGCTGCGGTCGGTGCGGTCGGATGTCCTGCCGGGCGGCGGTCCCTTGCGGAAGACGTCGTTCTTGATTTCGCGGGTTGTGATGCCAAGCCCGTCGCCGTCCGCCTCGAGCGTCATAACCCGCAGATAACCGCCGAATTCGACCTGGCCTTCGAGGTTGTAGCTGCGCGACGCCGCCTCGATGGGCAGCTCCTGCGAGTTGCGGTGGCCGTGCACCTGCAGCCAGTCCTGCGCCGAGGGGTGATCGGAGAAGGTCCGGTCGACCGCGTGATCATAGGTGCCGGTGCCGTTCCAGAAAGTGCGCGAGGAAAGCACCGCGAGCCGTTCCGGCACCGTTGCAATGCCGTCATGGGTCACCAGCACCTTCTGCCCGCGAAAGGTATAGGCGATGACGTCCTCGGCCTTGTCCATCAGCGCGTTGGCTTGCGCCCGGGTGAAGCGGGCCGCCTCGATCTGCGGCAGGGTGTTGTGGACGAATTCGCTTGAGCGGTGTTGAAGGTTCTTGGCGAAACGGTGGATGTGCTGCTCGTGATTGCCCCAGATGAAGGCAACGTTGGGGCGCGGCAGAATTTCCTCCACGGCAAAGCGGATCACCTCGCCGTTCTGGATGCCGCGGTCGAGCAGGTCGCCGACAAAGATGTAGAAACGATCGTCGCGGAAGCCGTCTGCAAGGAGCTCCTCCACCGGTGCATAACAGCCCTGGAGGTCGCCGATATGCACGACCGCCTCGTAGTGTGAGAGATCGCGCACGGGCGGCTCCAGCCGATCGAGCAGCATGGAGCCGTCAAACGCCTCGTGCGGCCACACCGTGATGTTCTTGGGTATCGCGTGTGCGGCGAAGCGCTCATAGGCGGTGACGACGACATTGTCCGGCACCACCTTCCAGGCCTCGCGACGGCGGTTGCGCTCGTGCGCCAGTTCCTCCGGCACACCGGTGAAATCTACGCATAAAACCTCATAACGGTGCCGCTCGGCGCATTTGAGGGGAAGCGTGAAATCGCGGCCGCGCTGAAAGGTGGCGTCCAGCACCACCAACTGCCCCTGGCCCATCTTGAAGTCGAGCGCCTCCTCCACCTCGCGCCAGACCTGCTTCTCATGAGCATGGCTGATCGAAAGATCGCCCTCCGCGGTCATGACGATACCGCCAAGGCGCAGACGGAAATCGTCCGGCGACAGGGTGAAGGGCACCAACCCCTGTTCACGCAGAAACGTCGACTTGCCGGCGCCGGGCGCGCCGCGGGTGAGGATGAGGTAACGCATGGGTCTGGTTGCAATCTGAATCCATCGAAGCACGCTGTTGACGATAAATGGCGCGCCCGGGCCGATAGGGCAAGCTGAAGCGCCGGCAGATTTCACCAAATCGTGATGGCGCTCTACATGTTGTGCATTCTTGCCCTGTTGCCTGACAGCTTACCATCGAACCTCATCACCCGGTTATGCTGGTGGCTTGGAGGAGACGCGATGAACCGGAGCCCGGCCACGACCGTGCTTTTTGTACTGTGTCTGGTTGCCCCGGGGTCCGCCGGGCACGCGAGCGAACTCTGCCGTGAAAGCGACCAGCCGAAAGCGTGTGCAGCTGGCTATGCCTGCGCGGAAAAGGCCGCAAAGTCGTCGGATGCGCCGAACCTGCGCGTGCGCGTAGTCTACGGCGCATTCAAGCAATCCTGCTGCAATGCTCATGCAAACGACGCGGCCCGGCGCGACTGCGAAACCGGCTTCATGCTGGGCTATGCCGCATCGCTGAAAGAGGCCGGGCGCCGGGGATCGTGGGCGCGGTGACCGGTGCGCGACTTCAGTCGGACAGGGTCGCAAGTCCTATGTCGTCGAGGATCGAATAGACCGCCGGGACCAGGAACAGGACCTGGAAGGTCGAGGCCAGCAGGCCGAAGGCGAGGCTTGCGACGAGCGGCACCAGGACCTGCGCCTGGAGGCTGGTTTCGGCCAGCATCGGCATCAGGCCGACGATGGTGGTGATCGAGGTCAGGAAGATGGCGCGGAAGCGGGCGCGGGCCGCCAGCGGAGCCGCCGCCGTTACGGTCTTCACGGTCTCATGGTGATACTTGATGAAATTCACCAGGAGGATCGAATCGTTGACCACAATGCCGGCCAGCGAGATGAACCCCAGCATCGAGGGCATGGTGAAATCGAGGCCAAGCGCGATGTGGCCGAAGATGACGCCGATGAAGGAGAACGGGATCACCACCATGACCACGAAAGGCTCGATGTAGCTGCGGAACAGGAAGCTCAGGAGCAGGTAGACCCCGATCAGGCCAACGAGGAAGCCGCGCAGCATCGAGGCCTGGGCGGTCCCGGCCTCCTTGTTCTCGCCTTCGAGCGCCACCGAGACGCCCGGATACTTCTCCATGAGGCCGGGGAAGAACCGCGCGGTGGTGTCGGCCATGATCTCGTTGCCATTGGCAAATCGCGGATCGACATCGCCCTGGATGGTGACGGTGCGCACGCCGTCCACCCGGTTGATCCGGGCGTAACCGCGCGCGAGCTCGATGTCGGCAAGCTCTGTGATCGGCACCTGATGATCATCGCCCATGGAAATGGTGAAGTAGTCGAGGTCGGCGACCGAGTTGCGGTCGCCGGGCGCGAGACGCACGTCGACTTCGTAGGACTCGCCCCCGACCTGGATTTCGTTGACCGTGGTGCCGAAGAAAGCGGTGCGCAGCTGATCGGCGATCATGCGCCCATCGACGCCGAGGGTCGAGGCGCCTGCTTTGAGGCTGAGGCGCAGCTCCGGCTTGCCGGGCCTCAGGTCGTCCTGGATGTTGAGCACGCCCTTGTAACTGTTGAACCATTCCTGCAGCTCGACCGACGCCTGCTTGAGTTCGCCCAGATCGCCGCCCCTCAGGCGCACATCGATGGCAAGCCCTGCCGGGCCGATGCTGGGTTCGGTGTATTTTATGGAAATCACGTCTTCGATGTCGCCGGCCTCCTCGCGCCAGGCGGCGAGCAGGGTGTCAATCGATGTGGTGCGGATTTCGGCGCTCAGGAGATCGGCGGTGATGGTCGCCACATGGGCGCCGGATTCATTGGCGTCGGAATTTTCGTTGAACCGGAACGAAATGCTCGACACCAGCCGCTGGCCGTCGGGCTGTTCGGGCGAAAGCTTTTCATCGACCCGGCGCAGCGCCGCATCGAGCCGGTCGACGACGCTCTCCGTCTTGGCAAGCGGCGTGCCCTGAGGCAACAGAATGCGTGCCTGAACCACATCGCCGTCGAGTTCGGGAAAGGCGGAGAATTTCAGAATACCGCCGGCCAGCATGGAGACCGCCAGCAGCATGAGGGCAATGGCGCTGCCGACGGTCAGATAGCGCCACTTAACACAAGCGTCGGCAAAACGGCCGACAAGGTGCTCACGCGCCCACGTGACGCCGGCTTCGACCCGGGCCTGGACCCGGCCCGTGGCACCGCCGCCGTGTTCCATCGCATGCATCAGGTGATTGGGAAGAATCCAGAACGCCTCGACCAGCGAGACGACCAGCACGAACAGCATGACCACCGGCACGACTTTCAGGACCGCACCGATGTCACCTTTGAGGAAAGCCAGCGATCCGAAGATGCAGGCGGTGGTGGTGAAGGAGGCAAGGATCGACGGCAACACGTCGCCGGCCCCGTCAATCGCCGCATCGAGCGGCGATTTTCCCTTGGCCCGTTCGGTGGCGACATTCTCGGCAATCACGATGGCGTCGTCCATGAGGATGCCGATGACGATCAGGAGACCGACCATGGTGAGCATGTTGATGGAGTAGCCGATGGCCACCATCAGGAACATGGCGCCGAGAAACGAAACCGGCAGCCCGGCGGCAACCCAGAAGGAAAAGCGCAATCCGAAAAACAGCCACAGGGTCACAAAGACCAGGAACAGCCCCTGGGACCCGTTCTTGAGAAGCAGGTTGAGCCGGTCGCGCACAATCGAAGAGCGGTTGTCGGTGATCAGGAGCTCGACACCGGGCGGCGCCACCTGGCGTTCGTGATCGAGAAAGGCGGTCACCGCGTCGATGACATCGAGCGTATCCTCGTTTTCCGTCTTGGTGACCTCGAGAAGAGCCGCCGGCTTGCCATTGAAGACGATCTTGTCCTCGGCAAGATCGAACCTGTCGGTGATCGTCGCGATGTCGCCAAGGCGAACCTCGCCGCCCTGCGCACCGGCCACAACGACCAGATTGAGGAACTCGTAGGCACGTTTGCGCTCGTCGGCGAAGCGCACCAGAAGATCGCGCTCGAACGACTTTATGCTGCCGGCGGGGAGGTCGAGGCTCTGGCGCTGAATGGCGCTTGCGATGTCCGCGACGGAAAGGCCGAACTGGCGCAGGGTCACGTCTTCGAGCTCGATACGGATCTGGTGGTCGGAGAACCCCTTGATCTCGATTTTCGGAATGCCGCCCCATTGCAGCATGCGGTCTTTCAGTTCCTCCGCATAGGCCTTCAGGTCCGGCATTTCGACTGGCCCCGTCATCGCCACCGAGGCGACGAAGTCGGTCCTGCCCAATTGCCTGACGGTCGGCTGTTCGATCTCGTCCGGGAAATCGTCGATCGCCTCGACTTCGGTCTTCACATCCGCAAAGAAGCGGTCGAGGTTCGACCCTTCGATCATTTCGATGACCGCCTGGCCAAGCCCCTCGCGCGCCTCGCAGGTCACCTCCGAGACATTGTTGACCCCATCCACCGCATCCTCGATGCGCTGGCAAATGGCTTCCTCTATGTCTTCGGGGCGGGCGGCGGGATAAACGACGCGGACCTCGACCTGGCGCGGCTCGATGCGCGGAAAGGTTTCACGCTGCAGGGTCGGGATGGAAAACAGCCCGATCACCACAAATGCGACCATCAGGAGATTGGCGGCCGTTGGATGGCCCGCAAAATAGCGGATCATTTGAGCGGCACCTCGCCGGCGGCGTCTTTGAGAAGCTGCGCCGCGACCCGGGCGTCGATCGTGTTGCGCAGCAGCATACCGGCGATGGCCGGGCTGAGGTCGGAGACGACAACCCGCTCGCCGGCCTTGAGCCCCGCGGTGATTTCCACAAAGGCGCCCTGCACAAGCCCGGTTTCCACGGGGCGGATTTCGAGACGGTCATCGGCGCCGGCCACATAGAGCCGGCCGGTGTGCAGCGCCGAGCGAGGCACGATAACGCGCGGTTCCGTCGGCCTCGCGCTCAGTTCGACCTCGACGAACATGCCCTTGGTGAGCGGCGGCCGCACGCCCGGTACCGCCTGCGAATAAGCATCGTCGACGGCGGCGATGATACCAAGCGTCCTGGTGTTGGGATCGACCGTGTCGCTGACGCGGGCAAAGCGGCCATTCCACTCGATGGACTGATCGCCGGTTCGCAATCGCACGGCGACCTTGAAGCCCAGTGTCGCGACAAGGCGCGACAGGGTTTCAGGCGTGATCCCTACCGGCATGCCCTGCTTGTCGATCGCCCCGACCAATCCACGAAACCTCGATATCGGCACCTGGGCCTCGATTTCGGCCACCTTCACGCTGTCGGCCACCGCGATGGTCTGGCCGACCTGGACGAACTGGCTGATTTCGACGCTTGCTTCGGCGATGCGCGCGGCGAAGGGCACCTTGATGCTGGTGCGCGCCAGATCGAGCTTCGCGGCTTCGAGCTGGGCCTCGAACACAGCCTTCTGTTCGGTTTCAACCGCCTCCTGGGTCGGGATCAGACGCAGGGAATTCTCCAGATCCTGGACCTTCTGGCGCTGGGTCAGGGTATCGCGCATTTCCTGATCCACGGCGGACTGGGCCACCGTGCCGGACACGAGCAGCTCCTGCTTGCGGGCCAGTTCCTTCTCGCGCAGTTCGAGCCCCCGCTTTTCGATCTTCAACGCCAGTTGGGTGTTCTGTTCGGAGACCTCGAGCTCCTTCAGCTTGGCGGACGAAGAGCGGATGTTGGCTTCAGCCTGGGCGATGGCGAGCTCGTAGTCGGCCGGAGAGATCCTCAGGATTTCGGTGTCCGCCGGCAGGATCGCGCCCTTCTTGAAGTCCTCGTGCACATAGACAACCTCGCCGCTTACCTGGGCCGCGGCGTTCCAGATCTTCTCCGGGCTCACCGTGCCGTATCCCAAGACGCGCGGGACAATGGCCACTTTGGGCGCTTCGATGACGCGAACGTGCCGGGCCCGCTCGTCGGGTGGCTTGGTCTCTGGAGCCTGGCGCTGCGAAATGAAGTATGCGAGCACGGCAACACCGACAAGAATCGGCGGCAGGATCAGCAGTTTCCGTATCACGGGCATCTACCTGAAGCTGTTCTGTGTTGCAGGATCATAGCGGAATTTCACGGACCGTGACGACGCGCAATGCGCCAGATGGCTGCAGGTGCTAAAAACATCTGTATGATAACGCTGGATCCGCCGGAATTCCGTCACCTGACAGACCATCCTGAAAAATTGCCGATTCTGGCCCAGTGGTTCATCGAAGAGTGGGCCCCCTGGTACGGCCCCGGTGGAGCGGGCGATGCGCAGCAGGACCTGCTCGATTGTGACAGTCGTGACCGCCTGCCGATCTGCCTGATCGCACTCAACGCCGACGAAGAGCTTCTTGGCGCAATCGCGTTGCGAGACACCTCCGTCGGCAGCGAGTTGGGATACGGACCATGGCTCGCCGGACTGCTTGTCACACCGCCGCATCGCGGGAAAGGCGTCGGCACGGCGCTTGTCGCGGCGCTGGAGCGCGAGGCTGCACGGCTCGGTTTCGACGCCATCTATACCTCCACCGATACGGCCGAGGGCATCATGCGCCGGCGCGGCTGGCAGCCGGTTGGCGCGGCGACGTCCCTGCGCGGCGAAGTGGAGGTGTTCAGGCGGGCGCTTGACGGGCGGGCGATGTAGACTGCGCTCTGCCACATCAAAAAAGGATGCTTACGTCCCGCACTCGATGCGGGACATGAGGTGTCTTTGACCAGGATTACCCGTCCGCCTCTGCGCTAACGGCGCCGTTCAGAACACGATGACATTGCGCAGCGCTTCGCCGCGCAGCACCGACGCGACTGCTTCGTTGATCTCTTCAAGCCTGTAACGTCCGGTGATCAGTTCATCGAGCTTGAGCCGGTCCTGCTTGTAGAGGTCGACCAGGGTCGGGATGTCGACCGCGATATTGGTCGATCCCATCTTGGTGCCGATCACCCGGCGGTTGCCGCCGGCAAGCGCATCGGGATCGAATTCAACCATGGTGCCTGTGGGCGGCATGCCGACGATCACCACCGATCCGGCGCGGGCGACGTAGTTGAAGGCGCTTTCGAAGGCCTGCTTGACGCCGACGGTGACAAAGGCGTAGTCGGCGCCGCGGCCATCGGTGACAGAGCGAATGAAGTCGCCTGCGTCTTCGGTTCGCGAGTTGACCGTATGGGTCGCCCCGAAGGCACGGGCGGCCTCGAGCTTGTCGTCGGAAAGATCGACGGCGATCACCGTGCGGGCACCGCACAGAGCGGCGCCCTGCACCGAGTTGAGACCGACGCCGCCGGTACCGATCACGGCAACGTTGCAACCTGCCGGCACCTGGGCCGCGTTCTTGACCGCACCGAGCCCGGTGATGACCCCGCAGGCCAGAAGCGAGGCGCTGTCGAGCGGCACGTCCTTTGGAATGGCGACGACCTGGGAGGCTTCGACCACCACCTGTTCGGCGAAGGCGCCGGTTCTGAGGCCGTGGGTGATCGGTGCCCCATCGGCCCCTGTGAGCGGGCTTTTCGCATCGAGCGGGAACTTTGTTTCGCAGATGACCTGCTCGCCCTGGGCGCAGTAATGGCAGGTGCCACAGGAGCGGATCAGCGTGACCACGACATGGTCTCCGGCTTTGACGTTGGTCACGCCGGGGCCGGTTTCCGCGACGACACCGGACGCTTCATGGCCATAGACCGCCGGCAGGACACCGCCCCAGGCGCCCGTCATGAACAGAATGTCGGAGTGGCAGATGGCGCAGGCGGCAAGCTTTACCCGAACCTCGCCGTCGCCAGGTCCGGCGAGGTCGATTTCCTCGATGACAAGGGGTTTTTTGAAGTCACGACAGACTGCAGCTTTGGTCTTCACGAGAGGGCATCTCCGGTAGCAGGGATCCAGGAAACAGGGGTAATAGCGCTCACGGCGCCGTTTGGCGAGGCGGACGGAGGTGTTCGAGGCCGTGGAATTCGACAAATTTCGTCGTCGTCTCCCACAGATGATCGCCGAACAGGAAGGGGGTGAAGGCTTCCGCGCCTTCGATCGGCAGCGGCGCGATCTCGGCATCGACCCGCGGCTCGTAGAAGAACGGAATGGAATAGCGCTCGCGGTCCAAACCCAGCACGCGGTGCTCGGTCGCCTTGATGCGGCCGCCGGTCCAACGCTCGAGGACCTGGCCGAAATTCACCGCCAGCGCGCCCTCGCACGGCGACACATCGATCCATTCGCCGTCATGGCTACGCGCCTGCAGTCCGGGCACCCCATCCTGCGCAAGCAGGGTCATGAAACCGGTATCCTTATGCGGCCGACCAACCACGGCGCGGCGCTTGCCGCCATGCCCCACCCAGATCTCGTCTCCATCGGCGCCGTTGAACGAGGCGCGGTCGCGCACCGGGTATTGGATCAGGCGCAGGGTGGAGATGCCGCCCAGAAAAGCCGCGTCGAAGGTGGTCTCCTCGATGTTCATCCCCCGGGCCACGGACCGCATCAGCGCCCTGGCGACCTCTTCCATGGCGCCATGATAGGCGG
>JAJFHL010000167.1 GCA_021775615.1 Hyphomicrobiales bacterium
CGGCCCCGCTTATCTCGCCCGCCTGGCCGCGGCGGCCACGACAATCATCAACGCGCATGAGTACGGCCAGACCATTTACGAGCTGGCCCAGCGCCGTCAGCTGATCACCATCGGCGAGGACATCGTCAACGGCTCCTTCGATGCGCCGGTCGGCACCACGCCACGCGATCTTATCGAACAGGCCGAACAGGACCTCTATGCGATCGCGGAAACCGGCAAGTTCGGGAAAGGGTTCCAGGAGTTCCAGAAGGCGCTGACACTCGCGATCGACATGGCGGCCAAGGCCTATCAGCGTGACGGCGGGCTGTCGGGGATTTCGTGCGGGCTGACCGACGTCGACAGCAAGCTGGGCGGACTGCAGGCGTCCGACCTGCTGATCCTCGCCGGCCGGCCGGCCATGGGCAAGACCGCTCTGGCGACCAACATCGCGTATTGCGTCGCGAAAGCCTACAAGAGTGGCTACAAGCCGGATGGAAGCCTCGACGTGACAGATGGCGGGGTGGTCGCCTTCTTTTCGCTGGAAATGTCGGCGGAACAGTTGGCCACCCGCATAATTTCAGAGCAGTCCGGCATATCTTCCGAAACCATTCGCCGCGGCAAGATTTCCGATGACGATTTTCAGAAGATTGTTCAGGTGTCGCAGGAAATCGAATCCATACCGCTGTTCATTGACGATACCGGCGGGCTGAGCGTGGCCCAGGTGGCCGCCAGGGCGCGCCGCCTCAAGCGCCAAAAAGGGCTCGGGCTCATCGTCGTCGACTATCTCCAGCTTCTGACCGGATCGTCTCGCCGCTCGCAAGAGAACCGGGTTCAGGAGATCACGGAGATTTCGACCGGACTCAAGGCGTTGGCGAAAGAGCTTGAAGTTCCGGTTCTTGCCCTCTCGCAGCTTTCGCGGCAGGTGGAACAGCGCGACGACAAGCGGCCGCAACTTTCCGACCTGAGGGAGTCCGGATCGATCGAACAGGATGCGGATGTCGTCATGTTCGTGTTCCGCGAGGAGTATTACAAGGCAAGGGAAGAGCCATCCCAGCCGAATACCCCCGAGCATGAAGAGTGGATGGCGCAAATGGAGCCCATCGCCGGTGTGGCTGAAGTGATTATCGGAAAACAACGGCACGGACCGACGGGCAGCATCAAGCTGGCGTTCGAGGCCTCGCTCACCCGCTTCCGCAACTTCATCGGCGACGACTACATTCCTGAACGCTTCGATTAACCGCCCTGAAGCTGTATATGGCTGGTATGAACAGTGAGCCATATCTGTCCCCTGGCGTTGCCGGCGCAACGCTCACGGTCGATCTCACGGCGCTCAGCGCGAATTTCACAAAGCTGAAGATGCTGTGCGGGCCGGCGGAGTGCGCCGCCGCCGTCAAGGGCGATGCCTATGGCATCGGTGCCAGGCAAACGGTCCTTGCCCTGCACGAGAGCGGGTGCAGGACGTTCTTCGTTGCACAGTTGGGCGAAGCCGCCGAAGTGAGGGCCGCCCTGCCCCATGCGACCATCTATGTTCTCAATGGGCTGGTGGCCGCATTGGCCCCGGCCTACCGGAAGATGCGCCTGCGCCCGGTGCTGGGCAGCCTCGACGAAGTTGCCGAGTGGTCGGCCTATTGCCGCGGATGCGGCGAAAAACTTGCAGCGGCTGTACATATTGATTCGGGCATCAACCGCCTCGGTCTGAGTGCGCCTGACGTGGACAGCCTGGCGCGCACTCCGGAGATCCGTGACGGCTTTGAATGGGCCCTGATCATGAGCCATCTGGCCTGCGCCGACATGCCCGATGCCGCCATGAACCGCGACCAGGTGGAATTGTTCGATGAGTTGCGGGTGCGCCTGCCGCGCGCGCCGGCGAGCATGGCGAACTCCGGCGGCACGCTGAACGGCGCCGCATATCATTACGACATGGTTCGCCCCGGCATCGCGCTGTATGGCGGAAACCCGCATAACCGCACCGCAAATCCCATGCAGGGCGTTGTTTCGCTCGCATCGAGCGTGCTTCAGGTCCGTGACGTGCCCGCCGGCGGAACCGTCGGCTATGGCGCGGCGTGGACAGCGGAGCGCCCGTCACGGATCGCAATCGTCCCGGTCGGATACTTCGACGGTTACTTCAGATCGACATTCCGTACAGGGACGGATGACCCGGCCGGCGTCTTCATCGCAGGCGCGTTTGCGCCTCTGGCCGGGCGGGTTTCTATGGACATGATCACCGTGGATGTGACAGACATAGCGAGCGAAAAAGTGCACCGGGGCACGAAGGTGGAATTGATAGGGCCGAATATCTCCGTGAACGACGTTGCGCGCTGGGCAGGCACCATTCCGTATGAGGTTCTGACCGCCCTTGGCTCGCGCTTCGCTCGGGTCTATTCGAACCCGCCCCTGGAACAATAGGAAACACTCCCTTGAACTTCCTTGCATTTATTGGCCGGCTGGTTCTGTCACTCTTTGCCGAAGTGGGCCGGCTGTCCGTGTTCCTCAAGGACGCTGTCGTTCACACGGTGGCACCGCCGATGTATTTCAGGCTGATCTTCGAGCAGATGGTCAAGATCGGCTACAACTCGCTGCCTGTCGTGGGCCTCACCGCGTTCTTCACCGGCGGCGCGCTGGTTCTGCAGATCTATGTTGGTGGCTCGCGCTTCAACGCGGAAAGCACCGCGCCCTCCATCGTTGCCCTTGGCATCACCCGCGAACTGGGGCCGGTGCTCGCCGGCCTTATGGTTGCCGGCCGTGTCGGCGCCGCCATTGCGGCAGAACTCGGCACGATGCGCGTGACCGAGCAGATCGATGCCCTGACCACGCTGGCGACGAACCCGTTCAAGTATCTGGTGGCGCCCCGGCTTGTCGCCGCGGTTCTCACCTTGCCGCTGCTGGTCCTTGTCGCCGACACCATCGGCGTCATGGGCGGTTTCATCGTCGGCACGCGCAGCCTGGGCTTCAACGAAGGCAGCTACATCATCAACACGGTCGACTTCATCGAGTTCGACGACGTGTTTTCTGGCCTGGTCAAGGCGGCGGTGTTCGGTTTCATCATTGCCCTGATGGGCTGCTATCACGGCTATTACAGCCAGGGCGGCGCCCAGGGCGTTGGCCGCGCCACCACCAATGCGGTCGTCACCGCCTCAATCCTCATTCTGGCGGCGAACTACATTCTGACGTCGCTGCTGTTCACCAACATATGACGCCGCAATGAGCGAAGACCGCCATATCGAGCTGACCGACGTCCACAAGCGATTCGGCACGAAAAACGTCCTGAACGGCGTCAATCTGCATGTCGAACGGCAAAAGTCTCTGGTCGTGATCGGCGGTTCGGGATCCGGCAAATCGGTCACTTTGAAGTGCATTCTCGGACTGGTCACGCCGGAACAGGGCTCGATAAAGATCAACGGCCAGGAAACCCTCGGAATCTCCAGCGGCGCACGGGACGAGGTTCTGTCCAAGATGGGCATGCTGTTTCAGGGCGCGGCACTGTTCGACAGCCTGTTGGTTTGGGAGAACGTGGCCTTCGGCTTGATCCAGGGGCACAATGTCGCCCGCGACAAGGCCAAGGACATCGCGTTTGAAAAACTCGCCCAAGTCGGGCTGGGATCGGAAATCGCCGAGCTTTCACCCGCTGAGCTGTCCGGCGGCATGCAAAAGCGGGTCGGTCTCGCCAGGGCGATTGCCACTGATCCGGAAATCATCTTCTTCGACGAACCCACCACCGGCCTCGACCCCATCATGGGCGACATTATCAACGACCTCATTGTCGATTGCGTCAAACAGGTGGGCGCAACGACGATCACCATCACGCACGACATGGCGAGCGCCCGAAAGATCGCCGACAAGATCGCCATGATCTACGAGGGCGAGATTATCTGGCACGGCGATGCCGCGGATGTCGACGAGAGCGGCAGCGCGCATGTGGAACAGTTCATCCACGGCAGTGACGAAGGACCGATCCAGACCGAATCAGTCATTCTCTGAGCATGGCCAAGTCTGCAAGAAAGTATGTCTGTCAAAGCTGCGGCGCGGACAGCGCGAAATGGGCCGGACGGTGCGACGCCTGCGGTGCCTGGAACACGCTGACCGAGGAAACCGGAGCGCTGGCCGGCGGTGGATCGGGAGCTGCCCTGCCGAAGGGCCGCGCCGTGCAGTTTGTCGGTCTCAAGGGTAACGAGCCGGCGCCCGAGCGGATCATTTCGGGTATGCAGGAATTCGACCGGGTCACCGGCGGCGGCCTCGTGCCGGGTTCGGCGGTCATTGTCGGCGGCGATCCGGGCATCGGAAAATCCACCATCCTGCTTCAGATCCTTGCCGCGTTCGGCGCGAAAGACCGCAGCGTTGTCTACATATCGGGCGAGGAAGCCATCGCCCAGGTGCGGCTGCGGGCAGAACGGCTGGGCCTTGCGGATGCGCCGGTGACGTTGGGCGTCGAGACCAACCTGGCGAACATTCTGACCAGCCTCGAGGCCGGTCCCGCGCCGGACGTGGTGGTGGTCGATTCCATCCAGACGGTCTGGTCGCCAGCGCTTGAGGCCGCACCCGGCACCGTTTCGCAACTGCGTGGCGCGACCCAACTCCTCATCAACTATGCGAAGTCGCGCGGCTCCGCCATGGTTCTGGTCGGCCACGTCACCAAGGAAGGCCAGCTTGCCGGCCCCAAGGTCATCGAGCACATGGTCGATACGGTGCTCTATTTCGAAGGCGAAGCCGGACACAACTTCCGCATTCTGCGTGCCATCAAGAACCGGTTCGGCCCGACCGATGAAATCGGCGTCTTCGAGATGTCGGATGCTGGCCTGCGCGAGGTCAAGAACCCGTCGAAGCTGTTTCTCGGAGACCGCGACGAGGCCAACTCGGGAGCGGCGGTGTTTGCCGGCATTGAGGGCACACGGCCGCTGCTGGTGGAAATACAGGCTCTGGTCGCCGCGTCCTCGCTTGGCACTCCGCGCCGTGCGGTGGTGGGCTGGGACGCAAGCCGCCTTGCCATGGTGCTGGCCGTGCTGGATGCCCATTGCGGCATGCATCTGGCGAGCCATGACATCTATCTCAACGTTGCCGGCGGAATGCGCGTCAAGGAGCCGGCGGCCGATCTTGCGGTGGCGGCAGCCCTCGTCTCCTCACTGCTGGAAATCAGCCTGCCTGCCGATTCGGTCCTGTTTGGCGAAGTCAGCCTTTCCGGAGGCATCAGATCGGTCACCCAGGCGGAAGCGCGCCTGAAAGAGGCGCGTAAGCTCGGTTTTGCACAGGCACTGGTGCCGAAAGAGGCATTGAACCCGAAGCCGCGCGGCCTCGACGGCATGACCCTCAACGCGGTCGGCAGCCTTTCCGATCTGCTCGGCTGGGTGCGCGATTGTGGACAATCCCGCGCCGCACGCGGCCCGCAAGTGGACAACGACCGTGCCCGTGCCTAATTTAGACCAAGGATTGGAGCGATACCGGACACCTTATCGCTCGTGTTTGTGGTGGCCATCTGGACGTAGTTGCAGTATGCCGTGGCGTAGAGGCGCGCTTGATGCGCCGTACACAACCGAATAACCCGTTAAAGAACCAGCCGATCTGCTCATGACTATCACTTGGTTCGATGCCCTATTGTTCGGCATCATGTTCATTTCAGCCATTTTGGCGCTGATGCGCGGCTTCACGCGCGAAGTGCTGTCGCTTCTGGCGTGGGCCGGCGCCGCAATCGCCGTCGTCCTGCTGCATCCCGTGCTGCAGAAGACCGCGCAGTCCTATTTTCCTCCCGATGAGGACTATATCGCCAACATTGTGCTGGGCATCGTGATCTTCCTGGTCGTCTTGATCATCATTTCGATTTTGACCATGCGACTGTCGGACTGGATTCTCGACAGCGGTATCGGCGTACTGGATCGCACACTGGGATTTGTGTTCGGACTGGCGCGCGGCCTGCTGCTGGTTGTCGTCGCCTATCTTTTCTTCATTTGGGGCGCGACGAAAGAACAGCATCCGCCCGGCGTGCGCAATGCGCGGTCGCTTGACTTCGTCGAGACGACCGCCAGCATCATTATCCAGTATCTACCGGCGGAACTTGCGGAAACGCTGCTGAGCAGAACCTACAAGCACGGAGACGACGCCGAGAACCCGGCGGACGATGATCCGGCGAGCACCGATGAAAACAATGACGACAATGCGTCGCTAAGCAATCCGGCTGGCGCGAACAGTTATGACACATCATCGCGCAGCGGCCTCAACCAGTTGCTTCAGAGTACGCAGGACAACCAGAACTAACACGCGGCAGACACCCACCGCACAGGCGGTCAACGGAGTGCAGCGATGACGGACGACGGCGTGCTGAGCAATTCACCGGATCTCTCTTCACAGGACCTGTCCCTGGGAGGCGACGACGACAAGCTGCACGAGGAGTGCGGCGTTTTCGGCGTGTTCAACCACTCCGGCGCCGCCGAGCTCACCGCATTGGGCCTGCACGCGCTCCAGCATCGTGGTCAGGAAGCCGCGGGCATCGTCACCTTCAACGAAAAGCGTTTCAACTCGGAACGCCGGTTGGGACTGGTCGGCGATCACTTCTCAAAGCAATCCACAATCAACCGGCTGAAGGGACTCTCGTCCATAGGCCATGTGCGCTATTCGACAACCGGCGGCACCATCTTGCGCAACGTGCAGCCACTGTTCGCAGATCTCGCCGGCGGCGGCTTCGCGGTGTGTCACAACGGCAACCTGACCAATGCCCATCATCTTAGAAAGCAGCTCGTGTCAGATGGCGCCATCTGCCAGTCGACATCGGACACCGAGGTTATTCTGCATCTGGTGGCGCGCAGCAGACGCCCGCGTTTCATTGAGAAGTTCATCGATGCGCTGCGCTCGCTCGAGGGCGCCTATTCGCTGGTTGCCCTGACCAACAAGAAGCTGATCGGCGCGCGTGATCCGCTGGGCATCAGGCCCCTGGTTCTGGGCGATCTCGACGGTTCGCCGATCCTGGCGTCGGAAACCTGCGCGCTCGATATCATCGGCGCCAAATTCGTCCGGGAAATCGAGAACGGCGAAATTGTCGTGATCACCGAGGACGGCATCGAAAGCCTGCATCCGTTCCCGAAGCGGCCGCCGCGGCCTTGCGTCTTCGAATATATCTATTTCTCGCGTCCAGACAGCATTGTCGGCGGACGCAGCGTCTACGAAGTGCGCAAGAACATGGGCCGCGAACTGGCGCACGAATCGGCCTGTGACGCCGACGTTGTCATCCCGGTCCCGGACTCGGGCGTACCGGCGGCAATCGGTTTTGCCCAGGCCTCGGGCGTTCCTTACGAGCTCGGCATCATCCGCAACCATTATGTCGGGCGCACCTTTATCGAGCCGACCCAGCAAATCAGGGCGCTCGGCGTAAAACTGAAGCACAGCGCCAATCGCATGGTGATCGAAGGCAAGAAGATCGTGCTGATCGACGACAGCATCGTGCGCGGAACCACTTCAGTGAAGATCGTGCAGATGATGTATGACGCGGGCGCCCGCGAAGTCCACATGCGGGTGGCGAGCCCACCGATCACCCACCCGGACTTCTACGGCATCGACACGCCCGATCAGCGCACGCTGCTTGCCGCGACACACGGTCTGGACGAAATGCGCAGCCATATCGGGGTGACCTCCCTGGCGTTTCTTTCAGTCGATGGCCTTTACCGTGCGATGGGCTATGAAGGCCGTGACGCGGCCAATCCGCAATTCACCGACCATTGCTTTACCGGCGACTATCCCACCCCCCTGACAGACCAACAGGGCAAGGCGGGGCCGCGCCAGCTGTCTCTCCTGGCGGACACCGGGTGAGCAAGCGCCTCGCGGACCGTCTCGCCGTCATTACCGGCGCGTCCCGCGGCATCGGGCGCGCGGTGGCGCATGCGTTTGCCCGTGAAGGCGCTCATGTTGTGCTGCTGGCCCGCACGTCGGGCGCCCTGGAAGAGGTGGATGACGAAATCCGCGCGCAGGGCGGAACCGCAACCCTTGTGCCGGTCGATATCACCGATCATGACGCGCTGGACCGGCTGGGCGCCTCGCTCTTCGAGCGCTGGGGCAAGCTGGACATACTGATCGGGAATGCCGGCCTGCTTGGCCAGTTGTCGCCGCTCGGACATATCGAACCGAAAGTGTGGGACGATGTGATGTCGGTCAACGTCACCGCAAACTGGCGGCTGATCCGCTCGCTGGACCCGCTGCTGCAGCAGTCGGATGCCGGGCGTGCGGTGTTTGTGAGCTCCGCCGCGGCGGTGAACTGCCGCGCCTTCTGGGGCGTCTATTCAGTGTCAAAGGCGGCCCTTGACGCCCTTGTGAAGACATACGCCGCTGAAGTCGAAAGCGGCACGGTTCGGGCCAATCTCTTCAACCCGGGGCCGGTGCGCACCGCCATGCGGGCAAAGGCCATGCCCGGCGAAGACCCGAACACGCTTCCCACACCGGAAGATGTGGCCGAGGCCTTCATAGCTCTGGCCGAGCCGTCCTGCACCGAGAATGGCTTGATCTACAACTACCCGACCGGGAAATTTGACAAGCGTTAAACCGGCAAATCTACGCTGGGGCGTAGTCCAGCGTGCCGCGCTGTTCGCCAAAGCTGCGGATCGTATCCTGATTCTCAAGCCACCAGCGGCGGATCACGAACAGACGGCCCTCGCCGAGCCTGCCTGTGTCAGTCTCGACCTCTTCGAGTTGCGGCTCGCCGTAAGGCCCTGCGGTAAGGTTGAAAGCGCACATCATCCATCGGCGCCGGCCGGCGCGGCCGTTCATTTCCAGCCGGTAAAAGATCCGCACCATGGCGCCTTCATCCTCGACTTCGGTGGAAATGATACTGACCGGAGCCTGGGCGACATGAAGCGCCGGCACGATGGTTCGACACAACTCCGCTGAGCGTTCCATCGTGTCTTCCGTGCCGCGCCACAACAACTTGGCCGAATAGAGCAGAAGCGCCAGCACTAAAACCACCGTTATCGCGCCGGTTTTGGGAAACTTGTTCTGCACCTCAATCGCCATGACACCATGAATTACCGCATTAGGGATAGCATGTGAACCAGAGGCGACCTCCGTATACGGGATTTATTTGCAAAGCCGCACATGCCTCGGCAAATTCCCGGTGGCGCTTCTCAGCGCGCCTCGATCACGATCGATTTGGGAGGAATCACCCACGTCGGTAAAACGTGATCGATTCCAATAATTTAGAGCGCGATCGGACGAAAAACCGGCGTCCGCTTTTCCTGCTCCCGCTCCGGAACGCTCCGGCCATCAGGATCGGGAGCGTTCCTTTGAGGCATATGGGTTCTTTCTCTGGCGCAAATGCAGCCGGATGGGCGAACCCCAGATTCCAAAATCTTCCCGTAAGCTGTTGATAAGATAACGCGAATAGGCCTCGGGCAACTCCCCTGCCCGACTTGAGAAGGCAACGAATGTCGGTGGGCGCGTCTTGGCCTGGGTCGCGTAGCGCAATCTGATGCGCCGCCCCTTCGATGCCGGCGGCGGATGCCTGTCGACGGTTTCCGACAACCAGCGGTTCAGTTCGCCGGTGCCGACCCGTATGTTCCACGTGCCGTAGGCTTCCATAACGGCAGGCATGAGCCGGTCGATTCCACGTCCCGTTGCGGCCGAGAACATCACCAGCGGTACGCCGCGCACCTGGGGCAGCAGCCGGTCGGCCCGTTCCCTCAAGTCCGCCCGGACCTTGTCCTTGTTCTTGACGAGGTCCCATTTGTTGACGGCGATGACCAGCGCGCGCCCTTCCCTGGCCGCAAGGTCGGCGAGATGAAGATCCTGTTTTTCGAACGGCTGCTGCGCGTCGAGCAGCAGCACGACGACCTCGGCGAAGCGGACCGCACGCAGGGCGTCCGCGACCGAGAGTTTCTCGACCTTCTCCTCGACCCGCGATCGGCGCCTGAGGCCCGCCGTGTCAAACAGCTTCACCGGTTGCGTTTTCCATTGCCAGTCGACTGAAATGGCATCGCGCGTGACGCCCGCCTCAGGACCGGTCAGAAGACGGTCGGCCCCAATGAGCTTGTTGATCAGAGTTGATTTTCCGGTGTTCGGCCGCCCCATGATGGCAATGCGCAGCGGCTTGTTTTCATCGGCCGTCTGTTCGTCGGCCTCTTCCAAGGGGGCGTCCGGGTCCACCGCCTCGAAATAGGGCAGAAGCGCGTCATAGAGCTCGGACAACCCCTCGCCGTGCTCCGCGGAGATGGCTATCGGCTCACCCAGCCCCAGTTCGTAGGCCTCGTAAAGGGCGCTTTGGCCGGCTCGGGCTTCGCATTTGTTGACCAGCAGAATCACCGGCCTTTCCGATTTGCGCACCAGATCGCCGAACTGCTGGTCGACCGGTGTGATGCCGGCCCGCGCATCGGTCATGAACAGGCAGACATCCGCCTCGGCGATGCCGGCAAGTGTCTGGTCCTTCATGCGCCCGCCAAGGGTACCGGCCGGCGCATCGTCTAGACCCGCGGTGTCGAAGATCTGAAATTCAAGATCTGCAAGCCGCGCGCTGCCCTCGCGGCGGTCCCGGGTCACGCCGGGGGCATCGTCGACCAATGCCAGGCGCTGGCCGACGAGACGATTGAACAGTGTCGACTTGCCGACATTTGGCCGGCCGACTATGGCAACGGTGAGGGACATCTTTCAGAGCACTTTCGCCCCTGACCCGGGGCAAGGCAGCGGCACGCTATCGCATGGCGATCAGGTCCGCATTATCAGTGAGCAGGAAGACCATGTTACCGGCAACCACGGGCGATATGTACATGTCCGACCCGAGGTCATTCTGGCTGATGATGTCTCCGGACTGGACGTTGATGTTGATCATGATGCCTTCCGAAGACACCGCAATCAATCGTCCGCCGGCAAGCACGGGGCCGCTCCAGACCTGATCCTCCGGAAGCACCGCAGACCAGCGCACCCTGCCTTCGGCGCGGGTCAATGCCAGCATGGTGCGGTCGTCCGTGATGACGAAGACATACGGCCCGGCGATCCATGGCGTCTGGGTGCCGGACACATTCTTCGACCACAGACGCTCCCCGGTCTGTGCATTGACCGCAACCATCCGGCCCGAATGGCTGATGGCAATCACCTGATTGCCTTCCATCGCCGGACGGCCGGATATGTCGTTCAAGGAGGCAAGCGAACTCAACGAACCGGTGCGCACGAGGCTGTCGCCCCACAACGGACGGCCGTCTTCCACATTGAACGCAATGATTTCGCCGGAGGTGTAGGGAATAACCGCGATGCCGTTGTGAACCGCCGGACTGGTGCTCGACAGAAGCGAGGCGGATTCCGCCACGCCTTCAAATTTCCAGAGTGTGGTGCCGTCGGCCGCGGAAAGACAGAAAACCTCGTTGTTGATCGAGGTGACGTAGACCTTCCCGTTTGCCACGGTGGGAGCCGCGCGGAAGGGGCCGTCAATGCGCTTGCCCCAGACCAGTTCGCCGCTGCCGGCGTCCATCGCCATGATGTTGCCGAACGCCGTGGTGGCATAGACCAGGCGACCGTCCGACGCGACACCGCCGCCAAATCCTTCATCGGACTCTTCGTTTGTCGGGGCCAGGGACTTCGACCACAGGTTCCGACCCGAACCGACGTCGAATGCCCGAAGGGTCGCCTTGGTGTCGAGGACGAACACACGTCCGTTTGAAACGATAGGGCTGGAAGTCAGACGGCCCTGGCTGGAGGAGCCGCGGCCCGCATCCGATGACCACACCCGCTTCAGCTGCGGTCCGAGCGCGACATGCTGCAACGCATTGTTCGGCGTGCCGCCGGGCTGCGACCAGTCCTTGTTCGTGTAGGCGGTCGGGACAACGATCGGCGTCGTCGACAATTCGGGATCAGGCGATGTCTCGACACCCGTGGTCAACACGGATTCGCGTTTTCCCGGCAAAATCGTGTCGTCAGAAGCAAGGCCCAGTTTTTTCTGTACCGCGTCATAGGTGGAGCATCCGGCCAATAAGCCACAACACACCGCTATTGCGGCACTGCGCACCGCAAAACGCGGCCGCTGACTTGGAATTCGGTCTACCGTGTTACTCATGGTGCCGTGCCTTTGCTCCTCATGCGATGCGTTCCTGGATGCCCGCTACGGACCCGGGCTCAGTTCTGAGCCGGCTCCGTCTGCAGCCTTGGCTGCAACAGCGTCAGCATCAGTTGGGCGCGTTCGCGTAAACCCTGTGGTGCCGATAGATCTCCGACAATCTCAGTATACAGGCGATCGGCCTTGGCGTCGTCGCCGGCTTTGTACGCCGCCAGAGCAATAATCTCGCGCGCCGCGTTCCGCCACGGATTGTCTCTCGTATTGAGATCGCCCAAGCGGGTCTCCACATCCTGCACACTAGCAGATTCGACGGACAGCAGGCCCGCCCTGATGCGCGACAGATTACGCAGCATTTCATCCAGCCCGGCGTCGTCGGCAATGGCGTCATATGCCCTTATGGCCGAATCGATCCGGCCTTTTTCCGCAAGCACCGCCGCCATCTGGAAATTGGCCAGGGCAGCATAGCCCCTGGGGCCGTTCGATGCGAGGTCGGACAGTATTTTTTCGGCTTCCGCCGCATCGTCCTTCTCCAGCAGGGATATCGCCCTGATGTAGTTGTCCCCGGCGGTCTCGGCCACGGATTGATTGTAGGCCTGCCAGCCCTTGATGCCGCCGACAGCGACGATCACGCCGATACAGGCGGAAATCACGTAGATTCCGTACTTCTCCCACAGCTTCTGCAACTGCTCGTTACGGACTTCTTCGTCGACTTCGCGAAATAAGGATTCGTCGCTCAACGGCGCGCTCCCGAATGATCTCTGGTTGCCATGTCAGCCATGCCCATGGAGTGGCCGGTAAATTAGCGCGATGGCCATTTCAAGGCAAATGCGGCCTTGCAAAAGCGCAAACGTGCTTAAGCCCGCCGCACCCTGCACAATTCTCTCTTTCTTAACAGGCTGCTAGGCTTGAGGCCTAACGTTTTCTGGGAAACGGGTGGAAATCGCTAATCCTTCATCCCGTAGGTGTGCTCTTCGGCAGGAAACGAGCGCGCCTTCACCTCCTGCGCATAGTCCTTGATGGCGCCCTCGATCGCGGCGCCGACCATACCGAATTTCTTGACGAATTTCGGCACGCGCGGCGACAGGCCGAGCATGTCCTCCATTACCAGAATCTGCCCGTCGCATTGAGCGGACGCGCCGATGCCTATTGTGGGAATTGGAACCGCCTGGGTTAACCGGTCCGCCAAAGGTGCGGAAATGGCTTCCAGGACCAGCGCGAATGCCCCCGCTTCGCTTACTGCCTGGGCGTCATCCTCGAGGGCCTGCCACTGGTCTTTGGTGCGGCCCTGCGTCTTGAAGCCGCCCATGACATTGAAAGACTGTGGCGTCAGGCCGATATGCGCCATCACCGGGATGCCACGTTCACTCAGATAGCGGATGGTTTCGGCCATGCGCGCGCCGCCCTCCAGCTTGACGGCGCCGCATTCGGTCTCCTTGATGACCCGGGCGGCATTGCGAAACGCCTGAGCCGGACTTTCCTCGTAGGAGCCGAACGGCATGTCGACCACGACCAGCGCGCGCGCCGCGCCGCGCATGACCGCGCGCCCATGCGTGATCATGAGTTCAAGGGGAACCGGCAGCGTGCTCTCAAAACCGTGCATGACCATGCCGAGCGAGTCGCCAACCAGCAGGAAGTCCACATGATCATCGGCAATCGCCGCGGTGTGCGCATGATAGGCGGTCAGCGAAACGATCGGTTCGCCTCCCTTTCGCGCGGTGATATCCGGCGCTGTGAGACGGCGTTGTGGTTTTTGCACGGACATGGCGGCAACCTCGTTCGACTTGCGTGGCGCGAATAAACTACTGGATGACCGGAACGCCGATCACGTAAGGATGCAGGAACACAAAACCGACATAGACCGCGGCACCACCGATAGCCGCCATGACGTCGTGCGCCGGTTTGATTTCGAATTGCGCGATCCGCCCCTGGGAAGTGGCAAGCGCCATGTCGATGATCGCGTAAGTCACAAATGATCCGAACAGAAGGACGCTTGCCAGGTCGCCATTGGCGAGCAGATGTCCGGCGCCCCACAACAAGATGCCGATCAGCATCGGATGCTTGAGGGTCTTGCGGATGCGCCCGCGCATGTTGGCGGCCGCGAAGAGGATGAACGCCACAAGGACCAGCGCCATGGTCACATGCCGGCCCCAGTCCGGCGGGAAATAAACATCAACCCATTCGGCCTGGGAGTATCCCCAGATGATCAGCCCCAAACCGACAAACGAAATGGCGGTGAAGGCGCCCTGGTATCCTTTGTCGCCCAAACGGTCCTTCAGTGACTGTTTGAAGCCGGTCATGGCGGGCACAAAATGGATCGCGAAGAAAATCACGAGCCCGATGATGAGAAGTGTCATAGGAACATGCTCCAAGGATCGACGGTCAAATGCGTCGCCTGCGGCGTTGCATCAAATTTAGCCCAGTCCCGCACGCGCGACAACGCCGTGCAGCCTACTCCCACTCGATGGTCCCCGGCGGTTTCGAGGTGATGTCGTAGACCACCCGGTTGATGCCGCGCACCTCGTTGATGATCCGGGTCGCGGTGCGTCCGAGAAAGGCGTGATCGAAAGGAAAGTAGTCCGCCGTCATGCCGTCCGTGGAGGTGACGGCCCGCAAGGCGCAGACGCTGTCATACGTGCGCGCGTCGCCCATCACGCCAACGGTCTGGACCGGGAGCAGTACCGCGAAGGCCTGCCAGATGGCGTCGTAGAGGCCGGCATTGCGAATCTCCTCAAGATAGATCTTGTCGGCCTTGCGCAGGATTTCGAGTTTTTCACGGGTGATCTCGCCTGGAATGCGGATCGCCAGGCCGGGCCCGGGAAACGGGTGACGGCCCACGAAACTCTCCGGCAGCCCCAGCTCGCGGCCGAGCGCGCGCACTTCGTCCTTGAAGAGTTCGCGCAACGGTTCCACCAGCTCCATGTCCATGCGTTCGGGCAGGCCACCGACATTGTGGTGCGATTTGATGGTGACACTGGGACCACCAGTGAACGACACGCTCTCGATGACATCGGGATAAAGCGTGCCCTGCGCCAGGAACTTCGCGCCGCCCATGCCCTTGGCTTCGCGCTCGAACACGTCAATGAAGGTGGCGCCGATGATCTTGCGCTTGCGTTCGGGATCGGAGACCCCGTCAAGCTTCGTCAAGAACTCGTCGGATGCGTCCGCATGGATCAGCGGAATGTTGTAGTGGCCGCGGAACAGACTGACCACCTCCTCGGCCTCGTCTGCCCGCATCATCCCGGTGTCGACAAAGACGCAATGCAACTGGTCGCCGATCGCCTCGTGCAGCAGGACCGCCACAACGGATGAGTCGACCCCGCCGGACAGGCCGCAGATCACCTTGCCGTCTCCGACCTGGGCGCGCACCTTGGCAATTTCCTCCTGTCTGAAGGCCGCCATGGTCCAGGCCGCCTCGCAGCCGCAAACGCCATGCACGAAGTTGGCGATCAGCTTCGCCCCGTCAGGCGTGTGCACCACTTCGGGGTGAAACAGCACGCCATACATCTTGCGCTCATCGTTGGCGATCGCCGCATAGGGTGCACTGTCGGTCCGGGCCACGGTACGGAACCCATCCGGCGGACTGTCAATGCGGTCGCCGTGGCTCATCCAGACC
>JAJFHL010000168.1 GCA_021775615.1 Hyphomicrobiales bacterium
GCCAATCGAAACCTGCGGAAGCTGGTTTTTGCTTCCGTTATTATCATCACTACCAGTTACTTTGTCTACAGAATTCCCAGGCTTGTAAAGGCCGGCATAGTCAGCTGTTTCCTTAAACTCATCTAACAGCTCTTTCGCCGCAGCTGGCTTGAATCCCTGCTCAAACATCAAGAAGTGCTCCATGGAGCCATCTGAGGGGAGCCCGTTCGGGTACTCTTCGTATATCGTTTTATGTGCGGCAGGATTTAAGGCAATGCGCCGAATCAAATGCTTCTTTTCCGTATCATCTTCGCGCACATCCAAAATAATCCGCCGCGCAACTTCACTGACCTTAACCTTTCGAGCGTCCCCTTCACCGTCTATGTCAATTAGGCCAAAATACTTTAAAGTCGCGAGTGTTTGACGGCCTCCACTACTTTTCTCCCCATACCCCCATGCGCGGACCGCGGACGGCAGCGGTGCCGCATACTCTCCTTCCTGATCATACAATGCCTTGGCCTGTTCCAGTGCCTTCCTTACCGGGATGAAGGGGTACGCCGGGCTGCGACCAGTTTGCCGCTTGCGAGGCGATTGAGTGTCAGCAGTATCGTTCATGGCTTACCTCCATTCTAAAGGTTGCACCATGAATACAGCGGCCGATCAGGCTATGCAAGACATTTCTTCATTTTGTCTAACTTAACCCTTTACAAATGTCTAAGGCTGCGCCAGACTGTTCGTGTTCTAAAGGAGAATCCTATGACCAGAAGAGCAGCGAGCCCCGGCGTAAAGCCGACCGGCGTCTGGGGCGATGATGAGATAGGCGGGACCGCTGTTAAGCTTTGACGGGCAATCAGCGGTCCCTAATCGGCAAACAACCTTCGGGGTTCGTCTAATTGGTAGGATACCCGGCTCTACAACTGAGGAGATCCTGGTTCGAATCCAGGCCCCCGAACGACCTGAACACGATGGGGCGGTGCTGTTGGAGCAGCACACGCCCCGGATCGATAACCAAGGGATAGGCCCCCTCAGTCATGACCACTTCACATGATATAGCGCAGTTTGCCTTAAATTTCCACAAATCTGCGCATGGCCTGTCCCGCACCAACATGGATAGGCCCCATGAATATTCTCTCTCGTGACAAACAGATAGCCGTCATCGGTGCGCTTGCCGAAGGATGCAGCATCCGTGCGACAGAACGACTCACGGGTGAACATCGTGACACGATCATGCGTCTCGGCGTTCGCGTCGGCGAACACTGCTCAGTTCTGCATGACCGCATGGTTCGGAACTTGGTTCCGCATCACGTCCAAATCGATGAGCTTTGGTCGTTCGTCGGCAAGAAGCAGAAATCCAAGACTCGAAAAGACGGCCGGGACGTTGGCAACCAGTACATCTTCCTCGCGCTTGATCCGACCAGCAAGGGCATCCTGTCCTACAAGGTCGGGAAGCGGAACGCGAACACCACCACTGAGATCATCGCCGATCTGAAAGACCGCGTTCTTAGCCGGCCCCACATCTCTACCGACGCCTTCAAGCCGTACCGCGAAGTCATCGAGGATATATTCGGTGACGAATGCCAGTACGGTCAGATCATCAAGCACTACAGGGCACAACCCGGCAACCAATCCGCTCACCGTTACAGCCCCGGTGACGTAGTGAAGGTAAGCCGCCGCCGCATAATTGGGCACCAACCGCACGTCTGCACCAGCCATGTCGAACGCGTTAATCTGAGCGTGCGTATGCAATCACGTCGGTTCACGCGGTTGACCAACGGATTCAGCAAAAAGCTGGAAAACCACAAGGCTGCGGTCAGCTTGTTTGTGACGCATTACAACTGGTGCCGCGAACATATAACGCTTGGCTGCACACCGGCCGTCGCAATGGGCCTTACGGATCACACGTGGTCAATCGAAGAGCTTTTGGAACACACCATTGATGATCCGCTGTACCCGACCGAAGGACGACGCTATGGACGGCTCATCGTGATCGATGGGGGCTTGAACTGTCCCTAGTGGACACCTCCGCCACCAATAGGATAACCAATGCCAAGCGAACGCTTGATGTATTCGACAGACTCGGCCCGATCTTCAGGGCTGAGTTCCGATGCCTTCGTGACTACAATCTGACAGCCGTCGCTTTCCCGTTCCCACTGCTCAGTGAGATTGGTTGCAAGCCCCGTGAGGGCAAATCCAAGCGCACGAAATTCGTTGTGATAATCGTCTTCAGTCACTGTGGACAGCCTGATTCGCTAAACGTCGAGTCTAGCGGTTCAGATGTGCAGCAGCAACCTCCGCTGGCAGGACAATCGATTGCCACGACATTTGATCTTCGTCTTGCGGTAGAGACTTATTGTAGACCTCTACATCTATGTCGTGAGTGGATTTAAACCACAACTTCACCACGTTGGGGAAGTCATCGTGTATTGCCCTGATGTCTCTATGCGTTACACAGACACCGGCTAAATCGGGGCTGGTAGCTATGTAAAGACCGGTGTTAGATCTTTCGAGCATTACTCGAATGAAATTTAACTCTTGATTGCTCATGGTCTCTCGCTTCTTGGCTGTATTGCGGACACTTCAGTTAAACTTTCCACAATCAGTCGAAGTCTGGGACCCCCAGAGTCTCCCACAAGGTGTTAACGGTTGGTAAAAATGGCATGGCCCTGCTCCCTGTACAACGTTCTTTTCCTTGGAGAGTACCTCCAAAGGGGACCACCTGTCGAGAACGTTATATTGCACCGCACAATCAGATTACAAGTGATGTATATCACACAATCGATTCGGCGGGGATATGTCCTAGTTTGAAATGCCGACTGTCCGACTTAGGACACTACCATCTAATTCATGCAGAACACTCTGAGAACACCGGAACGATAGTCATTTAGATTCAAAGGTTTAAAAATTCTCTTGCCAATGAGAACAAAACCGGTACATATGTTCCCAAGATTGCAACACGGTAACCCCTGTGAAATAAGGAGCGGGCCCCATGGCACAGAACTCTCTTCGACTGGTTGAGAAAGACGATATGGACAAATCCAAGGCCCTTGACGCTGCCCTGAGCCAGATCGAACGCGCGTTCGGCAAGGGCTCGATCATGAAGCTCGGCAAGAACGAGAAGATTGTCGAACTGGAAACCGTGTCGACCGGATCGCTCGGCCTCGACATTGCCCTTGGTATAGGCGGCTTGCCCAAGGGCCGGGTGATCGAGATCTACGGGCCGGAATCGTCCGGCAAGACGACCCTGGCGCTGCATTGCATCGCCGAATCGCAGAAAACGGGCGGTATCTGCGCCTTTGTCGATGCGGAACACGCCCTCGACCCGATCTATGCCCGCAAACTGGGAGTCGATCTGGAGGAACTCCTGATCTCACAGCCCGACACCGGCGAACAGGCGCTTGAGATCGCCGATACGCTGGTGCGCTCCGGCGCGGTCGATGTTCTGGTGGTCGATTCGGTGGCGGCCCTCACGCCGCGTGCCGAACTGGAAGGCGAGATGGGCGATTCACTGCCGGGGCTTCAGGCGCGTCTGATGAGCCAGGCCCTGCGCAAGCTGACCGGCTCGATCTCCAAGTCGAACTGCATGGTGGTCTTCATCAACCAGATCCGCATGAAGATCGGCGTCATGTTCGGCTCGCCGGAAACCACCACCGGCGGCAACGCCCTCAAGTTCTATTCCTCGGTGCGCCTCGATATTCGCCGCATCGGCGCCATCAAGGACCGCGACGAGGTGGTCGGCAACCAGACCCGGGTCAAGGTGGTCAAGAACAAGGTGGCTCCGCCCTTCAAGCAGGTCGAGTTCGACATCATGTATGGGGTCGGCATTTCCAAGACCGGCGAACTCGTCGACCTCGGCGTTGCGGCCGGCATCGTCGAGAA
>JAJFHL010000169.1 GCA_021775615.1 Hyphomicrobiales bacterium
CCTGACATGCAGGCCAGGAGCCGTAAGCTGGACATGGTTTTCCAATCTGTGAACTAACGTTGCAAACAGCGGCATCCGGGTTTGCGGATGCGCGGAGAAACGGGAGTTTCAGAGAATGGAATTTGGTGGGGGAGTGGGTTGTGCCGGTGTTGCGCCTTCCATGGCCTTGCCAATGGAAGCTGAGAAACATGTCGTCAGATGCAGCCGCTTGACACCCTTTACACCGTTGGGTTCGACGCCGGCGAAGCCCATCGTGCAGTCGCCGAACGCCGCCGCCAGATCCGGCGCGGGTCCGTTCTGGTTTTCAGTTGAATGATGAAGATGATGAGGTGTGCCGACGTGGTTTTCGGATGCCCTGTCGCTGGCCATGCCAATGGTGTGAGTATGCCCGGTATCCGCCGCATGGTGATGCGCATGCTGCGAAGCCATTTTGTCGACCACGCAGTGTCCCGCCACGCCCAGCGTTTGTCCTAGCAGAAACACCGCTGCAACAACAAAGGTGATGGCATTTTGCATCTTCATCGCGGCCACTCTAGCAAAGTGCCGCGACGAGGCCAGCAGAAACATTCATCCACGACCATCGCATGGGCTTCGAAGGCGCATGTTTTCTGTTGCCTCCTCATCTAGTGACAACACGCCTTGCCCAGCGCCTTGAGACGCCAGTAGTTGTAGGGCAGGGGCGTCAGGAACCCGGCCAGCCACATAATCGGCAGGACCCACAAGGTGAGCCTGGCGCCACCGGTCACGAGCACATCGACGGTGTTCATTGCCGCTTCCATGGAGATCATGGAAATCAGCGACATGCCGCAGGCGGTCTTGAAAGCCTCCTTGAGCACCATCTGCCGTGACAGTATCACGGTCTCCAGCGCGATCGATGTCAACAGCCCGTTGATGATCGCCAGCGTCATGATTGCGAGAGTCGGCCAGGGAATGCCGGTCACCTGAAAGAACGCGATCGTGCCCATGTCGCCGATCGAGCAGCCGACAAGGCACCAGAAGGTGTTCTTCGATGCCGTCACCCACGTGGGGCGGCTGGCCCAGTCCAGATCTGTAAATGTTGCGGCAACGGCCATTTCAACTTGCTCATGATGATTCTTCTGTGGGATATAGACCTTCCAGTAACTGGAAGGTCAAGGAGCGATTCCATGCTCAATATCGGGGAGGCGGCAAAGGCCACTGGTCTGCCGACAAAGACGGTGCGCTACTATGCCGAAATCGAGCTTGTGGTCCCAAGCGGCCGCTCCGAAAACGGGTACCGACTCTATGCGGACACGGAGCTCTCGAAGCTTACTTTTGTGCGACGCGCTCGTGCCTTCGGTTTTTCTGTTGAAAGATGCCGCGAACTTCTGAGCCTCTACGAGGACCAGAACCGCTCCAGTGCCAATGTGAAGAGCATCGCCCTGCGGCACTTGGTGGAGATCGAGGAGAAACTGGCGGATCTGCAGAAGCTCCACGCCGAACTCTCCCATCTTGCTCAAGCCTGCCACGGCGACGCCCGGCCGGACTGCCCGATCCTGGACTCCTTCGCGGGGCCGCATTCGAGAGAAGAGTGACCCCTTCTATTGCAGGCGCAGCTCGCCGCAGGCCTCCGAGCCGTCCGCCGTGACGCGCGCCTCTGGATCGCCGGTATGGCCGTAGCTCGACCAGGCGGCAAACCCGAGTTGGCGCAGCCGCTCGGGCGGACTGCTCTCGAACACCTCGCGGCGCAGACCGCGGGAATAGTTCTCAAGCGGCCTGAACTGCGGGCCGCAACTGACCGTGGTGATGCCGAAACGCGATTGTGCCGTACTGTTGGGCGCGGCGCCGTGCCAGAGCCGGGCATCGAACACGAAAGCGGTGCCGGCAGGGCCCGTAGCCGGTACCGTCGGTATCCTGTGCGGCACGGATGCGTCGGGCTGTTGGCCCGCCAGGTGACTTCCAGGCACGATACGTGTGGCGCCGTTGGCCTCGGTGAACTCCGTGACCATCCACATTGCGTTGACGGCGACCGCCGGTGAGATCGGGGAGCTGGCAGGTGACGGGTCGAGGCAGGTGCCGGTCCCGCGGGCCATCTCCGACGATTTCGGATTGGGTTCGCCCGGCGGCACAGGCTGTGGCATCCACCATTGATCGATATGCAACGGCATGGTGCCGGCGCCGGGATGCTGGATCTGCGCATCGACGCAGGAGATCAGGTAGTCCGGCCCGATGAGATGTTCGACCAGTGCCGTATAGAGATCGTGCTCGATCAGTTCAAAAAACGCCTGGCCCTTGTTCAACAGCATGCCGACCCACTGGGTGACCGGATCGGTATTGGCCGGGTTCTTCATATTGTGCTGCGTGCGCTCGACGGCGGCTTGTTCGATCAGGCGGTCCTGGACCGCTGACAGCGTAGCGCCTTCGAGTGCGCCCTCGATCAGGCAGTAGCCGAACCGGTTGAGGTCCTGTTGCAGGATTGCGAGATCACGCACCGGCTTCGGCAGTTCGTCATCGTTCCAATAGTTGTGTGATGTGGATGCTGGTTCCGTCATCGAACATTTGTCTCCATGGCGGGCTCTGCGGATTTCGGGTCTGCCGACAGTCTGCCCGCATGCCCGGTGCCGCGCAACCGGACACCGGCGCCTGACTTACAGCAAAGCTGCAAGCACCTCCTCCGCCAGATCAATGCGTTCGTCGCCAACCTGTTCGGCGGTAACGAGCCTCAGTGACGCCAGCTCGCTCAGGGCCGCCTCCCGATCGAGGCCGGACAATCTGAGCAGGAGATAGGCAAAGAAACCGGTACGGTGGATGCCTGCCGAACAATGCAGATAGAGCCTTGGTTCCGGTTCGCCGGAGATCTCGCGGCAAAGCGTTTCAACCAGTCCGGCCACATCGGTGTCTCGCAGAACCTCGACTCGGCCCCCCTCGAACGGCAGCCACACCCATTGGCACCCCAGTTTTCTGCAGATCGCTTCAATCGAGGGCGCGCCTTCGCGTTCGCTCAGCAGGGTACAGCAGTGCGTCAGATTGAGCTCTTTCAGCGCATTGAAAGACTTCTTGCCGGGGCGCGGGCCGAGAAAAATGCGCATACGGCAATCGGCCAGCATCGCGATGGCCTCGCTCAGGTTATCCGTCATGTCGGTATCAGATGCTTTGCGTCTGTTCGCCGATTGCCTGCCGCCTCACCGCATGACAAATGGATTGGCCATCGGCTCCGACGACGTGTTGATCCATACGGTCTTCGGTCTCGTGTAGTCGTAGATCGCCTGGAAGCCGCTTTCGCGACCGTAGCCCGATCCCTTGTAGCCGCCGAACTCGGCAATTGGCGAGACCACCCGGTAGGTGTTGACCCAGACGATGCCGGCCCGCGTCGCCTTGGCGACCCTTAAGGACTTTGCGCCGTCCCTGGTGAAGATGCCGGCCGCCAGTCCATGCGTGGTGTCGTTGGCAAGCCGGATCACTTCGTCTTCATCCTTGAAGCGCAGCACGCTCAGCACCGGCCCGAACAGTTCAGTGTCGACAATCCGCATGCTCTGATCGGGGCACTCTATGATCGTCGGCTCGTAGAACAGGCCGCGATTCAAACTGGCCGGCCGCTTGCCGCCATGCAGGACAGTGCCGCCTTCCTCCTGGGCGTGGGCAACTTCCGCCTCGATGCGCTCCAACTGGCCCGCGGTGCACAACGGGCCCATCTGGGTCTCGTCGGCGAGCGGATCGCCGATGCGAATGTCCTTGGCCAGACCCACCATGCGGTCGAGGAACTCGTCCGCCACGGACTCCTGCAGATAGAGCCTGGATCCGGCAACGCAGCTCTGCCCGGTGGCGCCGAATATGCCGGCGATCGAACCGTTGACGGCGCTCTCGACGTCGGCGTCCTCGAACACCATGAAGGGGGATTTGCCGCCGAGTTCGAGCGAAACTTCAGCGAAATTCTCAGCCGAATTGTACAGCACCTGGCGCGCCGCACCCGGACCACCGGTAAAGCTGATACGCTGCACCAGCGGATGCGAGGTCACCGCCTTGCCGCAGGGGTCGCCGTGACCGGTGACGATATTGACCACGCCGGGCGGGAAGCCGGCTTCTTCGATCACCTTGCCGAATTCGAGCATGGCGGCGGAGGCGTGCTCGGAGGCTTTCAGGACCACCGTGTTGCCGGCGGCCAGCGCCGGGCCGATCTTGACCGCCACCAGAAAGAGCTGCGAGTTCCACGGCACCACCGCGGCGACCACGCCCAACGGTTCGCGCATGGTGAAGACGCACAGGTCCGGCTTGTCGATCGGCATGGTGTCGCCATGCACCTTGTCGGCGCAGCCGGCGAAATAGTGGAAAAACTCCGAAATGTACTTGGCCTGCCACAGGGTCTCTTTCAGCATCTTGCCGGTGTCGATGGTCTCGGTACGGCCGAGCGACTCCGACCTGTCGGCCAAGAGGTCGGCCAGTTTGCGCAGATAGCGACCGCGCTCGGTCGCCGTCGTGCTGGCCCATGGCCCCTCGCTGAACGCCCGGTGCGCCGCCTTCACGGCCCGGTCGACATCGCCGGCGGTGGCTTCGGGAATCTCCGCCCACATCTCGCCGGTCGCCGGATTGAGGCTTTCGAAGGTCTTGCCGTCCTGCGCGTCGACCCATTCCCCGTCGATGTACATTTGATAGCGCGTCAGGCTGGTCATCGGTGGCGTCCTCCCAGGTTCATCAACGTCCGGCAGTGTCCCGCCTGAACGGCAAACCTTCTCGTGTTTTTCCGCCAGGTGCTGGCGAAAAAACTATATACCGCGTCGCCACACGAGTTGCACTGAAATGCACCGTTCAGTTCAGCAGGAACTCGCCGTCGACATGGCGCCATTCGTTGGGAGAGATCAGCTTCTTTGTGGAGTAGCGAACCGAATGCAGGGGGCCGTCGAGATTTTCGGCCCAGAAGTCGAGGAACTTGCGCAGCTTGGGCAGATCCGGCGCCTGGTCATAGTCCTGCCAGACATAAGATTGCAGCAGATCGAGGTGATCGGGCATGCGATAGAGAATTTCCGCCGTGGTCAGACTGTAGCCTTGGAGCTGGCTCACAAAATACCGATCGCTGGTCATTGTTCCTCCACAGAGCATTTGTACGACAATGAAAGTGTTTGCCGAGTCCTGTCCCAAGTCAAGCGCGAACGCTAGAAAGTTGGGCAAAATCAATGTGTTGGCAGCACCTTTCGGTGAGTGCTGATTTTCTGGCCCTCCATCCCCTTAAGTGTTAAAAAGTGCGCCGTTCGCAAAGCATGAAGTGGCAAGGCCGCTTCAGCGGCAACAGGCCGGTGGCCGCACGGTTGCGGGCGTGCTAGGGCTTCTGCGAGTTTACCGAGCCGCCCAATTTAAGTTGTGGAGACGCGTTGGATTTGGCAAAGCATGTGCGAATGGTTGCCAGGCTTTAATGAGGGTATCCGGCCAGTCTTCGCGTGAACGGCCATACGGCCGTCACACGGGACCGTTTAGACAGACCGGTTCGGCCCGAAGCCCTTCATTGAATTGGAAATTGCAGACCGTGCCTGAACGGTAGAGGAGACCTGATGACAGGTTTGATTGTTATAGACAGATTGTCGAAGCGCTTCGGCAATCTCGTCGCCGTCGATGAGATCTCGCTCGACGTGCCGAAAGGGGAGGTCCTCGGCTTCCTCGGGCCGAACGGCGCGGGCAAGTCCACCACCATGAAAATGGCCTGTGGTTTTCTTGCGCCCGATCACGGCTCGACGCAGATCTGCGGGATCGATATTGCCAAGAATCCCAGGGCGGCCAAGCGCCATCTGGGGTATCTGCCCGAAGGCGCGCCGGCCTATGGCGAGATGACAGCCCGCGCTTTCCTGAGTTTCGTGGCGGAAGTGCGTGGCGTCGGCGGCAGCGCAAGACGCACGGCGATCGACAGCGCCATCGAGCGCACCGGTTTGCAGTCCGTCGTCGACCAGAGCGTCGAAACGCTTTCCAAGGGCTTCAAGCGCCGGGTCGGTCTGGCCCAGGCGATCCTGCATGACCCCGACGTGCTTATCCTCGACGAGCCGACCGACGGTCTCGACCCGAACCAGAAGCACGAGGTGCGCAAGCTGATCAAAAAAATGGCACCGGAAAAGGCGATCGTCGTCTCGACCCACATCCTTGAAGAGGTGGACGCGGTCTGCACCCGTGCGGTGATCATCGACAAGGGCCGCATCGTGGCGGACGGCACGTCAAGGGAACTCAAGCTGAAGCTGCCCTATCACAATGCGGTTTCGCTGCGCATCGCGACGGACGATTTTGAGAAGACCAAAGCGGCGCTTGAAGCGCTTAAGGGCGTTGTAAAGGTCGAAGCGCGCCGCGGCAAGAAAACCAGCCATCTGCGCGCCATGCCGAATGGCGGAAGATCCATTGCAACGGCCGTCGCCCAGTGCCTGACGAATGCCGCCGTGCATCCAGATGAGCTGTTCGTCGAGCACGGCAGCCTTGACGACGTGTTTCATCAGATCACCACGTCGGAAACCGGAAAGACCACCACCGGAGAAACAACCAATGGCTAACATCTGGGCCATCGCCAAGCGCGAACTTCAATCCTACTTCGGAACTCCGATCGCCTATGTCTTCCTGGCGATCTTCGTGGCGTTGACAGGCGTCTTTGCATTCTTCATCGGTGCCTTCTTCGACCGCGGCGAGGCCGACCTGAAGCCATTCTTTGAGTATCATCCCTGGCTCTACCTGCTTCTCGTGCCGGCCATATCCATGCGGCTTTGGGCGGAGGAGCGCTCGAGCGGCACGATTGAACTTCTGATGACCCTGCCGGTGTCCGCTTTCGAGGCGGTGATCGCGAAGTTCCTTGCCGGATGGGCATTTCTTGGCATCGCCCTCATTCTGACGTTTCCGATGTGGATTACGGTCAACGTGCTGGGCACTCCCGACAACGGCATCATTGCGGCGAGTTATGTCGGCAGCTTCCTGATGGCCGGAGCCTTTCTGGCGATCGGCGCCTGCATCTCATCGTTTACGAAGAACCAGGTGATCGCTTTCGTGGTCGCCTCGGTGGTGTGCTTCGTTTTCGTCATGAACGGCACCGAAATGGTGCTCGGAGTGTTCCGCGGCTGGATGCCCGAATTCGTCGTTTCGGCGATTTCCTCGCTGAGCTTCCTTACCCATTTTGAAGATGTGTCTCGCGGTGTCATCGATATCCGCGACATCGTCTTCTATGTCTCGATCATTTGTTTCTGGCTTTTCGTGAACACCGTTGTCGTCGGTATGAAAAAAGCTGACTAGAGGACTTTTTGAATGTTCAAAGACGGTCTGAAACGCGGAGAACTTGCCTGGGGCTGCGTCATCATGGCGGCCATCATTCTCCTGTCTGTCAACGTGCTTTCCGAAACCCAGCTCCGGCAGGGCAATATCGATCTGACGGAAAACCAGCTCTACACGCTCACCGACGGCACCCGAAAAGTGCTCTCGCAGATCGACGAACCGATCCGGGTGAGGCTCTATTTCTCCAAGACGCTGGGCGAAAGCGTATCCACTTTTCAGCGCTACTTCGATCGCGTGCGCCGGCTGCTGGAGCGGTATTCCGATATCGCCGGCGGCAAGCTCGTGCTGGAGGTTTTCGATCCCGAGCCGTTCTCGGACGCCGAGGACCGCGCCGTCGCGTCCGGCCTTCAGGGTGTGCCCCTGAGTGCCGGGGGAACCAACGTCTATTTCGGCGTCTATGCCTCCAACTCGACCGACAACGAAGAGCTGATCCCGTTCATGACCATCGAGCGTGAGAAGTTTCTCGAGTACGACCTCACCAAGATGATCTACTCGCTGGCCAATCCGGAGAAGAACGTGGTTGGTGTGCTGTCGGCGATGCCGATCAACGGCGGCATGAACCAGCAGCGCCAGCAGATCCCCCCGTGGCAGGTGATGACCCAGATTGGCGAGGTCTACGAAGTCCGCCAGTTACAGCCCAATCTGGATGTGATCCCTGAAGATGTGAACCTTCTCATGCTCGTACAGCCGGTCGGGTTGACGGACAACGCGCTCTTCGCAATCGACCAGTTTGCCCTCAGGGGCGGCAAGGTGCTGGCCTTCGTTGATCCGGTGTCCGATGCATTGACCCGACAGGTGCCCGGCATTACCGGTGGCCAGAAGGACACCGGCATCGAGCGGCTGCTCACTGCCTGGGGCCTTGAACTGGCCGAAGGCAAGGTCGCCGGCGATATCGACCATGCCCGCCGGGTGCAGTTTGCGCAGGCCGGCCAGCCGGTGGTCGTCGACTACATCGCCTGGCTGGCGCTCGGCGAGACAAGTCTTGACCCCGATGATGTCGTCAGCGGCGGCATTGAGCGGCTGCATGTCGCATCGGCCGGTATTCTCGACCCTATTGAAGGGGCAGGCACGACATTCACGCCGCTTCTGGTGACCGGGCCGCGCGCCATGCGCGTCGATGCCTCGAATTTCGCCTTCATTCCCGACCCGGTTAAACTGATCGAGGAATATGCACCCGGCGGCGCGCCTCTGACCCTGGCGGCGCGCGTGACCGGACCGGCAAAGTCGGCATATCCCGAAGGGGCGCCGAAACCGGAGGAGCCCGAGACAACGCCGCCCACTGAAGAGGGCGAGGAAGAGCCTGCCGAAAAGCCCGAAACGGCCGAGGCCGAGGAGACTGCGCCATCGATCAAGGAAGGCAATGTCAATGTCATCGTCTTTTCCGACACCGATCTCCTGCATGACAGCTTCTGGGTTCAGTTCCAGGAGTTTCTCGGTCAGCAGATCCCGGTTCCCGAAGCCAACAACGCCGATTTCGTGCTCAACGCCCTCGACAACCTGACCGGAGGCGAGGCCCTGATCGGGCTACGCGGCCGCGGCGTCGAAAGCCGGCCCTTCCATCTGGTCGACCAGATCCGCCGTGACGCCGATCAGCAGTACCGCGCCCGCGAGCAGGCGCTCAACGCAAAGCTTACCGAGCTGCAGGGCCAACTGAAAAGGATCGAAGAGAAGTCGGTCGGCGGAAAGGTCATCCTGACCGAGGACGAGGAGAAGGCGATCGAGGCGTTCCGTGTCGAGATGATTGCCGTGCGGCAGGAACTCCGCGCCGTGAAACTGGCTCTCAAGCGCGATATCGACCGGCTCGACACCGGGCTTAAGCTGGCCAACATCGCAGCGGTTCCGCTGCTCATCGGCTTCGGTGGTCTCGGCGTGCTGGCGTTCCGCCGCCGCAGACGCCGTGCCGCCTGAGCCGCCGCGCATCGCCAAGATCAGCTCTACCAAGGAATACCGACAATGACCCCCAAACTGTTTTACGGAC
Source organism: Hyphomicrobiales bacterium (assembly GCA_021775615.1). Lineage (GTDB taxonomy): Bacteria > Pseudomonadota > Alphaproteobacteria > Rhizobiales > JAJFHB01 > JAJFHM01. Next base: position 9,221 of record JAJFHL010000169.1, read on the forward strand.
TGACCGTGGTGGCTGCGCTGTCGCTGGCCGCGGCGGGGACAACCTATTACTCGACGCGAACCTGGGCGCCGAACACCTCGCAGGGTGACCCGCTGTTTCCGGGGCTGTCGACCGCCGCCGGCAAGGTCGCCGCGGTTACGGTCCAACAGGGGAGCGAGACCATCACCATCGCCCGAAACGGCGACGTGTGGGGCATCAAGGACCGCGCCGGCTGGCCGGCCAACGCCGAGGAAGTGCGCGAAGTTCTGGTCGGTCTGACCCAAATGCAGATCATCGAGGAAAAGACCCGCAACGAGGCCCGTTACAAACTTCTCCATCTCGAGGACCCGGCCTCGGACGACGCGCAATCCAAGCTGGTGCGTCTTGACGATGCGAGCGGAAACGCCATCGCGACGGTTGTTCTTGGCAAGATCAAGTTCGGCGTCCTCGGCCCCGGACGCAACGGCACTTATGTGCGCAAGCCCGACAATGCCCAGACCTGGCTCGTCTCCGGCAGCATGGACGCGCCGGTCGACGTGCGCGGCTGGGCGCAGAAGGCGATCTTCGAAATCCAGAAGGACGATGTCGCACAGATCAGGATCAGCCATCCCGGCGATGAAGACATCGTGCTGGCGCGCGGCGAAGGTGAGGATGCGGACATCGCCCTGGCGAACATCCCCGAGGGTTCCAAGCTCAGGCAGGATGCCGACATCGGCTTCATTGCGACGGCGCTGGCGCAGTTGGAACTGTGGGACGTCAAGAAGCGTGACGAAGTTGCGGGCGATCCGGACAGCGCCATCATAAGCGAAATCATCACGAAGGGCGGCCTCACCGTGTTCGTCAACATGATTGCTTCAGAGGGCGACGACCACTGGGTAACGGTCGAGGCGCAGGGTGTCGGCGAGGTCAAGCCGGCGGCCGACGAGATCAATGCCCGTGCCGACGGATGGGTGTTCAAGATCCAGAGCTACAAGGCCGAAAGCTTCAAGAAGAGGCTTTCCGATCTGACCGAAGAAGACAAACCGGAAAGCGACTCCTGATCGTCGCTGGCATTCTGGAGAGGAAGTGCAATGAAGTTCTACGACTGCTCGACTGCCCCGAGCCCGCGGCGGGTTCGGATGTTCATCGCGGAGAAGGGGCTGGACATACCGGTCGTGCAGGTGGATCTGCGTTCCGGAGAACAGATGAGCGATGCCTTCCGCGCCGTCAATCCGCATTGCACTGTGCCGGTTCTGGAACTGGACGATGGCACGACGCTGCTCGATTCAAATTCCATATCGCTGTTTCTCGATGAAACCTACCCGGAGCCCAACCTGATGGGGCGTGACCCGAAGGAAAAGGCGGTCATCGCCGGCTGGAACCGGATGGCCGAGTGGGATGGCATCGCCGCCGGCGCCGAAGCCCTGCGCAACCACGCCAAGGGGATGAAAGGCAGGGCGATTACCGGTCCGGTCAACTATGAACAGATCCCTGAACTTGCCGAGCGCGGCAATAAGCGCGCCACGCATTTTCTCGAGGAACTCAACGACCGCTTCGCCGAAAGTGAATTTCTCGCCGGCGACCGCTTCACCATCGCCGACATCACCGCGGTGATTGCGGTCGATTTCTACAAGTGGATCAAGGTCGAAATCGCGGACGAGCAGACAGCGCTGCGGCACTGGTACGATCAGGTCGCTGCCAGGCCGGGCTACGTCGACTGACTGCCCAACGCGGCCCGTTCAGGTACCGGTACAATCAGCTTTTTGGTGAGATCCTCGGTGAAGACCGACTGCAGGGTTGCCGCCATGGCCGGGTTGCGGCGCAACAGGGCGCGCAACTCTTCCTTTTGCCAGGAGACATAACGTGTCGGCACCACCGTTTGAACGGTCGCCGTCGCCGCGCCGCCTTTGATGAAGCTGATCTCGCCGACGAATGTGCCGTCCCGGTAACGCGGGTTGCGACCATCGGGCAACTTGGCTTCGATCTCCCCATTGTAGATCAGCATCACGTCCGTCGGCTCCTCGCCGAGCTCGGTCAAGACCTGGCCGGGTTCTGCCTGGTGCCATTTGGAGATCCGCACCAGTTTCATGAACTCGAGCGCCGTGAAATTGCGAAACATCGATTGATAGAGTTCGCGTTCTTCTTCTGAGAACCTGACGCTGCGCCTCTCATAGATCAGCCGGATGCTCCAGGCGACGTTGATGATGGTAAAGACGGATTGCCAGAATGCGGCGATCAGGTTTATCGGGTCCGATCCAATGGCATACGTGATGTTGCACGCCGATGCGATGATCGCCACGATGCGCAGCAACAAAATGTCACGCAGCAGGAATGCCAGGGCCACCAGCGAATAGGAGAGGTGGCCTATGAACTGATAGGTGTTCTGGTTCCAGAAATCGTTGAGTGACAGGGTTCCCAGGTTCAGGTCCATAACGGTTCCTCCACGGGTCGGAAATATGATTGTTCAGCAGGATACAGCCACGCATGGCAGCTTGGGGAAGAAACCGAAAGTCGCGGACGGCGCAGGCCGGATGAAGTGCTCGATTTCGGTGTTGGCGGGCAGATATGGGTGACGGGGAGGTTGGGCTAAATGCCCGTTGTCAATAGCTTTAATCAGATTGACATGAATCAAACTGTTGTACTTGAGAGCGCTTTCATGTTGCGTAGATTACAAAGCAGGTCTACTACGTTTTGCCTATGGGACACAGCAATAACGTGAATCGGGGCGCCGTGGAGGAAATTTTTGCCGAAGAGGTGGAGGATTTCCTTCTCGAGGACTATGTCGGTCACCTGCTGCGCAAGGCGTCGCAGCGTTCCGCTGAGATATTTCAGCGTGTCATGCGCACGTTCGACGTTACCCCGACGCAGTTTGCCGCTTTGGTCAAACTGGCGGACGAGGGCGAAGTCTCCCAGAATGTGCTGGGACGGCTGACCGCGATGGACCCGGCAACGATACTGGGTGTCGTATCGCGGCTTCGCCGCCGCAATCTTGTCGAGTCCAGGCTCGACCCGAGCGACGGCCGCAGGATCTTGTTGTGTCTGACCGATGAGGGTAAATCCATGGTCGAGGCAATGCGTGAAGTGGCTGGTCTGGTGACCACCGAAGCGCTCTCACCTTTGACGAAAGCCGAATCCAAGACCTTCATGCGTCTTCTGCACAAGCTGGCCTGAACTCCCGGCGGGTCAGCGGTCGGCATCCCGCATCGCTTCGGCCCCAAAGTCTCCCCCTGCCTTGCGCAGATTTTCGCAGACTTCGGCGCCATAGTTCTCCAGCATGGCATCGCTCAGCATCTGCGCCGGCACGTCGGCGTACGACCCTTTATAGGCCATGTACTCCATGTGCATCCGTCCCTGCCGATCATAGGGGTGCAGGAGTGCGTCGTTCTCTCCGTCGAATTCGAGCGCGACAACACCGAACTTTTCGCACAGTTCGAGGTTGAACGTGGGCGTAACCTTGACCCAGCCGCCATCAAGGAAGAGCTCGGTGTAGCCATGATTCATGAAGACGTCCGAGCCGCCCATGATTTCGCGCAGGCGCGGCGTGCTCAGGTGATTGCGGACATCCGCATAGGCGACGCGAGACGGAATGCCCGCGGCGCGGGCGCAGGCCGCCAGCAATGAGGCCTTTGCAATGCAGAAACCGCGGCCGTTTCTGGCGCAGGTGCTTGCCCTGTAGCTCTCCAGGTCGGCAATTGCCACATAGGGGTCATATCGGATGTTGTCGCGCACCGCGTAGTAAAGCGCGACAGCCTTTTCCCGGGGCGTGTGCGCGTCCTTTGTTACTTCGGCAGTGAAGGCGAGCACCTCGGGCGATTCAGAATCGATGTATTCCGCCGGCCGCAAGCACGCCTCGATGCTCTCGTCGTCTTTCGGCTGATCAGCAATCGCGTCCACGTCGTCAACTCCCGCTCGAATGCACCATGACCGATGCCGTTCCCTCGGCCCGGTTCAGAAACTACCAAGTGGGCATGGAGTGCAAGCGTTTTTTCCGATCCGGAAATCATGTGCCGCGGACGACACCGCCGCTGGGTTGTGAGGTACCCCGGTTCGCCTACAAAATGACATGCCCGGTGTGAATCTCGCCTTCGGCCCGTTTGCTCAGCGCCGATGCAAGCTGGTTCAGGGCACCGTCAATGAGCTCGATTTCAGAGTGCACCTCCGAGGGTTCATCCGCCAGTTCAATGAGCGCCTCGCGCGCCGCCTCGAAGCAGAACTGCATCTGCACCATGACCCGGCAGACGTCTTCATGCATTACGTCTTCCGTCGTGTGTTCGGTCCAGCCATCCATGATCAGCGCCGCATCGCGTGATGTTTTCAGGAATGTGTAGAACGCGGTCACATCGAGTACCGTCTGCTTTGGCAGATCGGCGAGCGCCCTCGTGTTCTGGCTGAAGGCCTCCGTATAGTTTTCGCGGCGGCTTAGCGATTGCGACATGAATTCCCTGAACCGTTCGGGATGGAAGTTCACCAGACTGTCGGCAATGTGCAGCGTGCAGGCTGCCTTGCACAGGCTGGCGATCTCGCTGCGAAACAGATGCACGGTGCCCCGCCGGACGAAGGCGTGGCTGAGGAGCCTCTGGATGACGGTCGCCGTGATGGTGATCAAGATGCCCATGGTTGGAAGAACGACATCCCATTCCGGATTTCCTTCGGGCCGGACAAGCCGGTACCACAATGCGAACGCCCCGCCCGCCAGCAGCACCAGCCAGAGCAACGTAAAGAGCACGATGTCCCGATTGTGTTTCGGCCAGAGCCAGCGAAGGAGGCGGCGGGTTTTCATGGCATAGCTTACGGTTTCATTTGCCTGCGGTGAATGTTTCGGCGTAGCGCGACCTGAGATCGGCCTTCTGGACCTTGCCCATTGTGTTGCGTGGCAGTTCGTCCACGAAAAAAACCCGCTTTGGCACCTTGAACTTGGCCAGCCGCTGCGCGAGGGAACCGATAATCCATTGTTCATCCAATGCCGATGTGCCGGTCACGACGGCCACGACGCTCTCGCCGAAGTCCGGATGTGGGACACCGACAACCGCGGACTCGTCAATGCCGTCCAGCTCATCGAGCTCGCCTTCGATTTCCTTCGGATAAATGTTGAAGCCGCCGGAAATGATAAGGTCCTTGCCGCGCCCGACAATCGACACCCGGCCGTCTTCGCTTATGACCGCCATATCGCCGGTGATGAAATAGCCGTCGCCGCGAAACTCCTCGGCGGTTTTTTCAGGCATGCCCCAATAGCCTTTGAACACATTGGGTCCCTTGATCTCCAGGATGCCGATTTCGCCGTGTGGCAGCGGGTCTCCGATGTCGCCGGCGACGCGAACGTCTACGTCTGGCAGAGCGAAGCCGACCGTTCCAGCGCGCCGCTCGCCATCATAGGGGTTGGACGTGATCATGCCCGCTTCCGTCATCCCGTAGCGCTCAAGTATGCGATGGCCGGTACGCTGCTCGAACTGCGTGTGGGTCTCGGCCAGCAGAGGAGCCGACCCGGAGATGAACAGCCGCATGGTGCCGCATAATTGCGGATCAAGCGCCGGATCGGCGAGCAGCCTGGTGTAGAACGTCGGCACGCCCATCAATATCGTGGCCCTGGGCAACAGCCCGATTATGGTCCCGGCATCGAACTTCGGCAGCCAGATGATCTTGCTGCCGTTGAGGAATGACGTGTTGAGCGCCACATAAAGACCATGTACGTGAAAGATCGGCAGGGCGTGTATCAGAATGTCGCCCGGCTCGAAGGCCCACAGCGTGTGCAGAGTGAGAGCATTGGAGGCAAGATTGCCGTGAGACAGCATTGCGCCTTTGGACCGTCCGGTGGTGCCCGAAGTGTAGACCAGGGCCGCCAGATCATCGGGCGCACGAGGCACCGTTGCGAACGCTTCTGATTGTGCATCGGCGAGTTCTGCCATGCTGCCGCGTCCCAACGCATCGAGAGTGACAACGTGATCGATCTCGTGGGCGCTTGCAATCTCGCGGATGGCATCCATCGCAGCAGGATCGCAGACGATAACCCGCGGTCGCGCGTCTGAAACGTAATAGTCGACCTCCGCCGGCGTGTAGGCGGTGTTCAGGGGATTGAATACGGCGCCGCATTTGAGCGCGGCGAGGTAGAGATAGACATTGGCAAGCGACTTTTCGATCTGAACCGTGATGCGGTCGCCCGGGCCAAGTCCGAGAGACGCCAGCGCATTTGCGTACCGCGATACAATCAGATCGAGTTGCGGATAAGACACTGTCGAACCGTCGATCAGCTCGAATGCCGCCGCCTCTTCATCCGCCGGGAACCTGGAATTCAAGAGGGCGTAGAGGTTATGTTCGTCCCGCATGAGGCGTCCCTGTGCCGGGTCTTCGCGCCGTGATGGTGGCCCGCGGACCCCATTGATGATCTAAAGCGCGTGTTTAACCGATCGAGGCAAGGAAGAAAATGCCGGTCGCGGACAATCGAGGTCGAGGAGCGGCAATAAACCTGCTTGATCTTGTTGCCGAGCCGATTACGTGAGGCCACGAGACCGGAACTGAAATGCAAGGCGAGGGCTGCAGCGCTGTGAACAAATCTTTCCTCAATGGCCTGTTCGACCAGATTGTCGACCGCGGCAGGTCTCTGCTTGACCTGTCGCTTGTCGGGCTGGGGCAGGGCGACAGCATTGAAGATCTTGCGCGCGCCCTCTTGTCCGGGCGCGGCGAATCCTCGGGCGTGGTCATCGCGCAGGCGATTCTGGCGGCGTATCGCTCGCTCGAGGCTGAGCAGAAAGCCGCTTTCTTCATGTTCCTGATGGAAAAGTTCGCCGCCGACGAAGACAGCGTCCGAGAGGCCGCGTCGGACTATCTTGAACATCCCGGCCCCTCGACACTCAATGTCCTGGCCCGGGCGACCGAAGCGCCACGCCAGGAGTTCTTCCGCCGCCTCAACCTGGCGCCGGGAGGCACCGCCGATATCGTGGCCATGCGGGCCGATCTTCTGGATATTCTCAAGGAGCACCCGGAACTGGCGCCGGTCGACGAAGACATCGTTCATCTCTTCGGAGCCTGGTTCAATCGCGGCTTTCTGGTGCCCCGGCGTATCGACTGGACGACGCCGGCCACAATTCTGGAAAAGATCATCGAGTATGAAGCCGTGCACGAAATTCACGGATGGGGGGATCTGAAGCGCCGCCTCGATCCGGTGGACCGGCGCTGCTACGGCTTCTTCCATCCCTCTTTGGTGGACGAGCCGCTGATCTTCGTGGAAGTGGCGCTGACGCTCGATATGCCGGCGTCGATACAGGAGTTGCTCCACGAGGAAATCGTGGATACCGGGAAGGCGCCGACAACCGCCGTGTTCTATTCCATCTCCAACTGCCAGAAAGGGCTTGGAGGCATCTCGTTCGGCAACTTTCTCATCAAGGAGGTCGCCACCGATCTTGCCGGTGAACTGCCAAGTCTGAAATCCTTCGTTACCCTGTCGCCGATACCCACCTTCGCCCGCTGGCTCGAACTTGAGCGGGGCAATGAAAAGTCGACCGTGCTTGACGGCGACGATCTCGTCACGCTGTCGGCGCTGGACGAGGCGGGCTGGCATGGCGACAAGAATGTCCTGCGCGACCTCAAGGGCCTGATCACCGGGCTCGGCGCGCATTATCTCGTCGCCGGCAAAACGCCCGCCGGCCGGCCTCTCGACCCCGTCGCCCGCTTCCATCTCGGCAACGGCGCACGTCTCGAACGGGTGAACTGGATGGGCGATGTGTCGGACCAGGGCATCGCCCGGTCAGCCGGTCTCATGGTGAATTACCACTATGATCTCAAAGACATTGAGCGCAATCACGAGGCCTTCGCCAATGAAGGCAAGGTGGCGGCGTCGAGCCAGGTGACGAAGCTGGCACGACGTGCCGTGAAGGCTGCCAAACCCGCTGAGACCGCAGACCAGGTTTAGAGAATCTGGCTCAGAAACTCCTGGGTCCGCGGATCTTTCGCCTTCTTGAAGAAGGTGGCCGGCGGCCCGTGTTCGACGATTACGCCTCTGTCGGTGAAATAGATGTGGTCGGCGATTTCACGCGCGAATCCCATCTCGTGGGTCACCAGGATGCAGGTCATGCCTTCCGCCGCCAGGTCCTTGATGGTGATCAGCACTTCCTTGACGGTTTCGGGATCGAGCGCGGCCGTCACCTCGTCGAACAGCATGACATCGGGCTGCATGGCAAGCGAGCGGGCGATGGCGACGCGCTGCTGCTGGCCGCCTGAGAGTTCACCGGGATAGCTGTCTTCCTTGCCCTCGAGCCGCACTTTGGCGATCAGCGCCCGGGCGCGCTTTTCCACCTCGGCCTTGTCTTCCTTCAAGACCAGGACCGGCGCCATCATGACGTTTTCAAGCGCCGTCTTGTGCGGAAACAGGTTGTACTGCTGGAAAACCATGCCGACCTTCTTACGTAGCGCGAGCTTGTCGAGATGGGCATCGTGGACTTCGAGGCCTTCAACCTTGATTGAGCCCGACTGAATATCGTTGAGCGCGTTGATGCAGCGGATCAGCGTAGATTTCCCCGATCCCGACGGGCCGATGATGCAGATCACCTCGCCCTTCATGACATCGAGCGACACGCCTTTCAGCACTTCGAGCGCACCGAAGGACTTGTGCACCTCCTTTATGGAGACAATCGGTTGGTCCGTGGTCCAGTTGGTCTCTGCCATCTGACGCCTCACTTACAGTTTCACTTGGAATTTGCGTTCAAGCGCCATGGTGATGCGCGCGATCGGGTAGCAATAGGCAAAGAAGATCACCAGGGCGAAGCCGAAGAACGGGATCAGCAGTTCGGGATGATTGTCTTCGGCTTCCATCGCCTGGCGCGACAGCGTTACCAGTTCTTCGACGCCGAGCAGCGACACCAGCGGTGTCGCCATGGTCAAGATGGCATACCAGTTCATCCAGGGCGGGATCATCCGCTTGAAGCACTGCGGCAGGATGATGCGCCACAGGGTCTGGCTGCGCGAGTAGGCGAGGGACTCGGCGGCCTCCCATTGCCCGGTCGGCACCGACTGAATGGCGCCGCGCACGATTTCGGAGATATTCGCCATGATCGGCAACGACAGGCCGAACACGGCTTTGATCCAGTCCGGTATCTTGATGATGGTGAAACCGAGATCGATTTCGAACGGGAACGCCAGCATGACGATGAACAGGAGGACCAGCCACGGCGAGTTGCGGAACAGCTGGGTGATGAACCAGGCAAACTGGCGCACCGGCCTGATGAGCGACACCTGCCACAGGCCCAGCACGACCCCGGCCGCGGTTCCGACCACCATGGTCGCGAAGCTGATCAGAATGTTGAGGGCGAACCCCTGTCCGACGATAAAGGGGAGCCAGCGCCACAGGGCGTCGAACGCCCGGGCCATCGTGTAGCCGCCTTGTGCCATGGCGGCCACCGGCCACACCGCCGCCAGTGCGATGAGCGCGCCCAGCGCCCAGGGATTGCAGGACGCGAGCCAGCGCGAGAACTGAAGATCGCTGGCGCCGCCGGCCGGAACCGCCCGGAACGGCAGGAGAACCGGCAGGTCGGTCTGCGCCGCCGCGGTGACGCCCGGAATGGCGCGCTGAAGCCTGGCGCGCCTCATGCCCCGTACCCCGGAATCCGCATGGAACGCTCCCAGCGGTTCATGCCAAGCACCAGGATGCCGACAAGCCCGATATAGACTATGAACAACACCGTCATGGCCGCGTTCTGGGCGGTCGAATAGTCGTTGTAGATCGAGACCATCTGGTAGAGCAGTTCGGGCACCGCGATGGCGATCGCCTGGGTGGTGGTCTTGACCAGGTTCACAAGGTTGTTGTTGAGCGCCGGCAGGCTGACCCGGAAGGCCAGCGGCATGACCACATAGATGTAGGTCTGCAGCCGGCTCATGCCGAGCGCCTCGGAAGCCTCCTTGGTCGAGTCGGGAACCGCCTCGATGCCGCTTCGGAAGATTTCCACGTTGAATGCGCCGGCAAAGAAGGACAGCGAAATAATGGCCCAGCCCACGTTGGAGATCCATGGCACTTCAAGCCAGCCGTCCGGCGAATAGGTCGGCGTGAACTGGCCGAGCGCGAAGTAGAAGAACAGGAGCTGGATCAGTGGCGGCGTGTTGCGGAAGAACTGGATGTAACCGGCAACGAGATAGCGCAGCGGTCTGATCGGCGAGCCCTGCAGCCAGGCGCCGACAAGCCCGATGATGACGCTGAGAATGACGCAGACAACCGACAGCTGGATCGTCACCCAAAGACCGGTCACCACCCGGTCCCATTGGGACGGATCGTAGAAGAAGATGAAGTTCCACTTGGGATGAGTTTCGGCCAGATCCCTGAAGAACGCCTGAACCGTCTCAAGCATCGCCCGTCAGCCCCTGCAGTTGGCGGGCGCCGGGAACGGCGGCCGAGGCCGCTATTCCCGGCGCGTGTTCAGATGGAGCGGATCAGATTATTCCTTGATCCAGTCTTCGAACCGCTTGTGCTGGTCGGCGAGGTACTTCGTCGCCTGAATGCCCCACTTCTTTTCAAGTTCGATGAGGCGGCCGGAATGGTGCCAGTTGACGGTCATGCCGGACATGAACTGACCGTAAACGCAATCCTTCTCCGCCAGCGGAACCGCGAGCCCCCAGGGATTGTCGTCTTCCGATGCAAGAGGCATTTCATAGTCATTGTAATTGCCCGACGAGAGATCCGACATGATCGACGAGTCGTCATAGACCCAGGCGATACACTTCTTGTCGCGCAGAGCCTGTTTGGCTTCGGCGTTGCCGGTGAAGGCGATCACGTTGGCGCCGTAACGCTCCGTCACGATCTTGTTGTAGAACGCGCCCTGTTTGCCGCAGACCGGCTTGCCGCGCAGGTCTTCCCAATTCTTCAGGCCAATCGCCTTCGGCGCCATGATGTTGGTGCCCGAGGTGTAGTAGTTGGGCAAGGGGATGCCGACAATTTTGCGCCGGTCCGGCCGGTCCGACATTGTGGCGATCATCATGTCGATCTTGCCCTGCTCGAGGAACTGCATGCGGTTCGAGGACTGCACCGCAACCAGTTCGAGCTCGACGCCCATGGCATCGGCCACGTCCTGCGCCATGTCGGCTTCCATGCCGACGATGCCGCCGGACTCATTGCGGAAGCCCCAGGGCTTGTAGTCCGCCTTCACACCGATGACGATCTTGCCGCGCTCCATGACCTTCTTCCAGACGTCATTGGTGCACTGGGCTGCTTCGGCCGGCAGCACGGTTGCAGCCGCCATGCCGATTGCGGCGGTCAACATGAGCAGTTTCTTCAACATTTGGTTTTCTCCCTCACTTTACAACTCTGGTGCCGCCGTCTCTTGTGGTCCGAAACGCACGCTCCGACCATCCGTGTACGGCATTGTCGCCCGCAGCGGCAACGAAGACACCGGTCAACACATCCGACACCGTAACTACAGCGGTGCGGGAAGGGAAGTGGTCCTCCACTTGTTTGTCTACTATGAGTTCCGCGTTTGAAATCAGGAGCGCGCCATGTCCGGGCCATTGCCGTCGCATGCCAGTGTCGTAGTCATCGGAGGAGGGGTGATCGGGTGCTCGACGCTCTACCATCTGGCCAGGGCCGGCGTGCGCGATGCCGTGCTCCTGGAGCGCAAACAACTGACCTGCGGGACCACATGGCACTCGGCGGCGCAGGTGCGCCAGCTGCGCTCTACCAACAACCTCACGCAGCTCATCAAGTATTCCTCCAGGCTCTACGCCAGCCTTGAACACGAGACCGGCCAGGCGACGGGATGGACAAAAACCGGGAGCCTCTCGATTGCCACGAACCCGGACCGGATGACCCACATCGCGCGTCAGGCCTCGCTGGCCCGCCTGTTCGATGTCGAGGCGGAGATCATCGGACCCCGCGAGGCCGCCGACCTGTGGCCGATGATGCGCAGCGACGACATCATCGGCGCCGTCTATTCCCCGAATGACGGGCGGGTCAATCCGTCCGACCTCTGCGCCGCCCTGATCAAGAGTGCGAAAGCGAGTGGCGTGCGGGTGTTCGAAGAGATCGCCGTAACCGGCTTCGATATCGCCGGTGGCCGGGTTCGCGGGGTAAAGACGCGGGACGGAACCATCGCTTGCGAGAAAGTCGTCAATTGCGCCGGGCTCTGGGGCCGCCAGATCGGTGCCATGGCGGGTGTTTCGGTGCCGCTTTATGCCTGCGAGCACTTCTATCTCCTCACCAGGCCCATAGCGGGACTGGGCACGCACCTGCCGACACTTTCCGATCACGACGGCCATCTTTACATCCGCGATGAGGTGTCGGGTCTGCTTGCGGGGTGTTTCGAACCCAATGCCAGACCTTTGCCGATCGAGAACCTGCCCAGGGATTTCGCCTTCGATCTCCTGAACGAGGACTGGGATCATTTCGAGCCCATGATGTGGAACGCGATACACCGGATCCCGGCGCTCGAAACAGCCGAGGTGCGCATGTTGCTCAACGGCCCGGAAAGTTTCACGCCCGATGGCGCCTTCCTCCTTGGCGAGGCGCCGGAGGTCGCAGGGTTCTTCGTTGGATGCGGCATGAACTCGGTCGGTGTCGCCAGCGGCGGCGGCGTCGGCCGCGCGCTTGCCGACTGGGTCATCTCGGGCGAGCAGCCGATGGACCTGGCCTCGGTCGACATCCGGCGGTTTGCGCCCTTCCATTCAGACGAAAAGTTCCTCGCCGAGCGCATCCCCGAAGAACTCGGTCTCCACTACGCGATCAGCTATCCCGGCAGGGAGCTCGAGAGTGCGCGCAATCAGCGCCTCGGGCCGGTGCACGACCGGATTGCGGCGAAGGGGGCACGCTTCGGCGTCCGCATGGGGTGGGAGCGGGCGAACTACTTTCCCGATCCGGAGTTCCCCGATCCGGCACCCCTGAGCTTCGCGCAGCCGGCCTGGCACGATGCGATCGCACGAGAATGCTTTGCCGCCCGCAACGCCGTAGCGGTGTTCGATCAGTCGTCCTTTGCCAAGCTTATGATCGAGGGGCGCGACGCCGCAGAGGTTCTGCAGCGCCTTGCCGCAAACAACGTTGCGGTTGCGGCCGGCAAGGTGGTTTACACGTCACTGCTGAATGCGCGCGGCGGCATCGAAAGCGATCTGACGGTCTTTCCCCTGAGCGCCGAGCGGTTCTTGCTGGTGACGGGCACGGCGCAGCCGGTGCACGATCGCCACTGGATCACGCGCAACCTTGCCCCGGACGAAGACGTCACGGTCACCGACGTCACCGAAGAGACCGCGGTGCTGAGCGTCATGGGGCCGAAGTCCCGCGCCCTGCTTTCGCAGTTGACTTCGGCTGATCTGTCGAACCAGGCGTTTCCAGTGTTCACGTTCCAGGACATGACGGTCGGGCCCGTGGAGGTGCGCGCGGCGCGCCTGTCCTATATTGGCGAGCTTGGGTGGGAGCTCTATGTCCCCTGGGATCGGGCGGGCACGCTTTATGACGCCTTGTTTGAAGCGGGCGAAAAGCTGGACATCCGGGACGCCGGCGGCTTCGCCCTCACATCGCTGCGGATCGAGAAGGGCTACCGCGCCTGGGGTCATGAACTGTCCTGCGAGGAGACGCCGCTGGAGGCCGGTCTCGGCTTCGCCACGAAACTCAGGACCGATATTCCGTTTCTCGGGCGCGAAGCGCTGGAACGCCAAAGCGTGGACGGCATCCATAAGAGGCTGGTCCATTTCGTACTCGACGATCCGAACGCATTTCCCCTGGGCGATGAGCCGGTCCTGCAACACGGCGAGCTGGTCGGCCAACTGACATCGGCCGCCTTCGGCCACACGCTCGGCTGTTCGGTGGCGATGGGCTATGTGCGGCTGAACGGCCATGATGCCGTGCAGGTCGTCTCAACTGGCGGCTTCGAGGTCGACATCGCGTGCGAGCGGTTCTCCTGCTCGGCCTCTCTGAAACCGCCTTTCGATCCGTCGGGGGAGCGAATGAGAGCGCAACGCCTGAAAACCCGCCCGCAATCTCAGGCGTAGTCGGCGCTGGCTGCCATCTTGACGCCGGTCTTCAGCATCATCGCCTTGGCATGCTCCAGCGAGCCGTCAACGTCGATGGCACGGCAGGCATCTTCGACCACGAAGCTTTCGAACCCGCACCTGACAGCGTCGATGGCGGAAAACGCGACGCAGAAATCTATCGCCAGGCCGCACACATGCACCCGCTCAAGGCCACGTTCGTTGAGATAGCCCTTCAGGCCGGTCTGGGTGAGTTGGTCGTTCTCGAAGAACGCCGAATAGGAATCGACCTCCTTGCGGAAACCCTTGCGGATGATGAGTTCGCCGGTCGTGGTTTTGAGGTCAGGGTGGAAATCGGAGCCGGGCGTGCCCTGCACGCAGTGATTGGGCCACAGGGTCTGAATGCCGTAGCTGACATTGATGGCGGAAAACATCTGTGCGTTGTGGGTCGAGGCGAAGGAGCCATGTCCCGGCGGGTGCCAGTCCTGTGTGAACACCACATGATCGAATTTCCCGATCAGGGCATTGACTGCGGGCACGATTTCCTCACCGCCACGCACTTCCAGCGCGCCACCGCCGCAGAAATCGTTCTGCACATCGACGACCACAAGTACGTCCTTGTCCGAGGGTTTCGTTGACATGGCGGAGAAGTCCTTTCCTGAAGTGGGTTTAGAGCCGTTGGCGCCAGTTTCACGCGATGTGGTTGCCGGGGCGGCACACGGGTGTGATCCCAATCACCCCACCACACGTATTATGCATGTTCACATTGTTCAACCGGATGGAAGACGACACACTGCCGCGCAACTCCGCCGGCCGAGATACGCCAGACCAAAACGGATGAGATGGCACGCAGAAAATTCACGTCCCGCATGACGATGGCATCGTTGCTTTTTGCCGGCGTCGTCGCCAGCCTTGTGGCTATGTACAGTTTTTCCGCAGCCTCCCTCGGGGGTGTGTTCAACGCTGTCTTCGCCGAAGGTAGCGTGCGTGTTGAGACGGGGCTGTCCTATGGTCCCCACAGGCGCCATGCGCTGGATATCTATTCCCCGAAAGATGGAGCGCATGATGGGCCCGTCGTGGTGTTCATATATGGTGGCGGCTGGCGTTCCGGCGAGCGCGAGACCTACGGGTTTGTCGGCGCGGCGTTCGCGTCCCGCGGCATCACCACGGTCATTCCCGACTACCGGCTCTTTCCTGAAGTGATGTTTCCCGATTTCGTGACCGACGCCGCCCGGGCCTACGGGTGGGTCACGGACAACATCGAGGGGGCCGGCACAACGCGACCGATCGTTCTGATCGGCCATTCCGCCGGCGCCCATATCGCCGGCTTGATGGCCGTCGACCGCCGATACCTGAGCCAGGGCCGCAATGACATCCCGGCTCCAGCGGGCTTTGTCGGTCTGGCCGGACCGTATTCGTTCGATCCAACCACCTTCGAGACGACGCGCGACATCTTCGCGTCCGTCACCGATGCCGGGCGTGCCCGTCCGACGCAACTGGTAACACCGGACACGCCGCCGACGTTGGTCATGCATGGGCTCGACGATGAGACGGTCAGGGTGTGGAACACGCGGACATTTGCTCAAGCGCTGGACAAGGTGGGAGTGCCGGTCAGGAAACTGGAATTTGAGGGTATTGGCCACACCGGCATCCTCCTTGCGCTCTCGCGGCCGCTGCGCTGGCGCGCTCCGGTGCTGGAGGAGATCTTGAGCTTCATCGAAGGCGTGGCGGGGCAGGTGTCGTCGAAAGCGTCCTGATCGCCGGCATTTTTCAACCGGAGGCCGCCCACAATGCATTGGCGGCGGCACTGTGATCGGCGATCAGCGCTGCTTCATCGACATCCACCAGAGCGCCATCCCTGACCCTCCAGCTTCCGTCCACCATAACCGCGTGCGCTCTGTGCGCCCCGCATAGTATGAGGGCCGCGAGCGGATCCTGGGCGCCGGAAAACCGCATTTCATCGAGCTTGAACATTGCGAGATCGGCCCGCCTGCCAACGGCGATCTCACCGATGTCGCCACGCCCTAGACAGCGTGCGGAGCCTTTTGTGGCCCATGCGAGTGCCCGATGGTGGTCGATCGTCTCGGCGCCATACTGCAAGCGCTGCAGCAACATCGCCTGGCGCACTTCCTGGATCATGTTGGAGCAGTCATTTGAGGCGGAGCCGTCGACGCCGATCCCAACCGGTGCGCCGGCACCTTCAAGATCGGCGGTTCGGCAGATACCCGATGCCAGAACCATGTTCGAGGACGGGCAATGGCACACACCCACACCGGCGGTGCCGAGGCGGGCCACCTCGTCGTCCGAGAAGTGAATGCCATGGGCTACCCAGACGTCATCCGCCATCCACCCGACATCTTCGAGGAAATCGACCGGCCGCAATTTGTAAGTCTCCAGGCAATGGGCGGTCTCATCGTGGGTTTCGGCAATGTGGGTGTGCATCCGGACCCCATGGGCACGGGCCACCGTGGCGGTGTCGCGCATGCACTGGGGCGTGCACGAAAACGGCGAACACGGAGCCAGTACGATCTGGATAAAGGTGCCTTCGCCCGGTTCGTGGTAGCGCGAGATGACCCGTTCGCAGTCGGCCAGGATGACGTCTTCGTGCTGCACCATCGATTTCGGCGGCAGTCCGCCGTCTTCCACCGACAGGCTCATGGAGCCGCGGGTCAGCACGGCCCGCATGCCGACGGCCCGTGCCGCTTCGACCTGAATGTCGACCGCTTCAGTGATGTTCCGGGGAAAGACATAATGGTGGTCGGCAGCCGTCGTGCAACCCGACAGCAGCAATTCGCTGAGCGCCAGCCGGGTGGCCAGTGAAACCATCTGTGGCGTCAGGTGCTGCCAGATCGGATAGAGCGCGGTCAGCCAGGGAAACAGCGGCTTGTTGATTGCCTGTGCGTGTGCCCGTGTCAGGGTCTGGTAGAAGTGATGATGCGTGTTGACCAGCCCGGGCAAGACCACCTGATCCGACGCGTCATAGATGTCGTATGAGGTTCCCGCATCGAATCCGGGCGGCGTCTGCCCTTTTCCGACCAGTGCTGAAATCCGGCCGTCCTGGATCACGACACCATCGTCCGATCCCTCGGCCAGAACAGCCAGGGGGTGCTTGATCCACAGCGGTTTTCCAGTCACGTCGAGGCCTCCGTGCCATCCGGGCGGGCGCCAGTCTGTCATTTACTCAGACCTGCGTCCATGAGAGGAGCGAAGTCTTCTGCGCTGGAGCATTGCGCGCGCCTCACGCAACGGCTTTGACCAGCAGCAAGCGGGCGATTCGCCCCTCCGGCACGCTGCTGTAAGGTCCCGCCCTGTCCGGCGCCTGTCGTGCAATGGTCGTTGGTTAACCAAACATCAAGAACAGCGGCAATAACATATGGTTTGTAGTACGTTATTTGCATGGTCATCCAATGCTTGTGTTGCGTGATTTGAGTGGTAATCTGTGCGTTCAGGGACCCAATCATCGCGCAAAGTGTCGGAGAGCGGCACGTGGTGCAGCGTGACATGCGCGGCGGCGGTGACCGGAGCCGGTGGTTGGCCGGTTGTAAATTTGTGGTGTAACGCACATCTTTTTGACATGGTTCGTTTGTAACGCCTTTGTCAGAAGGACAAACTGACCCCGAGGGGAATTCGAGCGTTGGATGGTTTAACAGCCAGTTTTTGGCGGCGCTTTGCGTTGATGTCCGCGGTTGCGGGCACGACGGCACTTGCCGTGTTCTGGGTTGTTCTTCCGGTTGTCGATATCCTGTCAGGGTCCGGCAAGACCAACGTGTCGTCCAATGGCGGTACGCCAAAGGGCGATTTCGTTTTGGTCGAGCGGGCGCCCAAGGTGCAGTTCAAGCGCCGCGCCGCCATCGCGACGACGCAGCATATACAGGTCTCGCCGAAGGGTGATTTCCTTGGCTGGTTCCCGGAAACCGGCAATCTTGAATTGGAATTCCAGATCACTCAAACCGAGGATCCGCTGGCGTTTGAGCGCCCGAGCTTCTCGTTCCCCCATATCACCGAGCAGACGACAACCCGCCTTGTCGCGTTTGCTAACGCGCCGTTCCCCATCGCTGCCAAGGCAACTGGATTTTTCAGCAGAAAAGAGACGCAGCGCGCCCACCGCTCCGGGACGTTCAGCGACCCGCGGGCTCTGATTCACATTCCCAAAGGCTTCGACATCAAGTCGCCTGGTGTGATGGTGGTGTTCTACCACGGCCATGGCGCCACCCTGCGCCGCGACGTCTACAAGCGTCAGCGGGTGCCGCAGCAGATCACCGAATCAGGCGTCAACGCGGTTGTCGTCGCGCCACAGTTCGCGGTCGATGCGCGCAGCTCCAACCCCGGCAAGCTGTCGCGCAAGGGCGGGCTGAAGCGGTTCCTTGATGAAGTTGCCACCCAGTTGGCCAATGAGCACGGTGCGCCGGGCGCCCGTGAGGTGTTTGCCAAGATGCCCGTCGTCGTCGTCGCTTACAGCGGCGGATACGTGCCGGCCGCCTGGAGCGTGTCCCGCGGTGGTATCGGCGATCGCCTGAAGGGTCTTGTATTGCTTGATGCGCTCTATGGGCATGTCGACCGGTTTGCCGACTGGATCGCTTCTGATCGTTCTGCGTTCCTGATCAATGCCTATGCAGGCGGATCGCCGCGCCGCAACAGCCAGCGATTGAAAGCTGCACTGCGCGAAAAAGGCGTTCCGTACCGCACCGAACTTAACGGGCAACTGCGTCCGGGAAGTGTGACCTTCCTGTCCGCCGTGACCAGCCATCGCAGCTATGTCACCAGGGCATGGACCAAGAGCCCGATTGCCGACGTGCTTCGCCGCATGCACTACGTGCTCGGTGATCCGCCGGTGCATCTGCGCACGATCGCCGCTTCGCAGTAAGTGGCGCGGAGCGGGCGCGGCAACCGGTATTCGCAGGCGAACCGCCGGTCATTTCACTTTTAAGAATCGGATGCTTGCTCCGGCATGGCGCGCAGGCTAGTTTGCCGCCGGATTCGAAATTAGATGCATTTCAATTGATCATGACGAGTACGGACGAGTTGGGCACATCACGCCCGGCAGGCGAAGCCGTTGCCGGTATCACCACTTTTACCGCCACGGCGATTGCCGTTGCGGACATGGTGGGTATTGGCGTCTTCACGAGCCTTGGATTTCAGGTTCTGAGCATCGATTCGGGTTTTTCGCTGGTGATGCTCTGGGTCGTTGGAGGCATCGTCGCGCTATGTGGCGCGCTGTGTTACGCCGAGCTTGCCGCCGCACTGCCGCGTTCGGGCGGGGAATACAATTTCCTGTCGCGGATCTATCATCCCGCCGTCGGCTTCATGGCGGGGTGGCTTTCGGCGACGGTCGGATTCTCGGCCCCCATCGCGCTGGCCTGCATGGCGTTTGGCGCATATTTCAATGGCGTTCTTCCAGGCGTTGCGTCGCCGGTCGTGATCGGCCTGTGCGCCGCCTGGCTCATCACGGCAGTTCATCTCGCCGGCACCAGTCACACGAGTGCGTTTCAGAACATTTCGACGATTTTCAAGGTCATCCTTATTCTGGCTTTCATCGTCTGCGGCTTCGTGTATGCAGACCCCCAGCCGATTTCCTTTGCGCCGGCTCCGATTGACTGGACGCATATGAGCGGGGCGGCCTTCGCCGTCTCACTGGTGTTCGTGATGTATGCCTATTCCGGTTGGAATGCGTCAGTCTACATCATCGGTGAGATTCGTGACCCGCAACGCACCGTGCCGCGCGCCCTGTTCGCCGCCACGTTGATCGTGCTGCTTCTGTACGTGGCGCTCAATGCCGTGTTCCTTTATTCGACACCGATCGATGCCATGAAGGGCCAGGTCGAGGTCGCGCTGGTGGTGGGCAAGCACGTCTTCGGCGAAGAGGGAGGCCGCGTCGTCGGCGGGCTGATCTGCATCGGCCTGGTTTCAGCCATCAGTGCCATGATCTGGCTTGGACCCCGGGTCACCAAGGTGATGGGAGAGGACCTGCCACTGCTCAGCTTTTTCTCGAAGGACAACAAGAGAGGCGTGCCCGCGGCCGCGATCATTCTGCAACTCATGTTCGTCACCATCATGATCTTGACCAACAGCTTCGAGTCGGTGCTGAAGTTCATTCAGTTCAGCATCACGCTGTCGTCTTTTGTGGCAGTGCTCGGGGTGATTGTTCTGCGCTGGCGCCAGCCCGGCCTCCTGCGGCCCTATCTGACATGGGGATATCCGGTAACGCCGCTGATCTTCCTCGCGGTGACCGGATACATGCTCTATTTCGTCCTCATCAACGACACGGTCGAGTCTCTTTCGGGTCTTGCCCTTTTGTCGGCCGGATTAATTGTTTATTTCATTTCTATCAAACTAAAGCAGTCGAGCACTGCACCAGGAGAATGATGCGATGAGTAACCTGTTCAAAGCGGTCCAGACCGCAGCTGTCATGTTCACCTTGCTGGTGGCCGCAGCCGTTTCCGCTTCGGCGGACAACAGGGCAGCTCCCGGCGATGTGGCCCGCTTCGTCGCCGGCATGGAGCCTTCCGCGAACTCGCCGCTTGCCGCCATGACCAACGAGCGCAGCTGGCAACTCCACGCCAACCACTTCAACCAGGCCTGGAAGGCGCTTCAACAGCGCCAGCTCAATCCCATCGCGGAGTGGCAGAAAGCCAACCTGACGAAACACAACGACTTCATGCTCTACCTGTTCTCAGGCCCGGACTTTCTCTACGCCAATGCGTTCTTCCCCAATGCGTCCACCTACATCTTCACCGGACTGGAGCCGGTTGGCACCGTCCCCTCGCTGACGAACCTGTCGGCCAGCACGCGGGCCTATTCGCTTCAGGCGCTGCGGGCATCGATGCAGACCATCGTCAACATTTCCTTCTTCATCACCAAGAAGATGCATTCGCAGCTCAGAGAGGGTCAACTCACCGGGACGCTGCCGGTGCTCTACGTGTTCATGGCGCGGGCCGGAAAGACGGTCGAGAAGGTCGAACTCGTCACGCTGAAGACCGACGGCACGATCGCTCCCGCATCGGCAAACACAGAGCGGGCCGACGCGCCGGGCGCCAAGATCACGTTCTCCGATCCCGGCGGCAAAACCAAGACACTCTACTATTTCCGCACCGACCTTTCGAACGGCGGCATGAAATATAACGGGCTGTCGAAGTTCATCGAAAGCCAGGGCACCGCCGATGCCCTGATCAAGAGCGCGTCCTATCTGATGCATGGCGGCAATTTCAAGACCACCCGAGATCTGATTCTCAATCAGAGCAGCCGCATTCTCCAGGACGATTCCGGTATCCCGTTGCGGTTCTACGACAAGGAAACCTGGGACTTCACACCGTTCGGTTTCTATCGCGGCCCGATCCCGATCTTTTCCGGCCAGTATCAGCGCGACATGCAACGGCTTTTCGCCACCGCGAAAGCCACGCCGATCAAGTTCGGTTTCGGTTACAAGTGGCGCCCGAACCAGTCGAACGTGCTGCTGTCCACCAGAAAGGTCATGCCGAAACCGGAGGCCGAAATGAAGCCGGAGGAAGAAGCTCCCGCCGAAGCGACCGAAGAGGCGATGACCAAGCCGGATGAAGACAAGGCCGAGGAGGCAATGGAAAAGCCGGCTGAGGAAGCCGCCGACGACACCATGACCAAACCGGTTGAGGAAACTTCCGATGACACCGTGGCGAAACCAGCCGGGGAGAACGCCGAACAATCCTCCAGCGATACCATGGAGAGCACCGAACAGGACACCGCTGCCGACGAGACAGCGGCTGAGGCCAAGGTCGATGTGGCTGCGATCTCCACATGCCGCGCCGACTGCGGTTCGGTGTATGAACCCTGTCGCGACACCGCCGACGAGCGCATGGAGAGCTGCTTTTCGACAGGCGACAGCGTTCGGTGCCAGTCCACTTGGAAGGACGAGGCCGGCCAGTGCATCAACGAGCGCCTGGAATGCCTCGCCACATGTAAGTAGCCGGGTCTGCCCGGGCCTGACGGAACGGCTGCCGCCGCACCCGCAAGCCCGCACTGAAAGCCGACATTTTTGCGCCTTGGGCGAATAATCGCTCAAGGCGCAATTATTTTCAGTTGTGAGACTTGGAGCTTTTTCCTACGCCGGACCCTCCAGGGAAGGAAAAGCAATGAAGTCACATGCCCAAGTGGTGGTTATCGGCGGCGGGGTCACCGGCTGCTCCGTACTCTATCATCTCGCCAAAATGGGCTGGACCGACATTGTCCTGATCGAGCGCAAGGAACTGACATCGGGTTCCTCATGGCACGCGGCAGGAGGGCTGTTTGCACTGACCTCGCCGTCCAATGTTGCGGCGCTGCAGAAATACACCATCGAGCTCTATCCCGAAATCGAGAAGGAAAGCGGGCAATCGGTCGGCTTTCACCTGACCGGCGGCTTCCATCTCGCTCGGACACCGGAACAGGTGACGGCGCTCAAGCTTGCATGCAGCCGCGGTCGCCGCAACGGCATAGATGCCGAGTTCATATCGCTTGACGAAGCCCGCCGCCGCTCGCCCATTCTCAATACCGACCAGCTCGAAGCGGTGCTTTGGGAGCCGCTGAAGGGATATGTCGATCCGGCAAGCGCGACCAATGCGTTCGCCATCGCGGCGCGGAAGATGGGCGCCACCGTCTATCGCCACACACCTGTTGTCGAGACCAACCAGACCGCAGATGGTGACTGGGAGGTCGTCACGACCGAGGGCACGATCAGGACGCCGGTTGTGGTCAATGCCGCCGGTTTGTGGGCCCGCGAGGTGGCCGCCCTGGCCGGCGCCAAGCTGCCGCTGATGCCGGTCGAGCATCATTATCTCGTCACCGAGAACGTGCCGGAAATCGAGAGCTTTGATGGCGAGATCCCGACCATGACGGATTCGGAATCAGGGTGGTACATGCGCCAGGAATCGCAGGGCATCCTGCTCGGGGCGTATGAGAACACCTGCTATCACTGGGCCGAAGAGGGCACGCCCGCCGACTTCGGCCACGAGCTGCTGCCCGATGACCTGTCGCGCATGGAAGATAACTTTGCCCGTGCGGTGGAGACCATTCCGTGCCTCGAAACCGCGGGCATCAAGCGGGTCATCAATGGCCCGATGATCTTCTCTCCCGACCTGTCGCCGCTGCTGGGGCCATATCCGGGCCTCAAGAACTACTTCTGCGCCTGCGGTGTCATGACCGGGTTCAATCAGGGCGGAGGCGTTGGCCGGGTGCTGGCCGAATGGATCGTCGACGGCGAACCCTCGCTCGACATTTTCGGTTGGGACGTCAGCCGGTTTGGCGCCTGGGCGGGAACCCGGTACACGCGCGAACGCACCCGATACTTCTACGAACACCGCACCGCACGGATTTATCCGTATCAGGAGTTTCCCGCCGGCCGCCCGGTCGCGACATCACCGGTCTACGAAACACTGGTTCGGGAAGGAGCCGTGTTCGGATCGAACTTCGGGCTCGAGTATCCCCTGTGGTTCGCCCGCGACGGAGCCGAGCCGCGTGACGAGTACGGCTATGGCCGCGGCAACTGGTTCAACACGGTTGGCGAAGAGTGCCGGGCGGTGCGCGACGGTGTCGGCCTCTTCGAGGTTTCGACCTTCGCCAAGTATGAAGTGACCGGGGAGGGCGCGTCCGCTTGGCTCGACCGGATCATGGCGAACCGCATGCCGCGCGACATCGGCAAGGCGGTGCTGACGCCGATGCTCAGTCCCAACGGGCGCCTGATCGGCGATTTCACCGTGACCAAGCTTGCCGAGGGACGCTACTGGATTCTTGGCTCGGGAACGGTGCAGCGTTACCACATGCGCTGGTTCGAGCAGAACCTGCCGCCCGAGGGGGTGCATGTCGAGAACCGGACGGCGCAGTACTCCGGCCTGCAGATTGCCGGCCCCAACGCGCGCGCGTTGCTTGAGCGTGTCGTCGGCGGTGACGTCGGCGGCAACGCTCTGCCGTTTCTCACCGGCCGCGAGATGGAAGTCGGCCGTGCATCCGGCACGGTTGTCGTGCGGGTCTCCTACACCGGCGAGCTGGGCTACGAACTCTACTGCCCCGCCGGGTATCAGCGCGGACTGTTCGAATTGCTGCGCGAGGAGGGGCGCGACCTCGGCCTGAGGCTTGCAGGCTCGCGCGCCATGATGAGCCTGCGCCTGGAGAAGTCGTTTCCGGGCTGGGGGCTTGAGCTGGGCCCGGACTACACGCCCTATGAGGCCGGCCTCGGGCGTTTCGTGAAACTGGGCAAGGGGGATTTCATCGGCCATGCGGCGGCGGAAAGGCGCGCCGGGGAAGGCCCGAAGGAACGCATCGGCACATTCGTGGTCGAGGCCGACGGCGCCGATGCTTTCGGCGGTGAAGCCGTCTATCGAAACGGAGACCTGGCCGGTTACATCACTTCCGGCGGGTTTGGTCACTGCGTCGGCGAAAGTCTGGCCATGGGATATGTGAAGCCCGAGTTTTTCGAGCCCGATGGTGCATATCAAATCGACATCCTGGGCGAGCGGCGCCCGGCCGTTCTCGCGTCCGCGGCACGGGTGGACGCGGATGGCAACCGCATGCGCAGCTGACGCCCCGCCGAACTTCCATGTCGAATTTCTACATCGAACTCTATGTCGAATTGCGAAGCACGGGCCACGCCAGCACCGCGAACATCAGGAAGGACAGAGCGTAGGCCATCGCGGAAACCGCTGCGAGGGGTTGAAACTCGTCGTTGCCGGAATGCATCAGCCAAAGTCCTGCAAACAATAACGGCGACGAGACCTGCGCCAGCCAGAAATGGAGCTGCGTCATCCGCCTGGAGACGCGATCCCCGAAATGCAGGTAAAACAGCGCGAACAGAAAGAAACTGACCCATCCGATCACCATGATGTGCGCGTGCGCCGGCATCTGCGAGTGGTCTTCAAGAATGGCCATGTAAAGACCGGCAACAAGGCCGATCAGGCCATAGCCAATTGATGCGGCAAGAAACCCGCGTGCAGTCATCCCCATGTCAGCCTCCCCAAGTCAGGTTCCCCATGTGCCTCCCGGTGACCACTCGCTCATATCATGTCATCTTCGTGTCGGGTGCAATCACTCTGTTCTGCGCTCCGGTTGTTGTGAACGTCCTTAAGCGCTTGTCACGGGCAAGTGCAACGGGCCATTTTTCAAGGCTGCATGGACAACTACCACTAGCCGTGAGCGGTGCGTTCATGGCATCCTGTTTCCGAACCTGGGCCGAAAGGTATGAATATGGAATTGAAACAGGAAACCCGGGAAAGAGCGCTTATCGTTGCACCAAATGGTGTGATTGATCACGATTCCGCCCCGGCGTTTGAGGAACAACTCCACAAGGTGCTGAAGAGTGCGGACGATGGCGCCTTGTCTTTGATTATTGACATGAAGGACATCGAGTACATGTCGACCGTCGGCCTGCGCGTTCTGATGCGGGTATCCAAGCGCGCGCGCGAAGCCTCCGTGGACATAAAGGTCGCCGGCATGAACGCCTGCATGTGCGAGATTTTCAAGATCTCGAGGTTCGACAAGGTGATGCAGGTGTTTGACACGGTGGACGCGGCTCTTGCGGGCTGAACCGGCATAGGGCGGCAGGAGGACGGGGACGATGTTGGTCCGGTTCTGGGGAACGCGGGGGTCAATTCCAAAAGCCATGCGGGCCGAAGTCGTGCGGTCCAAGGTCATTGCCGCCCTGGTGGCGGCGGACGGCCGGCGCTTCGACAGCGAGACGGCCGTCGCGCGTTTCGTCGATGAAGAGCTGGAAATGCCGGTTGCCGGCACCTACGGCGGCGCCACCTCGTGTGTGGAGGTCGACGGCGGCGAAGGTGATTTTCTGGTTTGCGACATGGGCTCGGGGTTTCGTGAATTCGGTATCGACGCCGCCAGACGAATGGCAGAAGGCCACTCGAAGACATTCAACATTTTCATGTCGCACATGCACTGGGATCACATAATGGGCTTCCCGTTTTTTGGGCCGTCATTCGATCCCGAGGTCAAGATCCGTTTCTTCGGCGGTCATGACGATCTTGAAGAGGCGTTGCGGCGGCAGCAAGAGGAAATTTCCTTTCCCGTTCCGTTCGAATGGCTCAAGGCAAACATTGAATTCAACAAGGTGGTGCCCGGCGAAACGGTGGAGGTCGGCGGTTATCAGGTTAGCACCGTCAAGCAGTATCACTCGCACGACTCCTACGGTTATCGCTTCGAGGCCGGCGGCAAGTCACTGGTCTACAGTACAGACTCCGAACACAAGGATGATGATCCAGAAAGCGAAGATATGTTCGTCGAGTTCTTCCGGGATGCCGACCTTGTGATCTTCGACACGATGTACTCGCTCCTCGATGCCTGGACGATAAAGCAGGACTGGGGTCACTCGAGCAATGTGGTTGCGGTCGATCTGTGCTCGCGTGCCGGTGCCCACCGGGTGGCGATGTTCCATCACGAGCCGATACACGACGACGCCGACATTCACAGAGTTCACACAGAGACGATCCGCTACGAAGAACTGATCGGCAGAAACTCGCGGCTCGAAGTTCTCTGCGCGTATGACGGCATGGAAGTTGCGCTTTAGCGCCCTGGCGGCGAAGGCAATGGCGCACCCATGAGCACCAGCACAGAAGCTGAAAAGCTGCGTCCCGAAAGCGTCTTGCTGATCCGGCTGATTGGGCTGATTGCGCTGATGGCATGTCTCTCGGCGCTCGCCGTTGGTCCGGCAAGCGAGCAGATCGGCCGTATTCGCGATACCGTTTCGGACATTTACCAGCGCATGGCGCCACGCCAGCCCCCGGAGGAGTTTCCCGCGCTCATCGTCACCATCGATCAGGCCAGCCTGGATGCGGTCGGACCATGGCCGTGGCCGAGAGCCAAGATTGCCGAACTCACTGAGCGGCTGTTCGAGTTGAAGGCGCAGGTTGTCGGGTACGATATTGTGTTTTCGGAACCGGACCGGTTTGGCGGGGAGAATCTCGCCAGAATATACCACGGCGAGCCGGAGGAGGTGAGGCAGCAGCTGCTGCAACTGGCCGATCCGGATGAGCGGCTGATCTCCGTCGTCAGCGGCGCCGGGAACTATGTTGTGGTG
This sequence comes from Hyphomicrobiales bacterium, assembly GCA_021775615.1. Classification (GTDB taxonomy): domain Bacteria; phylum Pseudomonadota; class Alphaproteobacteria; order Rhizobiales; family JAJFHB01; genus JAJFHM01. Next base: position 36,132 of record JAJFHL010000169.1, read on the forward strand.
GGACGCGCCGGCGTTGGCGATCCCGCCGACGGCTCATCGCCCGATCCATCGGCGTTTCCGATAGAAGCGACGTTCGACGGGGACAGGCCCCAGAACCTTCGGTTCTACCCCTCGGCGTTGACCAACATCGCCGATCTCGACGAGGTCGCCCTCGGCCACGGCCTGCTTAACGGTGAACCTGATGGCGATGGTATCATCCGGCGTGTGCCGTTGGTTGCGATGCTGGGCAAGAGACTGGCGCCGTCATTCGCGCTGGAGCTCATTCGGGTCGCGGCGGTCTCAAGCATAGCGCAGAGCACCGGCGGCGCCGGCAAGGTTGCCAATCCCGACATCAAGCTGCATGTCGAGAACGGCAGGCTTACGTCCCTGAGTTACGGGCACTTCCGCGTGCCGGTCGAGGCCGACGGCACCATGCGCATTCACTTTTCAAGACCCGTGAAAGGCCGCACCGTTTCAGCACACGAGATCCTGGATGGAAAGGTCGATCCGATCGTCGTCGGCGGCAAGCTCGTCATCGTAGGTTTTACCGGCATCGGGATCGAAGATGTTGTCCCGACGCCACTCTACTCGGAGAACTCCGGTGTCGACATCCATGCCCAGGTCATAGAAGCGTTCTTCTACGATGGCTGGCTCAGCCGGCCATACTGGGCGCCGGCGCTGGAATGGGCCTGTGCCGCTTTGCTGGGACTGGTTGCGCTCTTGGGACTGCCGCTTCTCTCACCGGGACGGGCGGTGATTGTATCGCTGGTTGCCGCGATATTCGTTGTGAGTTTCAGTGTCGGTGCCTTTGCATTTTCAAGTTTAGTTCTCGACGCCACTTTGCCTCTCATGGGGGCGGGCATACCCGCCACCATCGTAATGGCGGGAATCCTGCTTTCGACGGAACGGCGGCGGCGCGAGCTGCGCAGCATCGTGCAGGTCGAGGAGGCAAGGGCCGAGGAAGCCCAGAAGATCCAGTTCGCCATGCTGCCGACCGCGGACAGTCTGAGGGCGTTGCCGGCAGGCGTCGATGTCTGGCCGGTGCTTGAACCCGCACAATCGGTGGGCGGCGATTTCTATGATGCCTTCATGCTCGATGACACGCGCCTGTATTTCACGGTCGGGGACGTCACAGGCAAAGGAGTGTCGGCCGCGCTTTTCATGTCGGTGGTGAAGGCGCTGTCGAAAAGCCTCATCCTGCGGGACGGCGGCGCGCTGGACCGGGCGGTTGTCGACATTTCAAGAGAGGTGTCGCGCGACAATCCGGACGAGATGTTTGCCACGGCACTGCTCGGTGTCATGGACGTCACGTCCGGCCATGTCGCCATGTGCAATGCCGGGCACGAAAACCCGATCATCGTCAGAAAAGACGGCACCGCGGAATTGTGGTCCATGGATGGTGGTCCACCGTTCTGCGTTATGGATGATTTTCCCTATCCGGTGGAGACGATGCGACTGGAGCCTGGAGAGGCACTGGTGATCATTACCGACGGCGTATCGGAAGCATGGTCGCCCAAGGACGAGTTGTTCGGGCGTGAGCGGGTCCTCGATGTCTTTGCGAAGCTTCCGTCCTCGGCGCCATCAGAAGAGATTGTGAACCGGCTGACAAAAGCGGTTCGCGTTTTCGAAAACAAGCGTGAGCCGGTCGATGATCTGACGATTATGGCGATCGGCTATCGGCGCGGCAGCATCACCGGACAATGACCTGCACACGGCGATTGCGGTCGTTCTTGATGCCATCGGGAGTTTCCTCCATGCGGTCACGTTCGCCGCGCCCGGCGGCGCGAATGCGCGTGGGGTCCATTCCCCTCTTGACCAGAAGGTCCTTGATCTGGCCCGCGCGTTCGAGCGACAGCCGGTCATTGTAGGCGTCCGTTCCGGACCGGTCGGTGTGTCCGACGACGACCACATCAGCTTGCTCGCGGCTCTTGACGTCCTCGAAGATGCTGTTGACCGTCGCCTCCGATTCCACGGTGAGATCGGTGCTGTCATATCCGAAATACAGTGTGTAATTGCTCGGTTGCGCCGGCATATTGTTCAGCAAATCGCCGTGCTCATCCAGAACGGCGGTGCTGTCTGTCTGTGTTTCGTAATCCTTCTGGCTGCCGAGTTTTGCAACCGAATAATCGCCCTGGACGACGGTGCGGTCTTTTCCTTCTGTGTCGAGGACGGCCAGCGCGCTGGGCTTGTTCTCGACTTTTTTGCCCGGCTCGGGCTTTTTTACCTCACTCGGCAGAAGCACGAGCGCAGGTTGGACCTGGACAATGAAGCGCGTGCCCCTGACGCCCAGAATGGACGTCGGCGTCCTGACCTGCATGGCGTCTTCGCGGTGGGCCGCGATCTGGCCGGATACGATTGCAACGGTGCCCTTTTCAATGACAACCTCGAACTCACCTTCGTGAGTGGTTTCATTGAACTGGAACTCCGCCAGATTGATCCGGCTGTCGGGTCCGGTTGAGAAACGGCTGTTGTCGATGAATGTCACGGTGATACGGCCGTCGCCGCCGGTCACCAGAATGTCACTTCGCTCCAGTGTCATTCCTGAGGTGACCGCGATTTTCTCATCGCCGCGTTGCACAAAGGCTTCACCGTTGGTCCTCTTTACCCGGCCGATCTCGGCCAGCGCGAAAGACGGTAGACAGAGCAACACCAAAGCGAGAAGAATAGCTTTCCGAAACATAATCAACCTGCGTTTTTCTTTGTTGGACCCGTCCCATACATAATGTCTGTCTGCAACGAGAGCAATCCGCACACAAACCACCTGGCCGGAGCGGTGAAGTCTACGCAACTCGGAATGTCCGAGGCTTTGGACAATGCACGCGCCTTTGCAAGCGCAGTCGCGCTCAATGAGTTGACGCGGTATCAGTTTTTGATCGTGGTCGAAGAGCTGATGACGAACATCATCAGCCATGGGCAACCCGCACAAACCTCGATGGTCGAGTATGAGTTTACATATCGGGACGGAGCGGTCCGTATCCATCTGACCGACGGTGGCGTGCCGTTTGACCCGCGCGAGTTGTCCGTGCGTGCCGCCGATGTCGATCAGGGACGCGAAGGCGGCTGGGGATGGCCCGTCATTCTCAAGTGGTGCAAGCTTTTGGCATACCGCCACGAGGATGGCCGCAACCATCTGGACCTGCTTCTCGAATCAAAGGAGTAAGGGCACATTACAGACCGGTGCGCTCGATCTCACTCTTCCGCCTTGCCATCAAGGCGTTGAGTTCGCTTTCGATGGCCGGGTCGATCGGCGGCCGCTCATAGTCGGCGAGCAGCTGTTTCCAAACACCGTTCGCCCGCTCGGTTGCGGTCCGAGAACCATCTTCTTCCCAGGTCTCGAAGTTGCGCCAGTCGGACAGGACCGGATCCTGGAAAGCCGTTTCGTAGCGCTCCAGCGTGTGGTCCTCGCCGAAAAAGTGCCCCCCCGGCGGCACTTTCAGGATCGCGTCCAACGCCAGTTCCTGACCGTTGACTTCAAGCGGTTGCAGTGTTTCGAACCACGAACGCAGCATTTCCGCATCGACCACCATTTTTTCAAACGAAGCGGTAAGCCCGCCTTCGAGCCAGCCGACACTGTGCATGACCATGTTCGAGTGGGACATGACGGCGGCCCACAGCGCCATGCCCGTTTCATAGACGGCCTGGGCGTCGACCGCGTTGGACGCGTTCACGCTGCTGGAGCGGTAGGGCAGGGCGAAGCGTCTGGCGATCTGGCCGCCGGCGAGCGTTGCCTTGACATACTCCGGCGTCCCGAATGCCGGAGCGCCGGACTTCATGTCGACATTGGAGGTAAACCCGCCGAACACCACGGGGCAGCCAGGGCGTATCATCTGCGTCAGCGCAATGACGCCAAGCGCCTCACCGGTCTGTTGCGCCAGCGAACCGGCGATGGTGACCGGGCTCATGGCGCCTGCCAGAGTGAATGGGGTGACCACGTTGGGCTGTCCGTTTTCGGCCATTGCCATCAGGCCGTCGAGCAGATCCTCGTCGACCCGGCGGGGCGAATTCACATTGATGACGGTGTAAAGGCTCGGCTCGCAAAGCAACTGATCGCGGTCGCAGCCGCGCGCCAGCGCAACCATGTCCAGCGCATCGAGGATGCGTGTGCGTCCGATGCCGCTGGCAAACCAGGCCTGGTCGCTGAGCGTGATGTGCGCCATTGAAACGTCGAGATGGCGGGTATCGACGGCAAGGTCGATCGGCGCCACCAGGCCGCCGCCCGAAACGTGCGTGACGCCGAGCCCATGAACGACTCGGATCAGGTCGCACAGTGTCGCAAAGTCGCCCGACTGTCGCCGGCGGTCGAGGCTCGAGACATTTGGCGGGCCGCCAACCGGCGCAAATGCGATGTTGGCGCCGCCGACGGTGATGTCGCGGTCCGAGACGCGGGCATGCATCTTGAACCGGCTCGGCGCCTTGCCCACGAATTCGCGGACGATGTCGCGCCCGAGCCAGACCATCTGGCTCTCGTCATCGACCTTTGCGCCATTGTCCGCATAGATCTGGCGCGCCCGGGCGCTACGCACTTCCAGGCCGCCTTCCTCGAGCATGCGAAACGCGGTGTCTTCGATGCGTTCGAGGGCTTCTTCACCAAGGATTTCCACCGGTGCGAATGGGTTGGTCAACTCAGGCAGGCGGGGCCTTGCAACGCCGTTCGACCTTTCACCGCGGTCGGGGCGTCTTCGGCGTCCACCTTTGTTGCGTCGCTCCGGCATCACTCTCGAATGGTCTCAACACTGTTCGCGAGCATAATTGTTGGTGCGCGCAGGTGGCGCTGCAACCGAATTCTTTCGGTGGTCTGCTGAATTCGAACGTCAGGCGACCTGCGCTATGGCGGGTGGGCAGATCGCCAGAAGCCAGTCCCTGAAGCGGCGAACGCCGGACATTCCGATCGACGGCTTGGTGGCCACCAGATAATAGGAATAGCCGGTGGAGAGCGGCCTTGGAATGGGCATGACGAGGCTGCCGTTGGCAATGGCGTCGTCGATATAGGGCCGGCGCCCGATGGCGATACCAAGCCCTTCCTTGGCAGCGCTCAGGGTGGATGAGCGCGCATCGAGCTCAAGCCAGTGACCGACCACGTCGCTGGCGAGCCCCTCACTGCCAAGCCACATGGTCCATTCACCGGGTTCCGCGTTGCAGAAAATCAGCGTGTGCCGCAGGAGATCGGATGCATTGCTGATCGCCTCGATCCGCTCTAGGTAGCCAGGAGAGCAGACCGGAACCAGCTCTTCATGGAACAGAAAATCGCCGGCCGCCTCGTCAGCGGCTGCAGCCGTATAATGGATCGCCAGATCGACGCCGGTCCCGGCAAAGTCGTTCGGCCGGGTTTCGGTCATCAGCCGCACCGTGATGTCGGGATGCGCTTCATGGAAAGCGCCAAGTCGGGGGATCAGCCACATTTCTGCAAGAATGGGGTAGAGATTGACCGTCAGGAAGGTGCGTCCGCGCGGTTTGGCGACCTTTGCGGTCGCCTGCTCGATCAGGTCGAGCGCCTCGCGCAGTTCCCCGTGATAGCCGTTGCCCTCTGGCGTCAGGGTCAGGCGATTGTTGTTGCGGATAAAGAGTTGGATGCCGAGGTGGTCTTCCAGCGCCTTGACCTGATGGCTGACCGCGGAAGAGGAGATCAGCAGTTCGTCGGCGGCCTGCTGAAAATTGCAGTGCCGCGCCGCGGCTTCAAACGCCTTGATGGCGGCAAATGGTGGCAGGCGACGTCCCATGATCCCTTCGGTCGGCTGACATTCTGGTCACCGGTGCGATCCACGTTCCCTAGGGGATGAATTGTTTTCAAGCCTGCTGCACCAAGTCAAGAAATTTCAGTGGCCCCTCAACCAATTATCTCTTATCAACCCTAACGCCATTGTGCGATGTGTGCGTCAGGACAAATGCGGCGACCGTCGATTTATGAAGTATTCAGCTCTCAACCTTCTGCGTCAGGCGATGGGCGGCCACAAGGATTGGCCGCGGGCATGGCGTGATCCCGAGCCAAAGGACGCTTACGATGTGATCATCGTGGGCGGCGGCGGTCATGGTCTGGCAACAGCTTACTATCTGGCAAAAAATCATGGCATCCGCAATGTCGCGGTCGTCGAAAAAGGATGGCTTGGTGGCGGCAATGTCGGGCGCAACACAACGATCGTGCGCTCCAACTACCTGTTGCCCGAAGAACTCCCCTTTTATGAATGGTCGCTCAAGCTCTGGGAAGGTCTGTCGCAGGACCTGAACTTCAACGTGATGTTTTCCCAGCGCGGGGTCCTGAACCTGGTGCATTCGGACGCGGAAGTGGACGCGGCGGTGCGGCGCGGCAATGCCATGATCATGCATGGCGCCGATGCTGAGTTCCTGAGCCGGGACGAATGCGTGAAGATGGTGCCGGGCATCGACGACAAGAATTCCCGCTTTCCGGTTTATGGCGGCCTGCTTCAGCCCCGCGCCGGCAATGCCCGCCACGACGCGGTGGCCTGGGGCTATGCCCGCGGCGCCGACGGATATGGCGTCGACCTCCTGCAGAATTGCGAGGTCACGGGGATCACCCGGGACCGGCAGGGCAGGGTGGTCGGCATCGAAACCACCCGCGGCAAGATCAGGGCGAACAAGGTCGGTCTCGCGGCGGCCGGTCACTCTGGCCATGTCGCTGCGATGGCGGGACTGCGTCTGCCGATCGAAAGCCACAAACTGCAGGCGTTCGTCACCGAAGGCCTGAAACCGCTGGTCGACACGGTGGTCACCTTCGGCCACGGGCACTTCTACTTGAGTCAGTCCGACAAGGGCGGCCTGGTGTTTGGCGCCAGCCTCGATGGCTATAATTCTTACGCCCAGCGCGGCAACCTGCCGACGGTGGAGGCGACCATCGAAGCCGCCATGCATCTGATGCCCTCGATCGGCCGGGTGCGGCTGCTGCGGCACTGGGCCGGTGTCATGGACATGTCCATGGACGGCTCGCCGTTCATCTGCAAGACGCCCATCGACGGGCTCTACCTCAACGCCGGCTGGTGCTATGGCGGCTTCAAGGCGACGCCCGCATCGGGGTGGTGCTTTGCCCACACCATCGCCAATGACGAACCGCATGCCTACAACGCCCACTATACGCTCGACCGTTTTGCACGGGGCTATGCGGTCGACACCAAGGGCGTGGGCGCGCAGCCCAACCTGCATTAGGGAAAGCCGGACAATGCGCATCAAATGTCCCGTATGCGGCGAGCGGCCCCTTGAGGAATACGCCTATCGCGGCGACGCCAAGGTGCAACGCCCGCGGACCCACGCCCCCGACCAGGCCAATGCCTGGCACGACTATGTCTATCTGCGGGACAACCCCAAGGGCCGCCAAAAGGAACACTGGCGCCATTCCGGCGGCTGCGGCGCCTGGTTGGTGGTCGACCGCGACACCTATACCCACGAGATCTTCTCGGTGCGCCTCACCAAGGCCGCCAGGCGGAGGGCGAAATGAGCGCGCAAGCCTACCGCTTGGAACGAGGTGGCCTGGTGGAGCGCTCAAAGCCGCTGCACTTCACTTTCGACCAGTTGCAGTATGACGGTTATGCGGGCGACACGCTCGCATCGGCGCTGCTGGCCAACGGCGTGCGCCTGGTCGGACGCAGTTTCAAGTATCACCGCCCCCGCGGCATTTTCACGGCTGGAAACTACGAGCCCAACGCACTGGTGGAACTGCGCAACGGCGCACGCCGTGAGCCCAATACCCAGGCGACCATGGCAGAGCTGTTCGACGGGTTGGAGGCGACCAGCCAGAACCGCTGGCCGAACCTTTCCCTCGACCTCTTGTCGGTCAATTCAAAGCTGTCGCCGCTCTTGTCCGCGGGCTTCTACTACAAGACCTTCATGTGGCCGCGCTCGTTCTGGACCAAGGTCTACGAACCGTTCATCCGCCGCGCCGCGGGCCTGGGTTCGGCGGCCGGAGCCAATGATCCCGATCGTTACGAAAAAGCCTATGCCCATTGCGATGTGCTGGTCGTTGGATCCGGGCCCGCCGGTCTGATGGCGGCCGAAGCCGCGAGCGGTGCCGGCGCCCGTGTCATTCTGTGTGAAGAACATCCCCGTATCGGTGGCGCGTTGCTCACCGAGCGCATCGAAATCGACGGCCGGCCGGGCCAGGACTGGGCGCTCGACGCGCGATCTCGCCTGCAGGCGTCGGGCGTTCGTATCATGCCGCGCACGGCTGTGGTCGGCTGGTATGACGGCAACACGTTTGCGGCGATGGAGCGGGTCGCGGACCATCTGGCCGAACCGCCGGCGCATCTGCCGCGCCAGCGCCTGTGGCGTATTGCGGCGAAGCAGGTGGTCATTGCCACGGGCGCCCAGGAACGCCCGCTGGTGTTCCCCGACAACGATCGACCTGGCGTGATGCTGGCCTCCGCGGCGCGGACCTACGTCAACCAGTATGCGGTGCGACCGGGCCGGCGCGCCGTTATCTTCGGCAACAACCAGAGCATGGAAACCACGGCGCACGATCTTGCCAGGGCAGGTGTGGACATCGCCGCCATCATCGACCCTAAGGACGTTGTATCCTCCGACATTTCACACGTGGTGAGAGGCCAAGGTGTTGCCGTGGTCCGCGGCGGCCGGTCCATAAGCGGCGTCAAACCGTCTGGCCGCGGCGCAAAGACCATCGGCTGTGATCTGATCTGCGTTGCCGGCGGCTGGAACCCTTCGGTCCATCTCATATCCCAGCGCGGCATGAAGCCGGTCTGGGACAATGAGATCCAGTCCTTCGTTCCACCCGTCACGTCGGGTCCGGGCTTCATCTGCGTTGGCGCCTCGCGCGGTCTCTATTCCACTGAAAGCTGTCTGGAGGATGGCTACCAGGCGGGCCTGGCGGCGGCGCGTGAGGCCGGTTTCAAGGACGTTGAGACCGCGACGCGGACTTTCACCGCAAGCGGCCCCGAGCAGGGTCGGGTCGAACCCCTGTGGCGCCCCGAGAGCGGGGCCAAGGGCAAGTGCTTCGTCGATATGCAGAACGACGTGACCGACAAAGACGTCTCGCTCGCCGCGCGCGAGGGCTATGTTTCCGTCGAGCACCTCAAGCGCTACACCACGCTCGGCATGGCGACCGATCAGGGCAAGACGGCAAACGTTCCGGGCCTCGGTCTTCTGGCGGGCGATCTGGGCAAGGAGATTGGCGAGGTCGGCACCACCACTTTCCGGCCGCCTTATGCGCCCGTCAGTCTGGGTGTGATCGCCGGTCATTCGCGCGGGCCTACCTGGCGCCCTGTGCGCCGCACCGCGTTCCACGGCTGGGCCGAGGAGCAGGGCGCGAAATTCATCGAGGCGGGCCTGTGGATGCGCTGGCACTATTTCCCAAGGGCGGGGGAGGGTTTTGCCGAAGCCACCGCGCGCGAAGTCAATCAGGTTCGCAACGCCGCCGGCTTCGCCGATGTCTCGACCCTCGGCAAGATCGACATACAGGGCAGGGATGCGGTCGAACTGATCAACCGGGTCTACACCAACAGCTTCACCAAGCTTCCCATCGGCCGCGCGCGCTATGGTCTCATGCTGCGCGAAGACGGCATTGCACTGGATGACGGCACGGTTACGCGTTTCGACAAGGACCGCTTCTTCATCACCACGACCACAGGCGAGGCGGGTCACGTGATGGAGCACCTTGAATACTGCCACCAGGTGCTGTGGCCGGAGCTGGACGTGCAGATGGTGTCGGCGAGCGATGCCTGGGCGGGCCTTGCCATCGCCGGACCGAAGTCGCGCGACGTAATCGCCGAACTGGTCGACGGGTTCGACGTCTCCAATGAGGCGTTTCCGTTCCTCAGCGCCGCCGAAATCACGGTGTGCGGCGGCGTGCCGGCGAAACTGTTCCGCATCAGCTTCTCAGGCGAACTGGCCTATGAGCTTTGCGTCCCCTACGGCTTTGGCGATGCGGTGGTGCGCACGCTGGCCGAGCGTGGCGCCCGGCACGGCCTCGTGCCCTATGGGCTTGAGGCGCTGGGCATCATGCGCATCGAGAAAGGCCACGTCGCCGGTTCGGAAATCACCGGCTGGGCCACGGCGGGAGATCTCGGGCTCGGCTGGATGGTGCCGGAGAAAAAGCCACACAACTATATCGGCCGCGCCATGGCGGCGCGCGAAGGGTTGATCGATCCGAACCGCGAGGTGCTGGTCGGCCTGAAATCGCTGAACCCGTCGGAAAAGGTTCCGGCCGGGTCACACCTGATCGCGGATGGTGCACTTAATTCGCCCGAGGCCGATCATGGCCATGTCACGGCCACCACCTGGAGCCCGACGTTGAACGCCTACATCGCGCTCGGGGTACTCAAGCGTGGCCGCGAGCGTCACGGCGAGATCCTGCGCGCCGCCAACCCCTTGCAGAAATACGACGTGATGGTCGAAGTGGCCGATCCCGTCTTCTACGATCCGGAGAACGCCCGTGTCCGAGATTGAGATGACATGGCGCTCGCCGCTCGAGCGTGAAGCGGTGCCCGGGCGTTACGGCAATCCGGAGGTGTCCGTGCCCGGCGTGACGCTGCGGGTCGTCAACGGCCGCGACATTGTGAGGATCAGTCCGTTTGCGGGCAAGCGGGATCCGGCCAGCGCCGCGTTGCGCAAGGTCTGCAAGATGGCCTTGCCGGCGGTCGGCAAGTCCTCCGCCAAAGACGGTTATGTCGTCGCCTGGGCTGGCCTGGAAGCCTGGATGGTAATGGCGCCCGGCAAGGGCAGGGGCGGCCTCTATGCCAAGCTCGCCCGATCGCTGCGGACCTCATGTGCCGTGGTCGACCATACTCATGGTGTCACCGGAATAGACGTCTCCGGCGAAAGGGCCCGCGACCTGCTGGCAAAGGGCTGTGCCGTCGATCTCGATCCGGCCCTATTCGCGGTCGGCGCCTGCGCGGCCACGCAGATGGAACATATGGGCATCCATCTGCGGCGAACCGGCGAGGACGCCTACCAGGTTCTCGCGCCCACCAGCCAGGTGGGGAGCTTCTGGCACTTTTTCACGGAAATGGCGCTCGAGTTCGGTTACGAGGTCGAAGCCGGCTAACGGCCCGCAAGATCCGACAGCGGCGCGCCGTTCAGGACAAATGGCAGCTCCTCCGTCTGTTGCATGCCGATAGCCTTGTAGAACTCCTGCGCTGGATTTTGATTGTGCACGTGCAGGTCGACGCGGCAGCAGTTCTTCTCGACCGCGATCTCCGCCAGGGCCGCCATCAACTGCCTGCCCAGATTCCTGCCGCGCGCTTCCGGCGCCAGGATCAGATCCAGGACGAACAGACAGGGCCGGCCCTGTAATGTCGAGTAGGTGAAGAAGTAGGTCGCGAGGCCCGATTGGACATCGTCAATAGTCGCAATCAGGCTGTGATAATGCCGATCAGGACCGAACCCGTCCCGAAGCACGTCGTCGGGTTGCGCGGCAAAGTGCTCCAACTCACCGACAAACTCCGCCAGGTGGCGCACCATCTCAAAAATGAAAGGCGCATCACCTTCACACGCGGGTCTGATCTGTATGTCCGGCATACGTTTACCCCTCGGTTGGATCATCTCGCCGCCGGTGCCATCGTTCCCGCGTGATGCGAAATCCCGGCAGCTCCATGGCATAGGCCCGCCGTGTGCCGGAGTCTTCAAATCCGGCCTTGCGCAGGACGTTTTGCGAGGCCGTGTTTTCCGGTTCAGTGACCGCGACAATCTCCTGCAAAGGTGTTTCCCTGAACGCGAAATCGAGCAGCGTACGGGCCGCTTCGCTCGCGAAGCCCTTGCCCCATGCGGCCGGCTTGAGGAAGTAGCCGATCTCAATCTCCGCGTCCGGCAGATTGGGGCCGTCGACCAGGTCCCAGTCGGTGTCGTCCTTGTCGATGGGCAAGGGGATCAGGGCAGCCGTGCCAAGCTGCTCTTGCGTTTCGCGCAACATCACACACCACACGCCGATGCAGCCTCCGCCACCGCGACGCAGATACAACGGCATTTCGGCAGTGAGCTGTTCTTCCGTTTGGACCCCGCCGGCATACTTCGTTACCCGGGGGTCGGTGAACAGTTCGATGCCGAGCGCCAGATCCGCCTGCTCGATCGGCCTGAGGCGAAGGCGCGGTCCATCCAGTATCAGCTTCATCTATTTGCGATCCGGGCCCGCATGGCCCTGGGCACTGGAACTGAAGATCACGGCGCCGGGCCGAGGCGGACCCGAGGCTTTTGCAGCCCTGTAACGCACCGCGCCGCATGCGCACCCGTCGGCTATCGCTTTATCTGCCATATCTCTCATTCCTGCGGTCGGCGAGTTGCCATAAAGTGTGACATCGTTTCAGCCCGTTTTGATAAAGCCGGATCAAGTTGCTATGCAAGCACATATCGTCCTCGCTCACCCCGAGCCGCAGTCCTTCAATGCTCACCTGGCCTGCACCGCCAGGGACGCCCTGGCCGCACGAGGTTGGGATGTGACCCTGTCCGATCTTTACCAGATGGGTTTCGATCCGAGCGAGCGCCCGGAGCATTTCACGCAGCGTGCCGACGCGGCGCGGTTCGATGCCCAGGCGGAACAGCACCATGCCTCCGAAGGCGGAACCATCGCCGGCGAAGTCATGGGCGAGATTGAGCGTCTCGACGCGGCCGACCTGGTCATCCTGCAATACCCCATGTGGTGGCACCTGCCGCCGGCGATGCTGAAAGGCTGGTTCGACCGGGTGCTTGTCTATGGTGAAGTCTACAGTTCCAAACAAAGGTTCGAGCATGGCCGGTTCAGGCAGAAAAAAGCGATGCTGTCGCTCACCGTTGGCACAAGTCCGCAAACCTATGCGCACAACGGCCGCAGCGCGGATATGGACCTGCTGCTCTGGCCGGTGAACTTCTCCCTCGCTTATGTCGGGTTGGATGTCCTCTCCCCCCAGGTGACCTACGGGGTCGAGGCGGGGCTGCGCTATTCCGATCCGGCGGAAGTGGAAAAACGCCTGCAAACGGCGGTCGAAGTCTATGTGGCAAGGCTTCAGACCGTCGAGGCGGAAGTGCCCCTACCGTTCAACCGCATGAGTGAGTGGGGAGCGGACGGGCACATCAAACCCGATGCGCCGGTCTATACACCATTCATCCGGCATCGCGAGCATTTGGACATCGGGTAGGTGTCGCGTGCGTCAGGCGCGGGCGTGCGCCAGCATTTCGACAATCATCTGTTCCGCCGGCACCGGCTCGAAATAGCCGAACTTCTGAAAGGCGATCATGCCGTCCGTGTCGATGAACACCATCTCCGGCGTGCCGCTGGTTCTGTAACGCTCCATCGTCACCGGGATACGGTTTCCGTCCACATGGCGGTCGACGCCGACCGGGACCGTGATGTTCTTTTCGCCGATATAGGTCTTCAGCCGCTGGACCGTCTGATAGCTGTGGCCCTCGAACACGGTGTGGATTTTCACCATGACCAGGCGGCCCGCCTCGATGTCCTCGGCGAACCTCTGCTGCCAGTATGTCATGAGGGGGCCGGAGAACTTGTTGCAGCCGGGGCACCAGAGTTGAAAAAAGTCGATGATGACGACCTTGCCGGAGAGCGTGTCGACATTGCCGGCATCGCCGTTGATCCATTCCGATATGTCCCACTGCGGCGCCTTGCGGCCGGCCGCCATCGCGAGTTGCGCCGGAAGCGATGCCGCTGCGAAGGTGGCGGCGCCGGCGGCGAGAAACGTGCGGCGGGACCGCGGTTTCCGATCAGTCACGGTTCAGGGCTCCAAGTTCGCTGCAATAGATCTCAAAATGCAGCGCGCCAGTTACGCAATGCAACAAACATCTTTGTGAGATCGCGTCAGTGAGCAGGTCACGAAAATTCGTCCACGCGTCGAGTTTGGAATTGACCCGAAACAACGGATGGCTTCATATGACCGCCATACGGTTCCCCGTCAGGTGCAAAGCACCGGGGATCAAATGGGAATGCGGACGAGGACGACCCGTTCCGGGGCTTCGAACCGCAGCCGCCCCCGCGACTGTATGCGGTGAGTGCGCCGTTAGACTGCCACTGGCGTTGAGCTGGGAAGGCAACGGCGCATGTTAAACCGCGAGCCAGGAGACCTGCCGTATGCGACCGCGACGTGTTGCGGTCGGCCCATGTAACGGACGGGGTGATCCGTGGAGGGTTGAAGGCAACGAGGCCGTTCTCCCTTTCTTGGCCGGACCCCCTTTTCGACAGGACCACTCGAAGGGGACATATGATGAGAAAATTTCTGATTTCCGCTGGTGTCGTTGCGCTGTCTGCGACGCCTGCACTGGCGCACCATCCGCTTGGCGGAATGCCAATGGAGACATTCGCGCATGGACTGCTGTCCGGCATCGGTCATCCGCTGCTCGGCTTTGACCATCTGTTTTTCGTCGTGATCGTCGGTATCGCGGCACTGTTCACCGGCCACGCGCGGCTGGCGCCGGCGGCCTACATCGCGGCCATGCTCTCTGGCTGCCTGCTCATGAGTTTTGGCGTCGGCCTGCCGATGAAGGAAGCGGTTATCGGTCTGTCGCTCCTGGTTGTTGGTGGACTGGTTCTGTCCGGCCGGTCGCTTGCTCTGGTGCCGGCCCTGGCGCTGTTCGCCGGGTTTGGCCTGTTTCACGGCTCGGCCTTCGGGGACGCCATCGCGCAACAGGAAGCCGGCATGGGCACCTCCGTTCTCATCGGCTACCTGATCGGACTGGGCGTCCTGCAATATGCCATCGCGGTTGCGGCCGGATGGGTTGCGGCCACCTTGTGGAAGGCAACCGAAGCACAGGCGGTGTCAGCGCGGCTTGCCGGCGCAGTGGTTGCCGGCGTCGGGCTTTACCTGACGCTGGAAAATGCCGAAGGCGCACTCTTCGATCTGCTGTCCTGGACGGCCTGACGGGTCATAAAGCCGAAGCGCGGGGTTCGCCTCGCGCTTCGGTGCCCAAACCCACATTCCTTGTCCCCACATTCCTCACACCCAAGCTCCTTACTCTATGAGAGCGGCGGCGCCATCGGCCCCGTCGTGCTACGCCGGGTTCGTGCCCCGGAGGCGCGTTTCGTGATGCCCGAGCTTGGCTTCCTATAACAAGACCTTTCATTCCGTCACGGCACGGGCGCAAAAGTGAAGCCATGCGTGTCTCCGCGAGGGCAAAATCTTGCCTTTGATGTTGCCGCCTCGTGGTTCGTGGGCTATGGTATACCAGATACAAAGCCGGGGGAGGAATGCACGTAAGCAGGCTGGCCCTGCGCACGACGTGCACTCAACATGCGAGCCAGGGCAAGTATGTCGGCAAAATTGGTGGTTCAGCCCGTAGAAGGCACCTTCAGCCTCAAGGAACACATCTATGATGTTCTGAAGGACGCGATCACGTCCATGAACATCTACGCCGACGATGCCGACCTCAGGCTCGACGAGCGCGAGCTTTCAGAACAGTTCAAGATTTCCCGCACACCCATCCGCGAGGCTCTGGCCCGTCTCGAGCAGGAGGGTCTGGTGACCATCGTGCCGCGCAAGGGCGTTTTCATTGCGCGCAAGTCGATCGGTGAAATTCTCGAGATGATCACCGTCTGGGCGGCGCTTGAAAGCATGGCGGCCCGTCTCGCGACGGTCAGCGCGTCGGACGAGGAACTGGGCTCGCTGAGGCGGGTGTTCGCCTCCTACAGCGAGAACCAGACCCAGGCCGAGATTGACGAATATTCGGAAGCGAACATCAACTTCCATCTGCGGATTCTCGAAATCTCCAAATGCTCGCTCCTCAAAACCACCGCGGAAGGCCTGTTCCTGCACATGCGGGCGATCCGGGCGCGGACCATGGGCGAGGGGGACCGGATCTCGAAATCCATGGTCGATCACATGCACATCATCGAAGCCCTCGAAGGGCGCGATGCGGATCTCGCCGAACGGCTGGTCCGCGAACACACACTCAATCTCCACGACCACGTCAAACGCACATGGGTGGAACCGGCAAACAGGCAAATGCGGGCTGGCTAAGACTAGAAGAACCCGCATGAAGGAGGCGTTGGATGTCCAGCACGGCGACGGACACACTTGCAAAGCAGAGCAGTGAAGAGGGCGAGATCGCGGGCGGCCACTCGGCCGCGACGGAGCTGACGGATGGGTTTCACCTCATTATCGATGCGCTCAAGCTCAACGACATTGATACGATCTATGGCGTGCCCGGCATCCCGATCACGGACTTTGGCCGTCTTGCGCAGGCCGAAGGCATGCGTGTCATCTCGTTCCGGCATGAGCAGCACGCGGGAAATGCGGCGGCAATCGCCGGCTACCTGACGCAAAAGCCGGGCATCTGCCTCACGGTGTCGGCTCCCGGTTTCCTCAATGGCCTCACCGCGCTGGCCAATGCCACGACCAACTGCTTTCCCATGATCCTGATTTCGGGCTCGTCCGAGCGCGAGATCGTCGACCTGCAGCAGGGCGATTATGAGGAGATGGACCAGCTGGCCATCGCCAAGCCCCTTTGCAAGGCCGCCTTCCGCATCCTCCATGCCGAAGACATCGGCATCGGCATTGCGCGCGCCATTCGCGCGGCCTGCTCGGGCCGTCCCGGCGGCGTATATCTCGATCTGCCGGCAAAGCTCTTCGGCCAGACCATGGACGCAACGGCCGGCGAGAAATCGCTGATCAAGGTTGTGGACCCGGCGCCCCGCCAGCTTCCTGCACCGGATGCGGTTGCACGTGCCATCGATGTTCTGAAGGGCGCCAGGCGGCCCCTGATCATTCTCGGCAAGGGCGCGGCATATGCGCGTGCCGATGAAGAGATCCGCGCCCTGGTCGAAAAGAGCGGCATTCCCTACCTGCCGATGAGCATGGCCAAGGGACTGCTGCCCGACGACCACCCACAGTCGGCCGGCGCGGCGCGCTCGCTGGTGCTGAAGGAAGCCGACGTGGTGGTGATGATCGGCGCCCGCCTCAACTGGCTCCTGTCGCATGGCAAGGGCAAGACCTGGGGCGATCAGCCCAAGCAGTTCATCCAGATCGACATCGAGCCGAAGGAGATGGACTCCAATGTCGAGATCGCCGCACCGCTGGTCGGCGACATCGGCTCGTGCGTCTCGGCCCTGCTTGAAAGTATGGGTGACGGCTGGACCGCGCCTCCTGCCGACTGGACCGGTGCGATCGACGCTAAGAAAGAGACGAATCTCGCCCGCATGGCGCCCAAGCTGCAGAACAACAACGTGCCGATGGATTTCCACGGTGCGCTTGGTGCGTTGCGCAGGATCATCAAGGAGCGGCCGGACGCCATCCTTGTCAACGAGGGCGCCAATACGCTCGATTTTGCCCGCAGCATCATCGACATGTACCAGCCGCGCAAGCGGCTTGACGTCGGCACCTGGGGCGTCATGGGCATCGGCATGGGATTTGCGATTGCGGCCGCGGTCGAAACGGGAAAGCCCGTGCTCGCGGTTGAAGGCGACAGCGCCTTCGGGTTCTCCGGCATGGAGATCGAAACGATCTGCCGTTACAACCTCCCCGTTTGTGTCGTGGTCTTCAACAATAACGGCATCTATCGCGGGACCGACGTCAATCCGACGGGCGGACCGGATGTTGCGACCACGGTTTTCGTCAAGGATTCCCGCTACGACAAGATGATGGAAGCGTTCGGCGGCATCGGCGTTTATGCGACGACACCCGACGAACTCAGCCGCGCCGTGAATGAGGCAATGGAGAGCGGCAGGCCGACGCTAGTCAACGCTGTGATAGATGAAAATGCCGGCACCGAAAGCGGCCGCATCGGCAATCTCAATCCGCAGAGCGCGGTTTCCAAGAAGTGACCGAGCTCGCAACGATGCAAACCCATAAGAACAGGAGCGCACCATGAAGGCCCTGGAAGGCGTGAAAATTCTTGACTTTACACATGTGCAATCCGGCCCGACATGCACCCAGCTCTTGGCCTGGTTCGGGGCCGACTGCATCAAAGTCGAGCGACCGGGCGTCGGCGATGCCACCCGCGGCCAGCTGCGAGATGTCCCGGATGCGGATTCGCTCTATTTCACAATGCTCAATCACAACAAGCGGTCGATCACGCTCAACACCAAGAACGAAACCGGCAAGGAAGTGCTCGAGCGTCTGGTCAAGGAATGCGACGTGCTGGTGGAGAACTTCGCCCCCGGTGCGCTCGACCGCATGGGCTTCGGCTGGGACCGCATCCAGGAACTCAATCCGCGCATGATCATGGCCTCGGTCAAGGGCTTCGGTCCGGGGCCGTACGAAGACTGCAAGGTCTATGAAAATGTTGCGCAGTGCACCGGCGGTGCCGCCTCGACCACCGGTTTTCTCGGCGGCCCGCCGACAGTGACCGGCGCCCAGATCGGCGATTCCGGCACCGGCCTGCATCTGGCGCTCGGCATTGTCACCGCGCTTTACCAGCGCGAAAAGACCGGCCGCGGCCAGAAGGTGCTCGCCGCCATGCAGGACGGTGTCCTCAACCTCTGCCGCGTCAAGCTGCGCGACCAGCAGCGTCTCCAGCACGGACCCCTCAACGAATATTCGCAGTTCGGGCAGGACATTCCTTTCGGCGAAGCGGTGCCGCGCGCCGGCAACGATTCAGGCGGCGGGCAGCCCGGCTGGATCCTGAAATGCAAGGGCTGGGAAACCGATCCGGACGCCTATGTCTATTTCATCACCCAGGCGGCGGTCTGGCCGGCGATCTGCGATCTCATTGGCAAGCCCGAATGGAAAGAAGAACCCGGCTATGCAACGCCGCCGGAACGGCTCGACAAGATCAGCCAGATCTTCGACACCGTTGAGGAATGGACCAAGACCAAGAGCAAATTCGAGGTCATGGACACCTGCAACCCGCTCAATATTCCCTGCGGGCCGATCCTCTCAATGAAGGAACTCGCCGAAGAGCCGAGCCTGCGCGAGACCGGAACCGTGGTCGAAGTTGATCATCCGGTGCGCGGCAAGTATCTCACCGTCGGATGTCCGGTCAAGCTGTCCGACAGCCCGGCCGAGGTCACCAGATCGCCGCTTCTCGGCGAGCATACATCGGAAATCCTCAGCGACGTGCTGGGCTACACCGGGGATGAGTATGACCGCGTCGTGTCGTCGGGAGCGGTGGGTGACATCAAGGCGGAAGCCGCCGAGTAAGTACGCTCCGGCGTAACAGGAGAGGGGAGACAGCCCATGCGGCTCATTGTCAACGGACAGCAGGCGTTTGGAAAAGCGGCGCTGGAAAAGATACTCGAAGCAGGCGTCGATGAAGTGGTGGCCGTCTATACGGCGCCTGACAAGGAAGGCCGCCCGGTCGATCCGATGAAGGAAGCCGCCCTCGAGCACGGCATTCCGCTCTATCAGCCCGCCAGCTACAAGGACCAGGCGGTGCTCGACGAGATGGCGGCGCTCAACGCCGATGTGATGGTGATGGCCTATGTCATCATCTTCATTCCCGAGGTCGCCCGCGAAACGCCGAAGATGGGCTCGATCTGCTTTCATCCCTCGCTCCTGCCGCTGCACCGTGGTCCCAGTTCCATCAACTGGCCGATCATCTGGGGGTCGGTCAAATCGGGATACAGCTGGTTCTATCCGACAGACGGTCTCGACGAAGGCGACATCCTGCTTCAGCGCGAGGTCGAGATCGGACCCGACGACACGTTGGTCGACGTCTACTTCAAGAAGATCTTCCCGGCAGCCGTCGACAGCGTTCTCGACGTGCTCGACGCCTTCCGTACCGGCAATCCGCCGCGTTCGAGCCAGGACGAAAGCAAGGCGACCTACGAAAGCTGGTGCAAGAAGGCCGACGCCGAGATCGACTGGTCGAAGCCCGCAGCCGAAGTCTACAACCTCATCCGCGGCACCAATCCGCAGCCCGGCGCCTGGTCGGTGCACGATGGCACGGAGGTACAGATCTACGACAGCGCGCCGGTCGATGCAGAAGGTGCTGCCGGAACGGTGATCGAGGTTGCTGCAGATAGTTTCACTGTCGCGGCGGGCACAGGTGCGATAAAGGTTTCGCGCGTGCGTCCCAAGGGCGGCCAGAAAGTCGCTGCCGGTGAATATATCGGCGCGTCCGGATTGTCGCTTGGCGCACAGCTTGGATAAGCAAGGGGTACACACGGCGCGCGATCAGCGCCGCATTATCAAAAGAATACGTGAGAGGCTTGGTCTGATGGTTAAGAGCGATATTGAGATCGCCCGCGAAGCGACGATGAAACCGGTTGCCGAGGTCGGTGCCGAAAAGCTGGGCATTCCTGCAGACGCGCTGCTGCAATATGGACCGCACAAGGCCAAGGTCTCGATGGATTACATCGATGGACTGGCGGATCGTCCCAACGGCAAGCTCATCCTGACGACGGCGATCACGCCGACACCGGCGGGCGAGGGCAAGACCACGACGACGGTCGGCCTTGGCGACGGCCTCAATCGCATCGGCAAGAAGGCCATGATCTGCCTGCGCGAACCCTCGCTTGGACCCTGCTTCGGCATGAAGGGCGGCGCCGCCGGCGGCGGCTATGCCCAGGTGGTTCCAATGGAGGACATCAACCTCCACTTTACCGGTGACTTTCACGCCATCGGCATTGCGCACAATCTGCTCTCTGCAATGCTCGACAATCACATCTACTGGGGCAACGAGCCCGCCATAGATGTGCGCCGGGTCGCCTGGAAGCGCGTCGTCGATATGAACGATCGGGCGCTGCGCCAGATCGTCAACTCACTCGGCGCGGTCGGCAACGGCTTTCCGCGCGAGGACGGGTTCGACATCGTCGTGGCGTCGGAAATCATGGCGATCTTCTGCCTTTCGAAGAACCTGAAGGACATGCAGGAGCGCATCGGACGCATCGTCGTCGGCCAGAACCGCCAGCGTGAATCGATCACTGCCGCCGACATCAAGGGCCCCGGACCCATGTCGGTGCTGCTCAAGGATGCGGTTGCGCCGAACCTGGTGCAGACGCTCGAAAACAACCCGGCCTTCGTGCACGGAGGCCCGTTCGCCAATATTGCGCATGGCTGCAACACGGTGATCGCCACCAAGGCAGCGCTGAAATTGTGCGATTATGTTGTCACCGAAGCGGGCTTCGGCGCCGATCTCGGCGCGGAGAAATTCTTTGATATCAAGTGCCGGCTCGCCGGACTGAGACCCGATGCGGCGGTGATCGTCGCGACAGTGCGCGCCCTCAAGATGCATGGCGGTGTTGCCAAGGACGAGCTTGGCACAGAGAATGTCGACGCGGTCAAGGCCGGTTGCGACAACATGATCCGGCATATCCGCAACGTCCGGTCCTTCGGCGTTCCGGTCACCGTTTCGATCAACAATTTCATCACCGACACGCCGGCCGAGCTTCAGGCTGTGAAGGAAGCCGCCGAAGCCGAGGGCGTGAAAGCCTTCATCGCCACCCACTGGGCCGATGGCGGCAAGGGCACCGAAGATCTTGCGGCCCATGTCTGCGAACTGGCGGACAGTGGCGAGGCCGACTTCCAGCCGCTCTACCCGGACGACATGCCGCTGCGCGACAAGGCCGAAACCATCGTCAAGAAGATCTATGGCGGCGACGGCATCACCTGCGACGGTGCCATCGAGGCGCGGTTCAAGGAACTGCAGGCCGACTACGGACACTTCCCCATTTGCATGGCGAAGACCCAGTACAGTTTTTCCACCGATCCCGATGCCAAGGGCGCACCTTCGGGCTTCACCGTGCCGATCCGCGAGTTGAGGCTGTCAAACGGGGCAGGGTTCATCGTCGCGGTGGCCGGCGCCATCATGACCATGCCCGGTCTGCCCAGAGTGCCCGCGGCCAACAACATCTATCTCAATGACGACGGGCAAATTGAGGGGTTGTTCTAGCACTGTGGGCGCCTATGGGTGCCTGCTCTCCAGCGAGGTCCGGACATGACGATACGCACGATACTTGTTCCCGTTCGCGGCGATGATCGTGGGGAAGGTCTGCTGGGCCACGCGCTTGCCCTTGGCCGCCGAAGCAACGCTCATATCGAGGTCGTACACTGCCGGGCCCGGCCCGAGGACATGCTGCCGTTCGGCGTTTTCCTCCCCGCTTCCATGCGCGAGCAGATCAAGACCGCCGCCGGCAGCATGGCCGATGTCGAGGAGGACAAGCTCCGGCCCCTGTTCGACGCCTACGCCAAGACCCACGGCGTTGAAGTGGTCGAATCACCGCCATGGCCGCAGGATCGCGCCTCGATGTCGTGGCGTGAGCGCACCGGCAAGCAGCCGAACATCATTGCGGTTTACGGCCGGCTCGCAGATGTGATCGCCGTACCGCGGCCGGACAGATCGCAAAACTTCGGAGTGAACACCCTCGAAGCGGCTTTATTCTCCACCGGAAGGCCCGTCCTCATGTGCCCGCCAGGCGCTGCGGGTACGGTCGGTGAGCATGCCGCCATTGCATGGAACGGATCGGCTGAGGCCGCGCGCGCGGTCGCGCTGGCCATGCCGGCCCTGATCGGCGCGGGCAAAGTGACCATTCTGTCGATCGGCTCCGAGGCGGCCGCCGATATGGGGCCGGACATGCTGGCGGCGCACCTTGCATCGCACGGCATTGAGGCCGGCGTGATTGAAAGGGACGGCGGCAAAGTCGCCCAGACCGTTCTCTCCGAATGCGGCAACTGCGGCGCCGACCTGCTCGTCATGGGCGCCTATGGCCAGAGCAGGCAGCTTGAAATGGTTATGGGCGGCGTAACCCAACATGTTGTCGACAACGCAAGACTGCCGATCCTGATGAGCCACTAGATGTGAGCTTTCAGTAGGTTGTCCATTCGGCCCTTTCCGCAGAGACTGGAGTTACCAGACTTCAGCGCTTCACGGAGGGACCGAATGAACATCCATAAGAATGCCCGTTTGACGCCATTTGGTCGAGAGCGCATGGTGCGGCAGATCCTGAGCGGCCAGACACCGGAAGCCGCGGCGCGATCGGCAGGCGTGTGCTCGCGTACCGCACGCAAGTGGTTAGCCCGTTTCAAG
>JAJFHL010000170.1 GCA_021775615.1 Hyphomicrobiales bacterium
ATCGCGCTTCGCACCGCGCCTTGCCGGGCGAACCGGTTTGGCTCCATCAAACGTTTCCGTATAAAGAGGAAGGGGTCTAGCCCAGTTTCGGCCGGCGCGCCCTGCAATCCAGCCAGGGGTCGGCGCCTTCCAGAGCGGCGGCCAGCCGAAACACGCGCGCGTCGTCAAAACTGCGCGCCACAATCTGAACACCGGTCGGCAGCCCGTTGGCGGCGATGCCGTTGGGAATTGCCAGCACCGGCAGACGGCTCAGCATATTGAACGGATGGGTCATCACCCATCCGAAGTCCGTGTCGACATCTCTGCCCTCCACCTGCACCGTCTCCCAGGGCTGCGCCCGGGCCGGCACTTCGTGGGTCGCAACCGTCGGACAGATGAACGCATGATGGCTGTCGAGGACCGGCGCCAGATCAGCATACATCTCCGCCGCCGTCTCAAAGGTTGCGAGATATGCCTCGGCATCGGATGCGGCCGCCCGGTCGGCATAGAACGCATTGTACTCGCACAGCACATCGCCATGCTCCTCGCGACTGCGGGCAAGGCTGCGGCCGAACAGATGATCCAGGTAGGCTGCCGCCGCCTCGGTGACCCGGGACGTCCACCCAAGATCGATTTCCTCAACGGTCGCGCCGAGTTCGCGAAGCCGGGCAACCGTCTGCAGAAGACCCTGGCGCACTTCCGGCGCCACCGTGAAAAACCCGAGATCGACAGAATAGGCCACGCGCCACCCGGCAATGCCGTCGTGCCTCAGCGGCAGGTGAAGATCCTCGCGAAGCGTGGCGATGTCGGCGCGATGAACTCCCGACAAAACATTGGTCATCATCGCGCAATCGCCAACGGTCTGGGCGAGCGGACCGTTCTGACAGTAGAAATCCAGATTGAACGGCGGATTGCCGGGGATACGTCCGTAAGGCGGCTTGTAGCCCACGACACCGCAGCAGGCGGCGGGCACTCTGATCGATCCGGCGATGTCGGACCCGGTCGCCAGCGTGGCCATGCCGGCGCCGAGCGCGGCTCCCGAGCCTCCCGACGAACCGCCTGACGTGAATTCGGGGTTCCAGGGCGTGCCGGTTGCACCGAAGAGTTTGCTGTGCGTGACGCCGGCGCTGCAGAATTCCGGAGTTGTGGTCTTGGCGACAACGATGGCCCCGGCATCCAGCAGCCGCTGGTTGGTCGGGCAAGTGCTCGTGGCCACATTATGCTCGAAGGCCAGCGAGCCGTGCGTGGTCCGCCTGCCCTCCAGATCATGGTGGTCCTTGACCGCGAGCGTCAACCCTTCCAGGGCTCGCGGACCGCCATCGGCGCCTGCAAATCTTTCCTCGGCCGCCCGTGCCTGATCGAGGGCTTCGTCGAAATAGGTATCGGTGAAAGCGTTGAGCCGGCCGCCGACCGCCTCGCAGCGTGCGATTTGGGCCCGCAGTACATCGACCGGCGACAGCTCTCGGCGGCGGAAAAGTTCCAGCGCGTGATGACCCGGGAGATAACAAAGGTCGAGATCGTCCATGCAGCCTCCCTCCCGGCCTTCCGGTGCGAACAAAGAAGGGCGGCTGGAGCGGGAGCGGACCGAAAACCGATATCCAGTTTTCCTGATCCCGCTCTAACCACCCGTCGTTCGAATGCGCGAGATTATCCGCCCGCCTGCACGTCGGTAAACAGGGTCTGGTATTTCTTCTCGAACTCCGGTGCCAACGACTTGAAGAAGAGAGAGTTGTCGAGCACCGCCACCGGATCGGAAATGCCGAGTGCAGCAAGCTTCTCCGCATCGGCCACTTCATAGGCCTTCAGGTTGGTCGAGCCGTAGCCGTAGTTCTCCATCAGCCAGGCGCCCGACTCCGCCGAGCTCCAGGCGTCGATCAGATCGTAGGCCGCTTCTTCGTTCTTGACGTTCTTGTGCATGGTGAAGCCGGCGATCCATGTGAACATGCGTTCCTTCGGCACCATCATTTCGACATCGAGGCCCGCCTTTTTCAGGTTCACGAGCGAGGCGTTCCAGCCATAGGCCGCCACGACCTCGCCGGAGACCATGGCCTGCTCCAGTTGTGTTGCATCCGACCAGTACATGCGCAGCAGGTCGCGCTGCTTGGAGGCAAGCTTCTTGACCTCCGCCAGCTGGTCGTCGCTCAGGGTGTAGATGTTGTCATACCCAAGCACCAGGGCGGCGCATTGCACCACGGCCGCGGCGGTTTCGTAGTTCGCCAGGCGCCCCTTGTACTTCTCGTTATAGAGAATGCCCCAGGACGGGTCGTTGAGGTCCGCCTCGTCGACGAGGTCCTTGCGGTAGATCACCGAGCTGTTGCCGTATTCCGTCGGGATCATGTATTGCGCACCGTCGACGACACAGGAATCGTCAGTGCGGACGCTTTCAATGATGTTCTCCCAGTTCTTGAGCCGGGAGGTGTCGATCGGTTTCAAAAGGCCGGCATTCTTGAACCGGTGGACATTGTAGTTGCCGGGATGGATCAGGTCGGGCGACCAGCCGGTCTTCATCTTGGTGAAGGATTCCTCCTCCGTGGCGATGTGGCTGACCTCCGGCATTCCGCCATACTTTTCCGTGTATGGCTTCAGGAGATCGGCTGCGTCATAGCCGGACCATGTGTGATAGTGGACTTCGCCGGCGGCCCGGGCCTGCCGCGACAGCACCGGCAGGACCGTATAGGTCACACCAAGGGCGGCAAGCGCCTTGAGGACACCGCGCCGCGATGTTTTCATGTGATTGCGTTTCGTCATTTTCATCTCCCTCTTGCTTACTCTCGTTTGCTCTTGTTTGTTCTTCGGTGTGCGGGGCCGGTACGTCACGCCTCCTCCGCGCTTGCCGCCAGTTGGCTGATGGCCGCCGCGCTGGCCGCTTCGACATGGGCGATACAGGCCTGCTTCAACCGTTCGGCGTCGCGCGCAACCGCAGCCCGCACGATTTCCTCGATCTCCTGCATCATGGCGACGGGGCGCCCCTGGCTGGCGATCGACATGCGCCTGAACATTGAAATTCTCGAATTCAGGGACTCAATGAACTGGGCACACACCTGATTGCGCGACCCCTCGAACAGGACCTGATAGAACTCCGCAATAATGCCGAGCGTCACATCGGGCGGGCTGTTTCTTGCCGCCTCCGCCATTCGTTCGGCGACCAGGCCAAGCTGAGACACGTGGTGGTCGGTGGCATTGACCGCAAAGAGTTCACCGGCGAGGCCCTCGAGCGCCGCGCGCACCTGATAGAGCTCGCGCGCATCCAGCGAGGTCAGTGTGACCACCACCGGACCCTTGTGCGGCACCGTGTCGATGAGGCGTTCCGATTCGAGATGCCGCAGCGCTTCGCGCACCGAAGTGCGGCTGACGCCGAGCATCTTGCACAGTTCTTTTTCCTTCAGATGGGTGCCCGGAGGGAAGCGGTGGTCGATGATGGCCTGCCGCAACATGTCGGCGGCGCGTTCGCGCAACGTCAGCTGCTTGCGCCCGACCAGCATCGATCCGTCGGCGCCGACCGCATCGCTGTCGCTCATGTTTTCCAGATTGGCCATAGGCGGTCTGTTCAATTCCCTGACATTGCGCCGCTCGCTCTGGCGCCGCGTCTCTCGGCGCACACACGAAAGGGCGGCAAACGGTGCGTTACGCCATATTGTATGACAAACATACTATGCGACAATAAGCAAAATTGCTATGTCTGACGAGCCTGGCGAACGGATCCGCCGCAGGCGCGCCCGGGCAGGCAAAGACGGGCGGGCAAGGAGGGGAACAGCATTTCATCTGCAGCTGACCACATCCATGGCCTGAACGCGTTTTGGCGCCGCAGCCCCGCTCTGCGCGGCTATTCGCTGCTGTCGCCGGCGCTCGCGCTGATGGTCATGGCTTTGATTTCGCCCTTTGTGCTGCTGATCGGCATCAGCTTCACCCTCGAGACCGGTGCGCAAGACGAGTGGGTGTTAAGCCTCGCCAACTATCAGGCGGTTTTTGAAAAGCCGCAATATCTGCGGGTCCTCGGGCGGTCGCTCGTCATATCCTCCCTGGTGGCGCTGACCACCGTACTGCTGGCCTATCCGGCGGCCTATTTCATCGCCTTTCACGTGCGCGGCAACAAGATGATGTGGCTGATCCTCATCACCCTGCCGTTCTGGACCAGCTATCTGCTGCGGGTTTTTTCCTGGAAGCTGATCCTTGGATATAACGGCGTGATCAACTCGGCTTTGTTGTGGCTTGGCCTGATCGATCAACCGCTCGACTTCATTCTCTACAACACCAATGCGGTGGTGGTGACGCTGGCGCACGCCTGGGCGGCGTTCGCCATACTGCCGATATTCGTTTCCTTGCAGAAGATTGACAGGACCCTGATCGAAGCGGCCCATGACCTTGGCGAGAATTCCATCGCCGCTTTCATTCGGGTGACCCTTCCGCTGTCCATGCCCGGCGTCATCGCGGCCCTGCTTTTGGTGTTCATTCCAACCGTCGGCGACTACGTCACTCCGAAAATGGTCGGTGGCCCGAACGGTCTGATGATCGGCAGCCTCATCCAGGTGGCGTTCGGGCGCCTCGACAACTGGCCGCTCGGCGCCGCCATATCGGTGGTATCGATGATCACGGTCACCGGCACGGTATGTGCGTTCCTGTTCGGCATCGACCGTCTCAAGAAGCTGGTGGCACGAGCATGACGCGGAGGACCGGAACAGGAACCTGGTTGCGCCACTACACCATCGTCTACCTGGTGTTCATCTATCTGCCGGTGGTCCTCCTGCCTGTGTTCTCCTTCAACGATGCGATCTATGTGGCGTTTCCCATGAAGGGTTTCACCCTGCGCTGGTGGGAGGAGATGGTGCAGCAGACAGGCATGCTGCATGCGCTGGGAAACAGTTTCACGGTCGCGGTGCCGGTCTGCCTGGTCAGCACGACGCTCGGCATGTGCGCCGCCAAGGCCCTGACCAGCTACAAGCTGATGGGGGCAAGGGTGCTGACGGGACTGTTCGCCCTGCCCCTGGTCATTCCGTTCATTATCCTCGGCATCGCGCTCCTGATCGCGTTCAACTCCTATGGACTGGAGCTTTCACTGTGGACCGTCGGCATCGGCCACGTGCTGATCTGCGTCCCGTTTTCACTGTTCGTGCTGATGTCTCGCCTGGAAGGCTTCGACCGGTCGCTCGAGGAGGCATCGCTCGATCTCGGCGAAACCCCCTGGATGACGTTCTGGCGGGTGACGTTTCCGGTCGCCCTGCCGGGAGTGGTCGCCAGCCTGCTTTTGACCTTCACGATCTCGTTCGATGAATTCCTGCTGGCATTCTTTCTGACCGGCAACGAGTCTACATTGCCGCTCTATATCTGGAGCCAGCTGCGCTTTCCTGCCAAGCTGCCCGCCGTGCTGGCGCTGGGCTCCGCTATTCTCGTGGTAACCTTCGTGCTGGTGACGCTCGCCGAACGACTTCGCAGGCAGGGCGAGTTCAGATCCGATACTGCCGCCGGGGGCTCATGAAAGACCGCGCCTTCATATCCATCAAGGGCATCTCGAAGCATTTCGGAAAGGTGCGCGCCGTCGACGATGTCGATCTCGAGATCGAGAAGGGAGAATTCTTCGCGCTGCTCGGCCCGTCCGGCTGCGGCAAGACAACACTGCTGCGCATGCTGGCAGGATTTGAAGTGCCCACCGCGGGCGAGATCTATATCGACCGTGAGCCGACGGCGGCGGTTCCGCACTTCCTCCGGCCGGTAAACATGGTGTTCCAGAACTATGCGATCTTTCCGCATCTGAACGTGTTCCAGAACATCGCCTTCGGGCTGCGCAAGGACCGGCTGCCGAGGCCGGTGCTGGAGGAACGCGTCAACGACGCGCTGGCGCTGATCAAACTCGATGGCTACGGCGCGCGCCGCGCCGATGAACTCTCGGGCGGACAGCGGCAACGGGTGGCTCTGGCCCGCGCGCTGATCAAGAAACCCAAGGTGCTGCTTCTCGACGAGCCGTTGGGCGCCCTCGACAAAAAGCTGCGCGAGCAGATGCAGCTGGAACTGCGCGACCTGCAACGCAATGTCGGCATAACATTCGTGTTCGTGACGCACGATCAGGAAGAAGCTCTGACCATGTCGGACCGGATCGCCGTGATGTCGAGCGGCAAGACCATCGAACACGGTCCTCCCTCGCAGCTCTATGATCGCCCAAGGACCCGGTTCGTGGCCGACTTTCTCGGCACCATGAACTTCTTTGAAGGGCGCGTCGCCGGCAGCGATGGCGATGGCCTGGCGATCGAAACCGACCGGCTCGGCATGGTCCGGGCGCAGGGGCCGGCGGATTTCGCGGTCGGAGACCGCCTCACGGTGGCGCTGCGCCCGGAGAACATCCGCATTTCACCGCACACCCCCAACGACGATGTCGACACGATCGGGGGCACGGTCAGCAACACTGCCTATCTCGGCGACCGCACCCATCTCTATGTCACTCTCGAGGGGAGCGACCAACCGGTTCTGGTGGCACGCCAGAACATGGATGGCTCCGGTTCCGACGGCCCGGCCGGACATGCGGCGGTTTCGCTGTGGTGGCGCAGGTCATCCGTACTGCTTCTCAAGAGCGGCTGAATGCCGGAAGGACCGGCAGAAGCGGCCCCGGCGCAGCACGGTCAAACCGGTTCCCATACCCCGGGAAAGGCATTAGGGTAGACGAAAGGCTAATGCCATCGTGTGCCGATTGGGAGTGGCGGCACCGGCCCTGGCCGCGCACAACGCCGGCGCCGAAGGGTTTTCGTATTCCACTTCGCAACGACGTGCGAAAAACCGCAACACCATGTCCGGTTACAGGATACTCATCGCCGACGACCATCCCTTGTTCAGGGATGCTCTCAAACATGCCCTGGCCGATGGCTTCGACGCTCTCGACATTGACGAAACCGGCTCGCTTGATGGAGTGCGCGACGCGTTGGATGCGGGCGACCGTTTTGATCTCATTCTGCTCGACCTCAAAATGCCCGGCGTGCAGGGTTTTTCGGGGCTGATGTATCTGCGGGCGCAATACCCCGCCGTGCCGGTCGTCATCGTGTCGGCCAATGAGGACGCGCAGGTGATGCGGACGTCGCTCGATTTCGGTGCCTCCGGATTTATTCCGAAGTCCGCTGGTGCCGACCAGATGCGCATTGCCCTGTCCAAGGTGATGGAGGGCGAGATCTGGGTACCCCCCGATCTCGACCTCTCTTCCAATCTGGGCAGTGAGAGTTCCCAGCTCGCGGCCAAGCTGTCGACCCTGACCCCGCAGCAGGTTCGGGTCCTGATGATGTTGAGCCAGGGCCTGCTCAACAAGCAGATCGCCTATGAACTGGGCGTATCGGAGGCCACCGTGAAGGCCCATGTCTCCGCCATCCTGCAGAAACTCGGCGTCGACAGCCGGACCCAGGCGGTGATTGTCGCCAACAAGATCGATAACGGTCAGTGGAGCGGCGAGGCCGACGCGCCGGGAGCTTAAATCAACTCACCTGAATAGTGCAGAACGATGCTGCGCCGATGCGGCCGCGCGCGGTGTTCAATGACATAGACGCCCTGCCAGGTGCCGAGCGTCATCCGGCCCGCCATCACCGGTATGGTCAGGCTGGTTGATGTGAGGGCGGACTTGACGTGTGCGGGCATGTCGTCGGGGCCTTCGCTGGCATGGCGATAGGGCGCCGTCTCGGGAGCGAGACGGTCGAGCGCATCCACCAGATCATGCTGCACGTCCGGATCGGCGTTTTCCTGGATGGTCAGGGAAGCTGAGGTGTGGCGGATGAAAACGGTCAGGAGACCGTCTCCGGCACCGCGCGCATCGAGCCAGTGCGATATCTGCGCGGTAACATCGGTCATGCCGGGGCCGCGGGTTTCAACGGAAAATTCGTCTACCGCCTGCTTCACGGACGCCGCGCCACGCTTCGGTATTCCGTTGAACTGCCAATCATTTTTTCAATGAACCGTTCGCCGCGCCGCTAAATTTCCCATGCTTCGCCCGATTTCCGCCGTGCTTTCGCCGCGCTGGCGCCGGGCTCGGTGTCTACCTATCACGTCAAGCGGGTTCGGGGTCATTTGATGAGGGGTTCTCAAATGACCAGCAGGCTTCCGGGCGGCGTATCCATGGAGTTCCATGGCGGACGCTTCTCAGGCGGCACCATCCCCTCACCGCTGAATGAATTTGCCGCCGCCGGCGCACGTGGGCATTGTCGTCCCTTCCCGCGGCACCGATACGGCGGCAACCGAATGCCCTGTACTTGCAGGGCGGCTTCGAGGCATCGTGGTTCAAGTAAGTAAGTCGTCCCTAGTAACACGATGCCTGGTCCGCCTCTTCCTAACGGAAGAGGCGGACCCGCTTTTTTTGGCGACCGCCGTACTCAAGGACGGCACCGGGCGGGCGCTGGCCCGCTAACAAAAATATTTCCTGCAAAAACTGTCTCTAAGTCTCCTCGGCGTACTTGCCGTCTTCCAACTGGTCGCGTAACGACTTGGCGAAAGCGTAGAACCGGCGCATGAGACGCTCCATGAAGTTCATGACCTTCTCCATGTCTGCGTCATTGGGCAGGTTCAGCTCATCCTTGCCGGCGCCTGGTTTTTCGAACTCGGCAAGGCGATTCCTCAGCGTTGCATTTTGTTCCTGCAGCCGGGTGATCTCGTCCGCCAGAGCGGAGCGGTCGTCCTCGGCCGATTCGCAGGCCCAGCTATCGTCCTTCCTGCGGCAATAGGAAACTTCACCGGTCTGGGTATCGAGGCGCAGCATGCCGTCGTCGATATCCTTCATGGTGTAGCGTCCAGGCTGATCCTGCGCCATGACCGGCATGCTCAACGCCATGACGGCGACAGCCGCCAAGCCCGAGAGCGTCAGTTTTCTCGTCATTTGTGGCGTTCTTTTCAGCATTTCTGGAGGCCTGTGTCCCGTCAGCCGTTTCTATAACATAGGCAACGATTCGAAAAAGGCAAAGGGGTCTCTTGGGGCAAATTGACATTTATTCCTATGATGTCGACGGGTCCCCGCACGCCCCAAACCGGAGCTAGACCCTTTCACCTTCATATTGAACCGTTTGACCGGTAAGAAGAAGAAAGGGTCTAAGCTAACCCGCCGCGGAGAACGGTGCGCGGCCCGAACTCACAGCGTCCTCGAGAAGGTCGATGCGGTCCTGGCCCCAGAAGATTTCACCGTCAACGACGTAGCTTGGTGCGCCGAAGCCTCCAATCGTCATGAAGCCTTTCGTATTGGCGTCATAAATCTCGCCAACCGCGTCGGAACCGGCCGCGGCGAGCAGTTCGGCGCCGGGCAGGCCTGCCGCATCGGCGGCGGCCACAAGCTCGGCATCTTCAGCGTAGTTTTTCTGCTCCTCCCAGATGCCCTTGAAGACCGTGCGCATGAAGTCGGCCGGACTGTGGCCGGCCTCAACGGCGGCAATGATCATGCGATCTGCGGTCTGGAACGGAAACGGCCAGTGTGCCGGCTGCAGGTTGAACGACAGCCCACGCTTGTCGCGCCAGCGCTGCAGCTCCAGCATGCGGTAGTCCTTGCGCTCCTGGGGCCGGTCCGGCAGGCGTGGGGTTCCCCTTGTGTCGAACACCTCGAGCAACGCCATGGGCTTGTAACTGACGTCCACGCCGTGGTTCTTCACCACGTCATGGAACGCGTCGTGGCCGATATAGGCCCACGGAGAGACAATCGAGAAGTAGTAGTCCACAGTTGCAGCCATGCCGGCCTCCCTTTGGTTTTTGGTTTTCGGTTTTCGACCGCTCAGGCGGCGGATCTGACCGCCCCGTGCGGATCGAAGCGTCCGTAGAATGTCTCGTTGCGGCCGGCCATTTCGCGCAGCAGGGCGCAGGGCGTAAATCTCTCGCCATAGAGGCCGGCATAGCGGTCGCAGCGTTCGACGAAGGCACCCGCCCCGACCCAGTCGATGTAAGACAGCGGGCCGCCGGAATAGGGCGCGAAGCCGAAGCCGAAAATCGCGCCGACATCTGCTTCGCGCACGTCGGTGAGCACATTCTCCTCAAAGCAGCGCGCCGTCTCCAGGGCCTGAATCGTCAAGAACCTGTCCATCAGCTCGCGCACATCGAGCGTGTCCGGGTCGAGCTGATCCGGTGAAAGCTCCGCGATGTCCGCCCACAGGCGCTTCGGGCCCTCTTTCGGGTAGTCGTAGAAACCTTTGGCGTTCTTGCGTCCGAAGCGTTCGCGCTTGACCACCATTTCATCGAGAATGGCGTCCATCTCGTCTTCCACATAGGCATCGCCAAGATCGGCCTTTGCCGCCTGACGGATCTTCCAGGAGAGATCGAGCGCCACTTCGTCGTTGAGCGCCAGGGGTCCGACCGGCATGCCGGCCATGCGGCCGGCGTTCTCGATCATTGCCGCGGGCACGCCTTCGTGCAGCATATGATGGCCTTCGGCGAGATAGGTCGCGACCACGCGCGAGGTGAAAAAGCCGCGGCTGTCATTGACCACGATGGGCGTCTTGCGGATCGCCCTGACATAGTCGAGCGCCTTGGCAAGGGTATCCTCGGAGGTCTCCTTACCGGTGATGATCTCGACAAGCTGCATCTTCTCGACCGGGGAGAAGAAGTGGATGCCGATAAAGTTCGCCGGCCGCGAACTCGCCGTCGCCAGGCCGGTGATCGGCAGCGTCGAGGTGTTGGACCCGAACACCGCATCATCGGAAATTTTCGCTTCCGCTTCGCCCGTCACCTTGGCCTTGATGTCGCGGTTCTCGAACACCGCCTCGATCACCAGATCGCATCCCTCCAGAACGTCATACGTGGAGGCGGGGGTGATCCGGGCCAGCGCCGCCGTTGCGGCGTCGGCGCTGAGCCGGCCTTTCTTGGCGGCTCCTTCGAGCAGCGCGCCGGTGCGATCGCGGCCCGCTTCGGCGCCCGCCTGGTCTACGTCGATGAGCATCACGTCGATGCCTGCCAGGGCCGACACATAGGCGATGCCGCATCCCATCAGGCCGGCGCCGATAATGCCCAGCTTCTTGACCTCAGACGGGGGCGTAGCCGCCGGCCGCCGCGCCAGCTTGTCGAGTTCCTGCTTCGACAGGAACAAGGAGCGGATCATGTTGCCGGCCTCGGGCGAGCGCACGACCTGGGTGAAGTAGCGCGCCTCGATTCTCAGGCCCGCATCGATCGGCACCATCAGGCCCTCGTAGACACAGGACATGATGGCCCGCTGGGCCGGGTAGTTGTCATAGGTCTCGCGCCGGTAAAGCGCGTTGGCGGCGGCCCAGGTCATCATGCCGCCCGGCGAATAATTGGCGCCGCCCGGAATGCGGAATTTCTCGCCGTCCCACGGCTGCTGCGCGGCGCCGCCGTCGGCAATCCAGCGCTTCGCGATGACAAGCAGGTCCCCCGGGTCCACCGCCTCATGGATCATGCCCATGGCGGCGGCCCGTTCGGGATCGACGCCGCGGCCGGGCAACATCAGCTGCAGTGCCTGCGCGGCGCCCATCAGCCGCGGCAGCCGCTGGGTGCCGCCGGCGCCGGGAAACAGCCCGACCTTCGATTCCGGCAAGCCGAGCTGGCACTTGGGATTGATGGCGGCGACGCGGTGGTGGCAGGCAAGCGTCAGCTCAAGACCTCCGCCGAGCGCGGTTCCGTTGATGGCGGCGACAAACGGCTTGCCGCAAGTCTCGAGCCGGCGGAACAGCCCGGAGGACTGCTGAACGCGCTCAAAGAGGTCCTTCACGGCGGCCTTCTCGCCGATAGTTCCGACAGACCGCGTATAGTCTTCCGTCATCGCGCGCATCATCGCGAGGTCCGCACCGGCGCAGAACGCGCTCTTGCCACTGGTGATCACGGCGCCCTTTATGGCGTCATCGCCGGCGACCTTTTCAATGATGTCCGCCAACTCGCCCATCGAGCTTTCGCTCAGCACGTTCATCGAGCGCCCGGGCATGTCCCAGGTGACGAGCGCGATGCCGTCGGCATCGACCTCGAAGCCGAAGTTCTCGTAAGTCATTTTTCTGTTCCCGCTATTGAACGCGTTCGATGACGGTCGCCGTGCCCATGCCGGCGCCGATGCACAATGTGACGAGCGCGGTCGACAGGTCGCGGCGCTCCAGTTCGTCAAGCACGGTGCCGAGTAGAATGGTTCCGGTGGCGCCGAGCGGATGGCCCATGGCGATGGCGCCGCCATTGACGTTGACCTTGCCGTGATCGAGGCCGAGCTTGTCCATGGCCAGAAGCACGATCGAGGCGAAGGCCTCGTTGATCTCGAAGAGATCGATGTCGTCGACGCTCATTCCGGCGCGTTCCAGCACCTTCTCGGTCACCGCGATGGGGCCCGTCAGCATGATCGAGGGTTCGGTGCCGATATTGGCGAAGGCCCTGATGCGGGCGCGCGGCTTGAGCCCGGCGCGCCTGCCGGCCTCCTCGTTGCCCATCAGCGTGGCCGCCGCGCCGTCGACGATGCCGGACGAATTGCCGGCATGGTGCACGTGGTTGAGAAATTCGACTTCCGGGTAGCGCTGGATCGAGGCCGCATCAAAGCCGGCTTCCGCCCCCATCTTGGCGAAGGCGGGCCTGAGCGACGCCAGGGACTGCATGTCGGTCTCGGGGCGCATGTGCTCGTCGTGATCGAGAATATCGAGGCCGTTGACGTCGGTCACCGGCACGACCGAATTCTTGAACCGGCCGTCCTTCCAGGCGGCGTCGGCGCGTTTCTGGCTTTCCACCGCATAGGCGTCGACATCGTCGCGCGAAAAACCGTATTTGGTGGCGACCAGATCGGCGCTGATGCCCTGCGGCGTGTAATAGGCCTTGACCGCGAGCTTCGGGTCGACCGGCCAGGCTCCGCCGGCGGCGCCAAGGCCGACGCGGCTCATGGATTCGACACCGCCGCCGATGGTCATGTCGTGCTGGTCGGACATGACATGCATGGCGGCAAAATTGATGGCATCGAGGCCCGACGCGCAGAACCGGTTGATCTGAACGCCGGCGACGGTCT
This sequence comes from Hyphomicrobiales bacterium, assembly GCA_021775615.1. Classification (GTDB taxonomy): domain Bacteria; phylum Pseudomonadota; class Alphaproteobacteria; order Rhizobiales; family JAJFHB01; genus JAJFHM01. The sequence goes on from JAJFHL010000170.1 coordinate 12,896, forward strand.
GGTCGTAATCGGCGCTCAGCACCGCGGCACGGGCAATGTCGCCCCCGGCCTCGCCGACAGGGTCGACGCAGCCCATGACCACGTCGTCCACAAGGCCGGTATCGAGTTCGTTGCGGTCCCGGATGGCGCGCAGGGACTGGGCCGCCAGTTCCATGGCGGTCACTTCGTGCAGTGAGCCGTCAGACTTGCCGCGGCCGCGCGGTGTGCGGACATGGTCGTAGATGTAACAGTCGGTCATGTTGAGCCTCCTTCGAAAGGCTTGATCGGCGCACTCAGGTTTTGAGCGAACGGGCGATCAGCATTTTCATGATTTCGTTGGTGCCACCGTAGATCCGCTGGACGCGGCTGTCGCGGTAGAGCCGGGCAATGGGATATTCGTTCATGTAGCCATAGCCGCCATGCAGCTGCAGGCACTCGTCGACAATCTTGCATTGAAGATCGCTGAGCCAGTATTTCGCCATGGAGGCGGTTTCGGCGGTCAGCTTGCGTTCGATCAACTGGCCGATGCAATGGTCGACAAAGACTTTGCCGATGGTCGCCTCGGTCTTGCACTCGGCGAGCTTCATCTGGGTGTTCTGGAAATCCACGATGGCCTGCCCGAAGGCCTTGCGCTGATTGACATATTCAATGGTCTGCTCGAGCGCCAGCTCGATGGTGGCGATGGCCTGGATGGCGATCAGCAGGCGTTCCTGCGGCAGCTGCTCCATGAGCTGGTAGAAGCCGCGGCCCTCTTCGGGGCCGAGCAGGGAATGAGCCGGGACACGGACATCGTCGAAGAACAACTCGGAGGTGTCGTTCGACTTGAGCCCGATCTTGTCCAGGTTGCGGCCGCGCCGGAAGCCTTCGACCTCGTCGGCCTCGACCACGAACAGGGATGTCCCCTTGGCGCCGCCCTTGGGGTCGGTCTTGGTGACGACGATGATCAGATTGGCCTGCTGGCCGTTGGTGATGAAGGTCTTCTGGCCGTTGATGACGTAGTGATTGCCGTCTTTGGAGGCCGAGGTGCGGACACTTTGCAGATCGGATCCGGCGCCCGGTTCCGACATGGCAATGGCGCCAACCAGTTCGCCGGTCGCCATGCGCGGCAGCCAGCGCTGCTTCTGCTCTTCGGAGCCGTAATGGAGGATGTAGGGCGCGACAATCGATGAGTGCAGGGGGAAGCCGAAGCCGTCCAGCCCGAGCCGTCCGCGTTCATAGGCAATGACCGCGTCATGGGCGAAGGTGCCGCCGCCGCCGCCATACTCGGCCGGCATTTCGGCACAGAGAAGCCCCGCCTCGCCGGCCTTGTTCCAGATCTCACGGTCGACATGGCCCTGCTCTTCCCAGCGATCGTAGTGAGGGGCGCACTCGCGTTCGAAGAATTTGTGCGACGCATCGGCGACCAGATCCAGCTCCTCATCCATCCAGGCCGGCCTGGCGACATCCAATACTGACATGTGTCTAAACTCCACTCTCCATAGATGAGATGTTATACCAAAGGAACTGTCTGTTGACCCATTTCACGGGCCAGCTCGGCCCGGTGTTCCGCGATGCGGTTTGTGCGGTCATGACGCCTCGCGCTCCTTGAGCATGCCCTCGATGATTTCGCAGGTGCGGCTCAGATCGGTTATCGCCTCTTCGATGTGGCGCTTCTGGTTTTCCAGCTCGGAGATCTTCTCACGCCCCTTTTCGAGGCTGACACGCATCTGGGTGCACTGGCCGTCCTTGAGATTGTAAAGATCGAGAATCTCCTTGATGTCAGTCAGTGAGAACCCCACCCGCTTGCCGAGCATGATGAGCTTGAGACGGGCGCGGTCACGATAGCTGTAGAGGCGTGTCTGGCCGTCGCGGGCCGGGTCCAGAAGACCCTTGTCTTCATAGAAACGCAGGGTGCGCGCGGTCACATCGAACTCGCGGCGCAGCTCGGTGATGGTGTAGGTCTGCCGGCGACCATTGCCGGATGGGGCCGTATGCTGCGTCATTGCAACACTGGACGGTTGACGGAAAAGAACATGACTAACGTTTACGTTAGCGTAAGCATATTTGTCAAGCACCGCTTCGATGCCGCCGCGAAATCCCGGGCCAAAGACGATTTTTCCGTTTTGAAGTCGAATGTTCGCCTTTTCTGTTAAGCAATTAACTGAATTTTTACCCAGAAATTTAACCTTTAGGGCCAGGTGAGTCCGCATCGAGGGGATTGGACAACCGGGGGTCACAACAGCCTGGCCGTTCCCGCCTCACGATGCGATCTAAGTACAGAGAGTGATCCGATCATGAATTCCGCAATGTCCTGGAGCGTCAAAGGGATCGAACCGGACGTCCGCGAGGCTGCAAAGCTGGCCGCGCGCAAATCCGGTCTGACACTTGGCCAATGGCTCAACACCATGATCCGGGACACTGCCGACAGCCGCTCGGCCGTCGACGACGACCACGCGGTGCCGCCACGCGATGTGGTCCGCAAGCACACCGAGACCTACGAAGAGCGCCTCGACTATCTGGCGACGGAGCTGGCGCGGCTCACCCACCGGCAGAGTGACACGGCAATCCCGCAGTATTACGGCGTGGGCGCGGTTGTCGATCCCGGTGCAACGCCCCTGCAGCACCTGCTTGAGCGCCTCGACCGCAACGAACACGAGACGGTGCGCGCCTTTGAAACCCTGAACGACCGCTTAAGTTCGCTTTCGCAGGAACTCAGCGAAACCAAATCCACCGCCGCGACGCAGGCGGACGCGCCGCCGGCCGGGGTCGAGGGCCATGCCTTCGAAACAGCGCTTAGAAATGTGGTCGACCACATTGAGAGCGCCGACCAGGAAAACCGCGACATCCTGGCGGAGCTGAACGCCAGGCTTGAAGGTCTCGACCAGGAAGTCGCCGCCAGGCCGAAAAGCACCGACAGCGCCAACAAGAAAATTCTCGGCGACGTCGAAAACCGGCTGACCGCATTGGCGCTCCGGGTCGATCAGATCGGCCAGGATGGCCAAGGCGACCTCAAGCAGGCTGTCGAAGGTCAGCTGTCGCATCTGGCGGAGCAGGTCGAGCAAATCGCCCAGTCTTCGACCGGCGACTATCCGCCGGAAGTCGATGAAAGGCTTTCGGAACTGGCGCATCGCGTCGAAGTCGCCGAGCGCGTCGCCAGCCAGACCCAGAACGAACTGTCCAATTCGCTGGAGCAGAGACTGGGCAACCTCAACGACCGCCTGGAGACAGTTCGCGAGACCTCGCGCCAGACCGCCGAGGAGGCCGCCGGCGAAGTTGTGCAGTCGACCCAGGAAGATTTCCGCGAAATCGAAACCCAGGTTCGCGAACTCGCGGCGCAGATCCAGGCCACGACCGGTCTCGATCCGGAGACCGAGCGGACGATCTCCGGGTTGATGCAGCAGATGTCGCATGTGTCGCAGGACGTCCAGCAGATCAAGGTGGAAGCCGCGTCGGAGAGCGACGTCCAGTCGCTGCGCTCCGGTCTGGACAATCTGTCCAACATGATGGAACAGAAGTTCGCCAACGCGACCCACGAGGCGGCGTTTGTCGCCCTTGAGCAACGCCTCAACGAGGTCAGCCAGCGGCTCGAACACACCATCGCCACGCCGCAGACAAACCCTGCCTGGGAGAACCTGGAACGACGGGTTCACGAGATCGACGCGCGTGTTGCGGCCTCGCAAGGGGACTCGCGCACTGAGGAACTGGTCAATGCGCTCGGCGCCCAGATCGACGGTCTGGCGCAACGGGTTGCACATTCCGAGCAGCAGCATTCGGGCATCCAGGCCATCGAAAAGAGCATTGCGCAGCTCTTCGAAAGCGTTGAACAGACCCGCAATTTCGCCACTGAAGCGGCCGAACAGGCGGTTGGACGTGCCGCCGAGCAGATGCGCGCCAATGGCGGCGAGCCCAGTGACGCGGCAACCATTCAGGCCATCGAACAAGGCCTGCAGGCCCTGAAATCAAGCGCCGAGGGCGCCGACCAGCGCAATCAGGAAACCCTCGAAGCGGTTCACGACACTCTTGAGAAGGTCATCACCCGGCTTGTGGCCCTGGAGGAAACGCCTGGGGGACAGGCACCCGGAGCAATACCTCCGGCCCCCGGCGTGGCGCCCGCGGCGCCATCGTCCGAAACAGGTCTTGACGAGCTTCAGCTGCCGCCGATTCCACCGATGCCGTCACCACAGGGTTTTGGCGCACCGGACGCGGCGGCGCCGGCCGACGAACCGGCGTGGAAGGCCGCCGTGGATGCCAAATCGGCAGAGCAGATGGAAGAGCTGTTCTCCGGTGGCACACCGCCGTTGCCGCCGCTCGGCGAACCGCCGGCGGACGCACCCACCGGTGTGCAGCAGGCACCCGGCGCACCCGTCGGGGACAATGCATCCAGACGCAACGACTTCATTGCCGCCGCCCGCCGTGCGGCGCAGGTTGCCGCCGAACCCGAAGCCGATCAGGGCAAGGGGCCGTTCAAGGCGCTGCGCCGCGGACGGCGGGGCAAGAAGGCCGCTGAAAACGGCGCGACCGGCGGCAAGAACCGCAGGCCTTTGATACTGGCCGCGATCGTCCTTTTGATGATCGGCGCGGCCTCCGCCTACAAGGTTGTCGGCGGCAGCGGCGACACGTCGGACCCGATCCAGATAAACGCGCCGGAACCGACCGAAGATGTGCCCGCTCCCGATGCCACGCCGGAAGCCATCGAGGACGTGCCCGCGCCGGAGCCGGATCAGCAGAGCCGTGCGTTGACGCCGCCACCACAAGACACCGCCGAAGTGCCGGAGCAGATACTGCCGGCACCCGCGGCGCAGACGCCGGGGCCGGGCAAGCAGTCGTTGACCAACCCCGAAGCGGACCCGGTGCCGCCTTCTCCCGCATCGGACACCATCACCACCGGCAGCATTGAGCCGGTGGAGAAGAAGACCGACAACAAGCTCATGTCGCCGGCCGACTCGGCGTTCCTCACCATGCCCTGGCTGCAGACGCCGTCGGCCATAACGCCGCAGACGCCGCCCGCGGCCACGACGATCACGACCGAAAAAACGCAGACGCCACAGGCCAAGCCCGCACCGCAGTTCAAGCAGGCCAAGACGCAGCCTCCGAAGAACCTGCCGCCGGCGGAAGTCGGTCCGCTCGGCATGCGCATGGCCGCGGCGAAAGGCGATCCCGTAGCCCAGTTCATGGTGGCCACCGCCTATACCGAAGGCGGCGCCGTCAAGCAGGATTTCCGGATCGCGGCACAGTGGTATCAGAAATCGGCGGCCCGCGGCCTGGCGCCGGCGCAATACCGCCTCGGCACGTTCTATGAAAAGGGCAAGGGCGTTCCCAAGGACGTTGCCGCCGCGCGCATCTGGTATGAACGCGCCGCGGAGAAAGGCAACCGCAAGGCGATGCACAATCTGGCGGTCATCTATGCCGATGGCAGCCGCGGCACGCCGGACTTCAACAAGGCCGGCATCTGGTTCCGCAATGCGGCCGAGCTCGGTCTCAAGGACAGCCAGTACAATCTGGGTATCCTGCACGAACGCGGCCTCGGCGTCGCCAAGGACCTGAGTCAGGCCTATAAATGGTTCGCCCTGGCCGCCAAACAGGGCGACAGGGACGCGGCAACGCGGCTGCAGCGCATCGAAGACAGACTGGCGCCCCAGGCGCTGATCCAGGCCAAACTCGAGGTCGAGAACTGGACCGTCAAGGCAACCGACAAGACCGCGAACGTGGTGACGCCGCCCTCCGACAACTGGAAAGAGCTCGCCTCCAACGTGACGTCGACAACCTTCGCCAAACGCGAAATGATTGCCGAAGCACAGGCGCTTTTGAACAAGCTGGGCTACAGCGCCGGGCCGTCCGACGGCCTCATCGGGGCCAAGACACGCGACGCCATCCGTCACTTCCAGAAAGCCAACGACCTGACGCCGACCGGGGCGGTGACCGGCGTTCTGATCGAGACACTGCGCAAGAAGACCGGTTAGCTCCGGGCGGCTTGCGTGGTCACCATGACGAGGGGCGAAACCGACTGGATCGCCTGACCGCGATGTGTAACTGTTGGGCGCAAAACGCGCCCGGAGGAACCGTCGCATGGAAGTCAGAAAAACCGTCATCATTACCGAGACCATCACCGGCGAAGGCGGCAAGACAGCCGAGCGCCCGGTGACGCGCGCCGCCGGCTGCGCCATCTTCACAAACCCGTATGCCGGCGCCTTTCAGGACGATCTGTCGGCGTTGTTCGACATTGGCGGCGAACTGGGCGAGGCCCTGATGGCGCAGCTCCTGCCGCTGATCCCACACCCGGTTGCGAGTTACGGCAAGGCTGCAATCGTCGGCGTCAATGGCGATGTGGAGAACGGCCATGCGCTGTTGCACCCGAAACTCGGCAAACCGATGCGCGGGCCGATCGGCGGTGGCGAAGCGCTGATACCGTCCGCCTGCAAGGTGGCGTCCGCCGGCGCCAGTCTCGATGTGCCGCTCGGCCACAAGGACGATGCCTGGTCGTTCGATCATTTCGACGCCATGACCATTGCCGTGCCCGATGCGCCGCGGCCCAACGAGATCATGATGGTGGTGGCGCTGGCCGATGGCGGGCGCGCGGTGCCGCGCTGCGGCAAGGGCCGGGTCCTTTGATGTCCGCAGGCGCGGGCCCGGCACACCCCCTGCTCGACAGGGTCGACGAGAGCGCGGTTATGGCGGCGCTGGCCGATATGGTGGCCATCCAAAGCGTCAATCCGTTCGACGAGGAGGCCTCGCCAGGCCACCGCGAACAGGAGATGGCGGACTATCTGTGCGACCGCATGGAGGCGCTCGGGATGGCGGTCGAGCGGCGCGACATCGCCGCCGGGCGGCCCAATGTCTGCGGCCGCCTCGCCGGCAGCGGCGCCGGCCCGTCCTTCATGCTGGCCGGCCACATGGATACGGTCGGCGTCGAGGGTTATGACGATGCCTTCGTGCCAAGGGTGGAAGACGGGAAGCTTTACGGACGCGGCGCCTGCGACATGAAGGCGGCGCTTGCCGCCTATCTCGAAGTGGTGCGCGTGTTGCATGAGAGCGGCACTGAACTTGTGGGCGACCTCATGATCGGTGCGGTCGCCGACGAAGAACACACCATGATCGGTTCCAAAGACTGGGTCCCGAACTGGCCGCGCGCCGATGCGGGACTGATCGGCGAGCCGACCGAACTTGCTATCTGTCCGGCGCACAAGGGGCAGACCTGCATGCTGATCCGCACCTTCGGCAAGGCGGTGCACTCGTCGATGCCGGAGCTCGGCGAAAACGCTATCGTGCGCATGGCCCGCGTGATCGCCGCCTTCGACGACTATGGCGATGAACTCAAGACGCGGGAGGCCCATCCCCTGTGCGGCCACGGCCGGTTCTCGCCGGGCGTCATCCAGGGCGGCACGATTTCCTCCGCCGTGCCTGATTTCTGCGAGCTCGAAGTCGACCGCCGCATGGTGCCGGGGGAGACGGAAGACCAGATCATCGCCGAGTACCGCGCCCGCCTCGACCGGCTCGCCGAAACCGATCCCGGCTTCCGCTACGAGATCGCCGGGCCGACCATCGGCGTCGGTCCGCTCGACATCGCGCCCGACGACGGCCTGGTGCAGGCGCTGGCGCGGGCCTGTGAACAGGTGACCGGCGCGCCGCCGCCCATCACCGCCTTTCCCGGCGGCACAGATGCGCCCAACATGGGCTTCCCCTGCGTGATCTGCGGGCCGGGGGCGCTGGCCCAGGCGCACACGGTGAACGAATTCGTCGAGACCCGGCAACTGGCCGACGCGGCGCGGATCTATCTCCTGGCGGCGCTTGCGCTGACCGGTACGGCCTGAGCCGGGCGCGCACCATGCTGACCCATCTGCTCAAAGCGGCGACCCAAACCACCCACACGCCAAAAGCCGCCTGGGTGCTCGGCGGCCTCAATGTTTCGCTCCTGCCGTGGTTTGCGGCGGCCGTGTGGTTTGCCGACGACACCGTGCTGTGGGTGCGCCTCTCCATCGCCTATGAGGCGCTGACCCTCGGGGTGCTCGGCGGCGTGCGCATGGGCTTTGCCTTCGGCGAGAAAGACCGCCTGCCCGAACCGGTCGACTACACCATCGCCATCCTCCTGCCGCTGATCGCCTGGCTGGCACTGATCCCGGTGCCCCTGGCGGGCGCCGCCGTGCTTATGGCGGGCTTCCTGATCTCCACTTTCTCGGACTTCGCCGCCGCCCAATCGGGCCGCCTGCCCTACTGGTACGGCCGGCTTCGGCTGCAGTTCCTCCCCGCCATGGTGCTGTTCCTCGCCGTGGTGATGGCGAAGCTGATGTTGGACGGGGGATGGATAGGCGGCGGTTAGGGACTGTCTGCGGGAAGCAGCCGGTCGAACAGCGAGGGATAGGCGAAGGCGCCGGGTGCCCCTCCGGTGTGGATGAACACAACCGGCTCGTCCGCCGGGAAGGCCCCGGTCCGCACCAGATCGATCAGCCCGGAAAACGCCTTTCCGGTGTAGACCGGATCGAGAACGATGCCCTCCGTGCGCGCCGCCAGGTGCAGCGCCTCGACCATCTTTTCGGTCGGTATGCCATAGGCCTCGCCGCCGTAATCGCCGTTCACAGAAACCCGTGCGGAGAGATCGGCATCGGCAAGCTGCAGGAGTTCAGCGGTGGACGCGGCGACATCGGCGACTTTGTGCGCAAGGTCCGGCGACGGCGCTTCGACATTCATTCCGAGCACCTTCAGGCTTGAATTGTGAAGCGCCAGTCCGGCGAGCAGGCCGCCCTGGGTGGACCCGGTTCCCGATCCAAGCACCACATGGCCGAACGCAACGCCGAGCCCCTCTGCCTGATCGAGGAGTTCTCCGGCCGCCGCCGCATAGCCGAGGCCGCCGATGGCGTTGGCGCCTCCAACGGGAATGACATAGGGGTTGGCGCCCGCGTCTTTCAATTCCTGCTCGACCCGGCCCATCTCCGCTTCACGCGTTGCGTCGGCCGGGCAGAGATGCGGCACGGCGCCGAGCAGGCTGTCAAGCAGGAGATTTCCACTCTCGTCATAGGCGGCATCGCCCCACGCCACCTTGCGCTGAAGCACCAAGTGGCAGGCAAGGCCTGCCTTGTTGGCCGCGGCCGCGGTCTGGCGCACATGGTTCGACTGCAGGCCGCCGGCGGTGATCACGGTGTCGGCTCCCGCCTTGAGGGCGTCGGCGATCAGATATTCAAGCTTGCGCGTCTTGTTGCCGCCGAGCGCCAGTCCGGTGCAGTCGTCGCGCTTGATGAAGATGCGCGGCCCGCCCAGGGCCTCGGACAGCCGGTCGAGGGGCTCCAGAGGTGTCGGAAGGTGGGCCAGGGGGAACTTAGGAAACTCGGGGAACTGCATCGTGCCGCCTCAGTACATATTGTCGCGATAGTCGTTTTCCACCAGGGCGTCGGCTTCCTCGACCTCTTCCCGGGAAACCGCCTTGTCGCTCGTCTGGTCCATGATCATGCGCGCCAGGCTCGGCATTTCGCGGCGGTCCTGCAAGGCGTCCGGGCTCCACAATTTCGACCGTCTGAAGGCCTTGGCACAGTGCAGGAAAGCCTCTTCGACCTGCAGCACGATGGCCAGCTTGGGAGGCCGGCCGTTCACCGCCATATCGGCGAGGAGGCCCGGGTCTGTCGTCAGATGCGCCTTGCCGTTGACCCGCAGCGTGTCGTCATAGCCCGGCACCATGAACAGGAGGCCGACGGACGGGTTCGCCAGGATGTTGCTCTGGTGTCGACCCGGTTGTTTCCCGGCCGGTCCGGCAGGGCGAGCGTGGCGTCGTCCAGCACCGTCGCAAAACCCGGCGGGTCGCCTCTGGGGCTGACATCGGCTCTGCCATCGGCGCCCTGTGTGGCGATGCACACGAACGGCGAGCGCGCAATGAACTCCCTGGCGTAGCGGTCGAGATGGGTGAGGCACTTGTTGACCGCCAGCGGGTGCTTCTCGCCGACGATGCCGGCAAGTTGATCCTCGCTCTCGATCCGGTGATCATCGCTGTCGTGTTGCATTCCGCTTCTCCAGGTTTCCAGGTTCCGCTCGGCGCATTTCAATGGTCCAGCTTTCCGGGCCGATTGTAAAATTGGAAATTTGGCGAAGCGATATCTGGAAAACCGATGAACCTGAAAAAACTGAATTCATGCGGGTGTGATCCAGCGCATAGGGGAAACGATCCGGCCTCAACATATCAGGCTCATGTGAGTTTGTGAGGAAACCAGCTGATGACCATGCCAAAAACGACCGTCCGCAGCAGTACACTGTGGCAACGCGCCTTCATTGCCGCAGGCTGGTCGATCTATGTCCTCATCACCGGCGCCGCGCTGCTGGCCGCACTTGGCGTGATCACGCCGGGCGCAGACGGCAATCCGTTGTGGCTCATACTGATAAAGAGCCTCATCTGGCCAGCGGCTGGTCATGCAATCGCCGGCTACGTCGAGCTCAGGACGCAGAGAAATCTGCAATCCGGCCTGGTGTGGATTCCGCGGCCACACTGAGTCGCGCTGCACGACACCTTGTGCGACCACCGTTCCGCACCATCATCCCGCGCAGAAAGACCGGACGGGCGCTGCGCTCATTTGTTGAACGCCGGGCCATAACTTTTGGATCGCGGAAGGCGCGTACGGCCGCGATCCCCGCATCCCCGACAAGCAAACCTCCCTCTTAACGTATCCGCAAACCATTCCGCCGAAACTCGTCGAGGAGGCGGTGGCAGGTGACGTGGGCCACCTCAATGACGGATTGGTTGAGCAGATCAGGGCCGAATGGCCAAGACGGCACTCGCCAAACACTTCTTGCACTACAATATAAAGATATGTTTATATTTGCCTGTTCACATAAATGCAATCAACGAGGCCTGTAATCCATGATGCTCGGCGGCAGCAACGATCCCATCGCTCTGGAACTCCGCGAACTCGCTGCGAAACGGATCCTCGTGATGGATGGCGCCATGGGGACGCAGATCCAGGCGCTCAGGCTGGAGGAGGCGGATTTTCGCGGCGGGCGTTTCGCCGAATGGCCAAGCGATCTCAAGGGCAACAACGACCTGCTCACCCTGACGCAGCCCGATGCCATCCGCACGATCCATACGGCCTATCTGGAAGCCGGCGCCGATATCGTCGAGACCAACACGTTCTCCTCCACGTCCATTGCGCAGGCCGACTACGGCATGGAGGACCTCGCCTTCGAGCTGAACCGCGATGGCGCGCGGCTGGCGCGCGAGGCCTGCGATGCCATGATGGCCGCCGAACCGGGCCGCCGCTGCTTCGTCGCCGGCGCCATCGGACCGACCAACAAGACCGCCTCGCTTTCTCCCGACGTCACCAACCCGGCCTACCGGGCCGCGACATTCGACGATCTCACCGCGGCTTACGGCGAAGCGGCGCGCGGGCTCATCGAAGGCGGCGCCGACATTCTTCTCATCGAGACCATCTTCGACACGCTCAACGCCAAGGCCGCGATCTTCGCCGTCTTCAAAGCGCTCGACGAGGCCGGGCGGCAGTTGCCGATCATGATCTCGGGCACCATTACGGACCTCTCGGGCCGCACCCTTTCAGGCCAGACGCCGACCGCCTTCTGGCACTCCATGCGCCACGCGGCTCCGCTCGCCATCGGCCTCAACTGCGCATTGGGCGCCAAGGAAATGCGCCAGCATGTGGACGAGATCTCGCAGGTCGCCGACACCCTGGTCTGCGCCTATCCCAATGCCGGGCTGCCGAACGAGTTCGGCGAGTATGACGAGAGCCCCGAAGCGACCGCCGAACTGCTTGGAGAATTCGCCCGCAGCGGGCTGGTCAATATTGTCGGCGGGTGCTGCGGCACCACGCCCGATCACATCCGCGCCATTGCCAGGTCGGTGGAGGGTGTCGCGCCGCGCGCGATCCCCGAAGTCGCGCCCCTGATGCGCCTGTCGGGCCTCGAACCCTTCACGCTGACGGCCGAGACCAACTTCGTCAATGTGGGCGAGCGGACCAATGTCACGGGCTCGGCGAAATTCCGCAAGCTGATCACCGAAGGCGACTATGACACCGCCCTCGACATCGCCCGCCAGCAGGTCGAGAACGGCGCCCAGATCATCGACATCAACATGGACGAGGGGATGCTCGAGTCCGAAGAGGTCATGGTGCATTTCCTCAACCTGATCGCCGCCGAGCCGGACATCGCCAA
>JAJFHL010000018.1 GCA_021775615.1 Hyphomicrobiales bacterium
CTCTGGCTCTGGCTCTGGCTCTGGCTCTGGCTCTGGCTCTGGCTCTGGCTCTGGCTCTGGCTCTGGCTCTGGCTCTGGCTCTGGCTCTGGCTCTGGCTCTGGCTCTGGCTCTGGCTCTGGCTCTGGCTCTGGCAGGGGAGCGGACTGCACCTCCGCCGCACTGTCACGTGCTATTTCGGGTTGCGCGGGTTCGGGGGCCTCTTGTGGAAAACTCTCAGAAGGCACCTCGGATTCGGGTGCCTCCGCCTCGGCTTCAAGAGGAGGTGGCGTCTCGTCCTTCGATCCACCGATCCGCTTGAAAAGGCGCTTGAAGAAGCCGGGCTTCTTCTCGTCGCTCATGCGAGCGCCTGCCCGATGAGGACGCCGTCCCGCATGCCGGTGATCTCAAGGTCGACAAGCGCGCCGGGCACGCCGGAGACATCGGAACCGGCGAGCTCCACGCCGACGAACTGTTCCGTCCGGCCGCTTGTTGCGGTCTCCATCAGCACCGGCAGGCGGCGACCCTGCAGTCTCGCCATCAGACCGTCAATCCGCTGCGTCCCGGCCGCTCGCAGCCGCCGCGCGCGATCCTTGATCATGTCGCCGGGCACCTGCGGCATCCGCGCCGCCGGCGTTCCCGGGCGCGGCGAATAGGGAAACACATGCAGGAAGCTCAGGCCGCATTCTTCGACCAGCCGTTCGGTGTTGGCGAACATCTCCTGCGTTTCGGTCGGGAACCCGGCGATCAGGTCGGCGCCGAACACCATGTCGGCGCGCAACGCGCGAATGCGGGCGCAAAACGCGATCGAGTCCTCGCGGGCATGACGCCGCTTCATACGCTTGAGGATCATGTTGTCGCCGGACTGCAGCGAGAGATGGAGATGCGGCATCAGACGCTCTTCTTCGGCAACCGCGCGGAGCAATGCGTCATCCGCTTCGATGGAATCGATCGAGGACAGGCGCAGCCGCGGCAGCTCACGCACTTCTGAGAGCACCGAGCGCACCAGGCGCCCAAGCGTCTGGTTCCCCGGCAGGTCACGGCCGTAAGCGGTCATGTCGACGCCGGTCAGAACCACTTCGTTGGTGCCGTTCTCCACCAGGCGGCGTACCTGCGCCACCACATCGCCGGCCGGCACCGAACGCGAATTGCCACGGCCATAGGGGATAATGCAGAATGTGCAGCGATGATCGCAGCCGTTCTGGATCTGCACGAAGGCACGGGCCCGGCCCTCAAAACCGTCGATCATGTGCAATGCCGTCTCGCGCACCGACATGATGTCGTTGACGCGCACGCGCTCTTCGCGCGCCACACCGAAGTCCTCTGCCCGGTAGTGCTCCGGCTTCAGCTTCTCGTCATTGCCCAGCACCAGATCCACTTCCGGCATGGCGGAAAAGCTCGCCGGCTCGATCTGTGCGGCGCAGCCGGTAACGATGATCTTGGCGTCAGGATTGGTCCGCCGCGCCTTGCGGATCGCCTGACGCGCCTGGCGCTGAGCTTCCGCGGTCACCGCACAGGTGTTGACGATGACCGCGTCCTCCAGTCCGCCGGCCTCCGCGTGCCCCCGCATGACTTCCGATTCATAGGCATTCAGCCGGCAGCCAAAGGTGAGAATCTGATGCGCACCCATCACACCGCCTCGGCATGAAGCAGGCGTTCGTCGAGGACACCGTCGTAGTCATAGACATAAGGGCCGGTCATCAGGATGTGGTCGTCTGCCTCGCGCCACTCGATGTGGAGTGTACCGCCCGGCAGGGAAACATTGACGGCGCGCCCCGTGAGCGTCTTGCGGGCGGAGGCAACGGCGGCGGCGCAGGCCGCGGTGCCGCAGGCGCGTGTCAGCCCGACGCCGCGCTCCCACACCTTGAGGGTCACGGCGTCCGGCGCGGTCACATGAGCCAGCGAAATATTGGCGCGTTCCGGAAAGATCGGATGGTTCTCGAGCAGCGGCCCGAACCGCTCCAGATCGTAGGCTTCTACATCGTCGACCCAGAAGATGCAATGCGGGTTGCCGACATTGACCACGCTGGGGCTGTGCAGGAGGGGGGCATCGATCGGCCCGACCTGCAGCTCGATACGGCGCGTATCGTAGAACTCCTCGGCCAGCGGGATCTGGTCCCACCTGAGACGCGGTGCCCCGATATCGGCGGTGATCAGGCCGTCACCGGCCCGCGTACAGCGCAGCATGCCGCCAGGCGACCCAATGCGAACTTCAGGCTTTCCGGTCTCGGCAATCAGAATGTCCGCAATGCAGCGCGTCGCATTTCCGCAGGCCTCGACTTCGCCACCATCCCAGTTCCAGATCCGCATATAGGCATCCGAGCCGGCGTCACGCGGCGGTCCGAATATGATCAGCTGATCGCATCCAACACCGCTGTCCCGGTCGGCAATGGCCCGAACCTGCTCTTCGCTCAGCGAAATGTCGCGCGCACGGGCATCGATCACGACAAAGTCGTTGCCGAGGCCGTTCATCTTGCGGAACGGGATCTGTGCGGGCATATCATTCATAGGCGCGTTATATGGTGAAACGGGAACCGACCACAAGCACTGAACCCGATGGAGCTTTCACCTGTCAGGGCTTCAGTAAGCTGCTAAAGGAATAGGGAATTCCCGGGTGATCGGCCGGTAGGCGGGATTTGTCCGGGCTGGCCGGATCATAGGCCACGGTTGGCAGGTTGACGAAGCTGGCCCGCTCATCGCCGACGTTCATCACACCGTGCACCACGAAGGGCGGGATGGTGAGCACGCACGGGAAATCACTCCCAAGGTCAAACTCGTTCACCATGCCGTAGGTTCCGCTGTCCGGCCTCAGGTCACACAGCACAACCTTGAACCTGCCATTTGTGTAGGCCAGGCGATCGTCCTGGCGCTTATGATACACCCAGGCACGAATTGACTGTGGTTCGGCGAAGACCTGATAGACATGCACAATCGGATCGATCGGCCCGTCCCGCGTGGTGAGCAGCTCGATCAGTTCGCCTCGGTCATCACTGTGTTTGATCAGGGGATCGACAATCACACCCTCGATAAGCGGATCGATCCCATATGTCTTTTGCGGCCCGGTGGTGTTCTCCCATGGGGCATCGTCGACAAATTCGTCAAGGCTCGGCGCTTTGCGCGTCATGCAACTCAACTCGCAATACTCAGTGACTAACGCCCCGGCCACCAACCGCCGCAAACCCGCGACCATTGATCTTAGTTGATCAAATACATGCCACTAACATATTGTGGCAACACAAATTATGGCGCATGCACACAGGCTCGTCACATGGTCTTTTGCGCGGACGGGCATTTACGTCGATCCCATCTTCGGTAACAGGCGGTGCCTCACGGCCAACGCTGGAAGCCATGGCCAACCGCACGTCAGTCTGCAGGAGGCAGGAATTGAAGCTTGTCATGACACTGCTGGTTCGCGACGAGGCGGACATCGTGCGCGACAACATCGAATTTCATCTTTCCCACGGCGTCGACTTCGTCGTGGCGACCGACAACGGCTCGCGCGACGAGACCGCCGACATCCTTGCTGAGTACGAGCGCCAGGGCACCCTCAAACTGCTGCACCAGCCAGAGCACAACTTCGCGCAGAGTGATTGGGTTACGCGTATGGCGTTTCTGGCCCGCGACCACTACGGTGCCGACTGGATCCTGAACAATGATGCCGATGAATTCTGGTGGCCGCTCCATGGCGACCTGAAGCACGAGCTGCACAGTGCTACACAGGGTGTCTTAAATTGTCAGAGACAGAACATGCTGTACGCATTTGACACCGAGACCGATGACCCCTGGTACAGACGCCTGATCTATGCAGCATCGGATCAGCAACCCCTTCCTCCGGCGAACACCGCGCCGCGCGATCGGTTGCCTGATCCGCTATACTACTACCGCCTGCGGCAGAAGGTCCTGGCGTCCGCCGACGGATTGACGCGCGTCGGCATGGGGAACCATGCGGTCAAGCATGAAAGTCCGGTCCCCGAATACGCTTCGCGCATACGCATTTATCACTTCCCGGTCAGATCACGTGCGCATCTGCGCCGGAAGATCATAAACGGAGGCGAAGCTGTCGCTCGCAACACTGACCTGCCGGTCAAAACCGCCAGCCACTGGCGCAGGTGGCACTCAGATCTCTCGCAACACAATGATATCGACCGGATCATGACGCAAATCCTTCCCGATACCGGCCGGCTGCAAGGCGACATTGCCGCTGGCCGTCTGGTCGAGGATCCAACACTTGCCGATTGTCTGTCAGCCCTGCGGTCAACCCGATAACCGCGCATCCGGGAAAGGCGCAATCAGCCGCCCTCATCAAACAGCAGCTTGTCGAGCCCCCGGATCAGGCCGGTGATGTTCTGCACCTTCCGTGCGGCCAGCAGGCTGCCATCGACGAATATCCCGTCGTCCTCGCCCATTTCGTGACGCAGGCGCAGGCGCTCGCCGGGCATGCCGAAGAGAACTTCGACCGATGCGGTCTGGCCGGGCAGGCGGACCGCGTGCACCCGCGTCCCGGCCACATCGGCCCCAAGCGACGCAATGTCGCCGACATGCTGCTCGGGTGAAAGTTCGTGCTCGGGCCGCCTGACCTCCCCCATCAGTTCGGCCAGTTCGCGCGCCGTGCCGCTCGGCACGTCCGGTTTCGAGGCCTTGCAGTATTCCAGCACCGTCCAGTGCGGAATGTGCTCCGCAGCCATCAGGGCAAATCGCTGCAGCAGGGCCGCCGTGAGGGCGAAGTTGCCGGTGACCAGCCCGATGCCTGCCTCTCGTGCGGCGGCATCGAGCCGATCGAACTCTTCGCCCGTGAACCCGGTTGTGCCGATCACCACCGGGATCGAACGCGAGACCGCCGCCATGACATGCTTCATGCGGACGTCTGGATGGGTGTAGTCGATCAGCACGTCTGGGCGCCGCGCCAGGGCCTCTTCGATGTCACCGCTCACGGTGACACCGCAGGGCGCCTCGCCGATGGCTTCCCCGATGTCCTCCCCTTTCGCCTTTCTCGCAACCGCACTGTCCAAAGTGAGATCATCCGCCGCCAGAACCCCGCGCACCAGGCAACGGCCAACCCCGCCGGTCGCTCCGCCGATACAAATCTTCATTGCACAACTCCCCGCTGCTCAGTCGATTAAAGCCTGATAGGCCAGAACCCGCAATTCGCGCCGCAGCGGATAGGCGCTCGACGGCAGAAGCTGGGTCATGAAAATGACCGTCATGTCCTCCACGGGGTCGATCCAGAAGGCGGTGCTGGCCGCTCCGCCCCAGGCATACTCGCCCGGTGTGCCCATTATGTTGGCGCGCGCCGGATCGAGCATGACGGAAACGCCGAACCCGAAACCGACGCCCTCGAACCGGCTCTCGCCGAAGGTCGGCTGGCCCATATCGGCCATGTCGCCGCCAAGGTGGTTCGCGGTCATGAACTCGACGGTCTTGCGGCCGAGCAGCCGGACCCCGTCCAGTTCCCCTCCGCGCCGCAGCAACTCGGTGAACCGGAAGAAGTCATCGACCGTCGAAAGCAACCCGCCGCCGCCGGAAAACAGCATCACGGGATCTTCGTAAGATGTTTTAGCGGCGGGTTCGACACGTTCGATGCCACCACCATCGGCTTGTCGGTAAAGCGAGGCCAAGCGGTCACGCTTTTCATCTGAGATGGAGAACGCGGTATCGGTCATACCGAGCGGCTGGAATATCCGCTCATCGAAGCACCGGTCGAGGGCCTGTCCCGACCAGATCTCGATGAGCCGGCCGAGCACGTCGAAGGAGACGCCGTAGTTCCAGCGTGCCCCCGGCTGATGCGCCAGGGGCAGTTCCGCCAGCGCCGCGACGGTTTCCGCCAGCGGCTGCTTGCCGGGATTGAACTCGATCCCCTGGCGCCGGTAATACTCGCCAAGCGGTGTCTCGTCGAGAAACCCGTAGGTGAACCCCGCCGTATGAGTGAGCAGATCACGCACGGTGATGGGCCGCTCCGCCGGTTCGGTGTGCATCATGGTGCCATGACCGGAAACATAGACGGACATGGCTTCGAACTCGGGGAGGAAGCGGGCAATCGGATCATCGAGCTGAAACCGGCCCTCCTCATAGAGCATCATGGCCGCCACCGCGGCGACCGGTTTGGTCATGGAATAGATCCTGAAGATGGCGTCCCGGGAAATCTCCCGCCCCGTCTCGACATCTGAATACCCGCAGTGATCCAGCAACGCGATTTCCCCGCGCCGCGCCACCAGCGTCAGCGCACAGGGCAGCCTGCCGCTCTCGACATAACCGCGCATCCAGTCGCCCACTCTTGCCAGACGGGTGCCGCACAGACCGAGATCATTCGCCTTCGCCGATGCCATGATGACTTGCCTCCACCGTGAAGGCGCTTACCTACTGCACTAGGGTCGTCGCGGCAACGCTGCCAAGCGCCCCCGCGGCGACGCCGCCAAGCACATTGACAGCCATGCGCCCGATAAGTATGGTCCGCGCCGTTCCTGAAGGCGCATGATCGTCGTCAGGCCGCCCTGCACATGGAGCATCCGGCGAACGGATCATCCGGGAGGCAGGGGGGTCAACACCCGCCAGCGAGTTTCGCCCGCGGGTGCATTTTGCGTTGAGCTGGTCTTTGCGCCAAACTGATCTGAGACCTGATGACAGGCCGCCGAAGGAACCGAAGAGAAACGAGCATATGTTTGAGACCCTATCAGACCGCCTCGGCGGCATATTCGACAAGCTCACCAGACGCGGCGCGCTCTCCGACGCCGACGTCGCCGCCGCCATGCGCGAGGTGCGCCGTGCCCTGATCGAAGCCGATGTGGCGCTCGAGGTGGTGCGCGACTTTATCGAAAGGGTCAAGGAACAAGCGGTCGGCCAGGAGGTGGTCAAGTCGGTCACTCCGGGCCAGATGGTCGTCAAGATCGTCAACGACGCGCTTGTGGAGACCCTCGGCGCGGATGCCGCCGGCGTCGACCTCAACGCGCCCGCGCCCGTCGCCATCATGATGGTCGGCCTGCAGGGATCCGGCAAGACGACGACCACCGCCAAGATCGCCAAACGGCTCAACGAGCGCGACAAGCGCAAAGTGCTGATGGCGTCCCTCGACGTGCGCCGCCCGGCGGCCCAGGAACAGCTGCGTGTGCTGGGCGAGCAGATCGGCGTCGACACCCTGCCGATCGTCGAGAACCAACTGCCGCGCGACATCACCCGGCGCGCCATGGATGCCGCCCGCCTCGGCGGTTACGACGTGGTCATGCTCGACACCGCCGGCCGGCTGCATATCGACGACGAACTGATGCGCGAGACCGAAGAGGTCCGCGATCTCGCCACCCCGCACGAAACCCTCCTGGTTGCCGATGCCCTCACCGGCCAGGACGCGGTCAACGTTGCGCGCACCTTCAACGAGCGTATCGATGTCACCGGCATCGTTCTGACCCGCATCGACGGTGACGGACGCGGCGGCGCCGCCCTTTCCATGCGCGCCGTCACCGGCAAGCCGATCAAGCTGATGGGCACCGGCGAGAAGATCGACGAGCTGGAAGACTTCCATCCCGACCGCATCGCCAACCGTATCCTCGGCATGGGCGATGTGGTGTCGCTGGTCGAGCGGGCCGCCGAGACGATCGACGCCGAAAAGGCGGAGAAGATCGCCAGGAAGATGAAGAAGGGCACCTTCGACCTGGAGGACCTTTCCGAACAGTTGACGCAGATGCAGAAGATCGGCGGCATGTCGGGCGTGCTCGGCATGCTGCCCGGCATCGGCAAGATGAAGAAGCAGCTCGAGGACGCCGATCTCGACAATCTCATCATTAAGCGCCAAATGGCGATCATTTCGTCAATGACGCCGAAGGAGCGCAAGGCGCCGAAGATGCTCAACGCGTCGCGCAAAAAGCGCGTTGCGGCCGGCTCGGGCACTTCCGTGCAGGACATCAACCGGCTTTTGAAGATGCACCGCCAGATGGCGGACATGATGAAGAAGATGGGCAAGGGCAAAGGCATGTTCGCCAATATGTTCGGCGGCGGTATGCCCGACCCTTCGCAGATGAACCCGGAAGACCTGCCCCCCGAACTCACCCAGGGCGGAGCGCCCGGCCAGCCGTTCCCGCCTCCCGGCATGCCCGGCCTGCCCGGCCTCGGCGGCTCACTCCCCGGTCTCGGCGGTGGCATGCCGAAATTCCCGGTGAAGAAGAAATAGCGGCGGACCTCCGCCATGGAAACAATCGAAGAAACAACCGAACCTCGCTTATTAGGAGACTGAAACACCATGTCACTCAAAATCAGACTTGCCCGGGGCGGCACCAAGAAACGCCCGTTCTACCGTATCGTTATCGCCGACGTGCGCTCGCCGCGCGACGGCCGGTTCATCGAGAAGATCGGCACCTACAATCCGCTGCTTCCGAAGGACTCGGCCGAGCGCATCACCATGGACGAAGACCGGGTGAAACACTGGCTCTCCGTCGGCGCGCGGCCGACCGACCGGGTGCACCGGTTCCTCGATGCCGCCGGTCTCCTGAAGCGTGAAGCGCGCAACAACCCGCAGAAGGCTCTGCCGGGCAAGAAGCGCGTGGAGCGCGAAGAAGCCGAGCGCCAGAAGGCCGAAGACACCGCCAAGGAAGCAGCCGATGCCGCCGCTGCCGAAGCGGAAGCGCCTGCGGAGGAAGCTCCTGCAGAGGAAGCCCCCGCCGAAGAGGCCGCAGCCGAGGAAGCGCCTGCCGAGGCAGCCCCTGCCGAAGAGGCGGCGGCCGAGGAAGAGACCACAGAAAGCTGATTTCTGTGGCCGCACGCGGCGATACGCGCCTGTGCCTCGGCGCCATTGCCGGCGCCCACGGCGTACGCGGCGATGTGCGGTTGAAGACCTTCACCGAAGACCCGCTCGACATCGCGGCCTATGGGCCGCTGTCGAGCGAGGACGGCAAGCGGCGGTTCGAAATCGCCAAGCTGCGCGAGGCCAAGGACCACGTCGTCGCCACTGTCGCCGGCATCGCCACGCGTGAAGAAGCGTTGGCGTTGAAGGGCACCCGGCTTTATGTGGATCGTGACCGGCTGCCGGAACCGGAAGACGAGGACACCTGGTACCATGCCGATCTGATCGGGCTCGAAGCCCGGCTGGAAGACGGCTCGGCGCTCGGTGTAATCAAGGCGGTGCAAGACTATGGCGCCGGCGATCTGCTCGAGATTGAACTGACGGCGGGCGGCACACCGGTGCTCATTCCGTTCACGTCAGAGACCGTGCCGACTGTCGACATTTCCGCCGGCACGGTTACGGTGGTGCCGCCGGAAGGACTGCTAGACCAAGAGGAGTAGGCTGCGAACACGGCGTGGGAGGCACGGGTCGACCCCGGCAGCCTCCGGCAAGGTGGACCAGGCCTCGAGACACCATGTGGACCGCATCCGTCCTGACCCTGTTCCCTGAAATGTTTCCGGGCCCCCTCGGCGCCTCGCTCGCCGGCAAGGCGCTCGATGCCGGCCTGTGGTCGCTCGATGCGGTCAGTATCCGCGACTTCGCGACCGACAAACACCGCACGGTCGACGACACGCCGGCCGGCGGCGGGCCTGGCATGGTGATGCGCGCCGACGTCCTCGCCGCCGCCATCGACGGCACCCGGACGCCAGGCGACGACCGCCCCGCCTACTATCTTTCCCCGCGCGGCACGCCGCTGACCCAGTCTCTCGCCCGCGAGCTTGCCGCCGGCCCCGGCATCCTCCTGCTCTGCGGCCGCTTCGAAGGCATCGACGAGCGCGTGATCGAGGGCCGCAACCTGCAAGAACTGAGTCTCGGCGACTTCGTGCTGTCCGGCGGCGAGATCGCCGCCATGGCGGTCATCGACGCCGCGGTGCGGCTCCTGCCCGGCGTCATGGGGGCGGAAGCCTCTGGCGCGGAAGAAAGTTTCGAACAGGGGCTGCTGGAGTATCCGCACTACACCCGCCCGCAAGAGTGGGAGGGCCACGTTATCCCGGAAGTCCTCACATCCGGCAATCACGCAAAGATCGCAGCATGGCGCCGCGAACAGGCGGAGCGCATCACACGGGAACGCCGGCCTGACTTGTCAGTGAAGCGGAACCAAACGGAACGATAGGGTTCCAGACGCTGTCACGCCGCCCGCGTCCGCGGGATGCGGTTCTCGGCCCAGCGGAAGATCAGCACGATGACGCCGGTCAGGCAGATATAGATGCCGGCGAGGAAGATCAGCGGTTCGTAGATCCGGTAGGTTTCCTGGCGCACGATGGTGCCCACCCCGTAGACCTCGAAGATGGTGATGGTGGCGGCGAGCGGCGTCGATTTGAGCGTCAGCACCATTTCTCCCGCCAGGGTCGGGAAGACGTTCTGCAGCGCCCTTGGCAGCCACACCCGCCGCAGCACCGTGAAGGGATGCATGCCGAAGGCGCGCGCCGCTTCCAGTTCGCCCCGGGGCACGCCGCGAAAGGCGCCGCGCATCACCTCGCCTTCATAGCCCGCCACCGAAATGGTGAAGGCGAAGATGGCATAGGGGAACGCGTCGCGCAGGACCGGCCAGAGGAACGATTCCCGGATGCCCGGGATCGATGGGAACAGCGAGCCGAGCCCGTAATAGATCAGCCACAGCTGGATCAGGAGCGGGGTGCCGCGGATCACCGTGCAGAACGCCCGCGCCGCCCAGGCCAGCGGCTTCGGCCCGGTGACCTGCACCAGCCCGATCGGGATCGCCAGGGCCATGCCGAAGAACAGGGACAGCCCGAGCAGTTGCAGGGTCAAAAACAGCCCGTCGACGAATTTGGGGGCATATTCTGGGAGCCAGTACCACTGCATGTGCCGGCCCCCTCAGCTCAGTTCCGGCTGGCCGCGCCGGTAATAGCGTTCGATCCACCGGATGACCACGTTGGAGACCAGCGTCAGCATCAAATAGAGCAGCGCGGCGATCACATAGAACATGAAATAGGATTTGGTGGCGCCGGCAGCCTGCCGGGTTTCCAGCGCCAGCTCCGAGAAGCCGACAACCGCGAGCAGTGCGGTGTCCTTGGTGACGATCAGCCAGAGATTGGCGAGGCCGGGGATGGCAAAGGGGATCATGGCGGGAATGACGATGCGGCGGTGGCGCTGCCACCAGGTCATTCCGAAGGCGGCGCCCGCTTCGACCTGGCCCGGCGGCACCGCCAGCATGGCGCCGCGCAGCACCTCGGTCGCATAGGCGCCCTGCACGAACCCGAGCACATAGATGCCGGCGGCAAGTCCTGAGATATCGACCCGCTCGGCCCCCATGGCTTCGAGCGCCTGGTTCAACAGGTCGGTGCCGGCGTAGTAGAGGAGAAGGATGAGGACGAGTTCGGGAACCGCGCGGATGAAGGTGGTGTAGATTTCCAGGGACCAGCGCAGAACCGGGCCGCCGTAGATCTTGCCCAGCGCCCCTCCGAGCCCGAGCAGAAGCCCCAGAATGTAGGCGCCGAGTGCGATTTGGATGGTGTTGAAAAGGCCGCGCAGCAGGTTCCCGCCCCAGCCGGGCGGTGAGAGCGCCAGCAGCTCCCAGTTCACTCCCCCCAAAATCGCATCCATACGGAGCTAGACTCTAATGTTGGGAGCTTCGGGACCGGTTCCCCAACCGGCCCCGAAACCCGGATTGATCAGCTGCCGCTGCCGTAGATATCGAAGTCGAAATACTTTTTCGAGATCGCATCGAACGTACCGTCGGCACGGATCTTCGCGATCGCGGCGTTGAACTTGGCGCGCAGTTCGTCGTCGCCCTTGCGCATGCCACCGCCGACGCCCGGTCCGAACACGGCGACGTCTTCCAGGTTGCCCTTGACTTCACAGCACTGCCCGGAATCGCTCTTGAGGAACGGGCTCATGGCGAGCGAGTCGCCTACCACCGCGTCGATGCGGCCGGCCACCAGGTCCTGATTGTGCTCGTCGAAGGTCTGGTAGGTCTTGACGCTGTCGGCCATGCTCTGCAGGTGCTTTTCGGCATAGTTGGCGTGCGTGGTCGAAACCTGAACGCCGACAATCTTGCCTTTGACGCTGTCGGGCGTGCCATCGATGGCCGAGGACTTCGGCGCAACGATCACGGCCGGGGTGTTGTAGTATTTGTCGGAGAAATCGATTGTCTTCATGCGTTCTTCGGTGATCGACATGGACGAGATGATGACATCGAACTTCTTGGCCAGAAGCGCAGGGATAATACCGTCCCAGGAAACTTCCACCCATTCGCATTTTTCGTTCATTGCCGCGCAGATCGCGTTTCCGATTTCGATCTCCCAGCCTTTCCAGTTGCCGTCGGCGCCTTTTTCGGCGAACGGCGGATAGGGCTCGGCGGCAACGCCGAACTTGATGTCGGCGGAGGCGGGCGCGGCGCTCACCGCAAAGGCCACCACGGCCGCCGCAAACAGTTTGAAGATTGTTTTCATTTCTTACTCTCCCTGATCACCCTTGGCGGGTGCTTTTTGGTTGGTCAGTGGACCGAGCTTACAAAGTTCTTGCATCTCTCGCTAGACGGTTCGAAAAACACGCGCTTCGGTGGCCCCTGTTCCTCGACAAGTCCCTGATGCAGAAAGATCACGTTGCTTGAGACGTCGCGTGCGAATTTCATCTCATGGGTCACCAGGATCATGGTGCGTCCCTCTTCCGCCAGATCGCGGATGACTTTCAGAACCTCGCCGACCAGTTCCGGGTCGAGTGCCGAGGTCGGCTCGTCGAACAGCATGACCGAGGGCTCGATGGCCAGCGCCCGGGCGATGGCGGCGCGCTGCTGCTGTCCGCCCGAAAGAAACGCCGGATACTCGTCGCGCTTTTCCCAAAGCCCGACCCGGTTGAGGATCTGTTCGGCCCGTTCGCGGGCCTCCGCCTTCGGCGTCTTGAGCACATGTACCGGCGCTTCCATGACATTCTGCAGAACCGTCATGTGCGCCCACAGGTTGAAGCTCTGGAACACCATGCCGAGTCGGGTGCGGATGCGCTCCACCTGCCGCATGTCGGCGGGCACGAGATTGCCCTTGCCCTTGGGCTTGAAGCGCACCTCCTCGCCAGAAACCATGATCCGGCCCTTGCTCGGCAGTTCAAGCAGATTGATGCAGCGCAGGAACGTGCTCTTCCCCGACCCGCTGGCCCCGATGACCGAAACCACATCGCCCTCATGCGCATTCATCGAAATGCCCTTGAGAACTTCCAGAGCGCCAAAGCTTTTGTGCAAATCGTCGACGGTAACGGCGGGCTGCGGCGTGCCCGTGGTTTCAGGCACGCTGGCGGTAGAAGTGGTCATGCACGCACATCCCCTTGCTGTGACGTGCCATCATGCTACCTCTTGGATAGGACGAGCGCAAACGACATGTATGACGCCGGGGCGGCCGCGAGGCCCGTTAACGGCTCCACTTGATCGAGCAGCCCATGCTGGGCGTTTGCGTTTCCGGCCCCGTGCCGGTCTCCGCGATCTGCCGCATTGCGTTGAGGAGTTCCGGTGTCCTGTCCGACGCCTCGCCCATGCGGGCATCATCGAGCCGGCCGCGATATTGCAGCTCACCGTCACTGTTCAAACCGAAGAAGTCGGGCGTGCAGACCGCATTGTAACTGCGCCCGACAGACTGATCCTCGTCGACCAGATAGGGGAACGTAAACCCGTGTTGTTCGGCGAAGCGCTTCATGTTGGGCGGTGCATCGGCCGGCACATCGACATAGTCATTCGACATCACCGCCAGCACATTGATCCCTTCTGCCTGCAACACCTTAACGTCCTCGACCAGGCGGTCGGCGATCGCCTTCACATAGGGGCAGTGATTGCAGATGAAGGCGATGAGCAGGCCCTTTCCGCCCAGATGCTCGGACATCCGGTAGCTGCGTCCGTCCGGGTCGGCAAGCGTGAAGTCGGGTGCTTTCCAGCCGAAATCGCAAATTGGTGTATCGAGAAGCATATCGGGCCCTCCACGGCGGAACGATGATGGACTGTCGTCGCCAAACGACCCGACGTCAAGACGGGCCGCAACAGGTATGGCCGCGCAGCCAACCTGCCGTAAACACTCCATTAGTTAATCGAAGTTAGCCTATGCGTGTAGGAGTGCTCGCGTAACAACGCAGCCAGCATCTGCTGGGGCAAAAAGATGCATGAAAACATAATGGCTGAGGCCAATCTCAGCACATCACACGCGCTCGGCCAGATCACCGAGATCACCGGCAGCACGGCCACCGTGCTGCTGCACGAGGCATTCGCACCTGTTTGCCCGCCCATCGGCTCAGTTCTGACCGTCAAGACGCGCAGTTCCATCGTGTTGTGCCTGACGACCGCGATGCAGATGCCGCAAACCGGGGACGGCAGCGAGAACCTTTCAGGCCGCACCATTGCGGTTGAACTCGTCGGCGAGCTCCCAAAGGACTCCAAAGGCGAATTATGCTCATTCCAGCGCGGCGTTTCCACCTATCCCAAACTCGCAGATGACGTCCATGCCGCATCGGCCGATATCCTGCGCCGAGCCTATCAGTTCGACAGCGAAACAACCGTCGAGGTCGGGGTCGTCCATCAGGACACGTCCATTCCCGCCGCCGTCAAGGTCGATGACCTCCTGGGCAAGCATTTCGCCATTGTCGGCTCCACCGGGACCGGCAAATCCTGCACCACGGCCCTGATCCTGCGCCAGGTGCTGAGCAAGCATCCCAACGCCCATGTCGTTCTGCTTGATCCTCACAGTGAATATGAGAAGTGTTTCGGCGACGCCGCCGAGGTTGCCCAACTCAATTCTCTGCGGCTGCCATACTGGTTTCTGACCTTCGAAGAGATCATCGAGGTTCTGGTCGGCCGCCGACCGGACAACGTCGCGGAAATCGAAATTCTGCGCGATCTCATTCCCGCGGCCAAGTACCAGTACGGATCGGCCCAGCGCGGCGGAGGCGGCGGACGCCAGAGGCTCAGCGGTGCATTCGCAAAATTCTCGGTCGATGTGCCGGTGCCGTACCGGATGTCCGACCTGACCGCATTGCTCGACAACGAAATGGGCAAGCTTGAGAAGAAAAACGAACTTGGTCCCTACAAACGGCTGCGCGCCCGGATCGAGACCCTGTGCTTCGATCCGCGTTACGCGTTCATGTTCGGCAGCCTGACAGTCGAGGACAATCTGAAGGACGTGCTGAAACAGATCTTCCGTGTGCCCGTGTCCGGAAAACCGATATCCATCGTTCAGCTCACCGGCGTCCCTTCGGAAATCGTGAACGTGGTGGTTTCCGTGCTGGCGCGGCTCGCGTTCGATCTGGCGCTGTGGAGCGAAGGCAAGGTGCCCATCACCTTTGTCTGCGAAGAAGCGCACCGGTACATTCCCAGGGACATCAAAGCCGGCGGCTTCGAGCCGACCAAGGAGGCGCTCTCGCGAATCGCGAAAGAAGGCCGCAAGTACGGTATATCCCTGTGCATCGTCTCCCAGCGGCCCGGGGATCTCGATCCGACCATCCTTTCGCAATGCTCGACCCTGATCGCCATGCGGCTGTCCAGCGACAGCGACCAGAGGATTGTTCAATCGGCTCTTTCGGACGCCGCCAGCAGCCTGCTTGAATCCCTGCCGGCGCTGGGGACGAGAGAGGCCATAATTTTCGGCGAAGGCGTCGCTCTTCCATCGCGGGTGAGGCTCTCCGAACTCCCCGCCGACGCGCTGCCCGCGGGCAACTCGAACATCTTTTCGGAAGGCTGGTCGAAGGATATCTCCGACGATGCGTTCCTGGACGAGGTCATCGGCCGCTGGCGTTCCGTCGACCAGTCCGCCAAGACCGCTGCGAAGGCGCCCGAGATTATGCCTGACGCCGCCGCGCCACCGGCGATGCCGAACGGGCTGCCCGAAACCGTTGATCGCCGAGCGGCGCCCGGGGCGCAGGTCGTCGACAAGTCACATCTTCGCAGGCGGGCAACGGATATCGCCGGAACCGACTACGTTCCCCCGCCTCAACCGATGCCGGAGCCCCCGCCCGCGCCTCCGCCCGCCGAACCGGTCGTGCCCGCACCGGAAGCGGCCGGATCACCCGCTCTGCGCAAGCTGGCGCAACGGGTCAAGAACCTCACCAGCTGAGCGGCCGGAGGGCTCACTCACTGCCCTGAGACGGCCGCGCGACGGCCCTTTCCAAAACGCGGTTCGTCGCCCCGCTCACGAATTTACGCCGCGACAAAGGTCAGCCTCGGCCACCGCCGTGCCCACCCTTTGGCGGCAAGCCGTGCGGCGTAGAGATCCTGTTTGTGCGAGAAGGCCGACGTCGGGCGAACGATGAGCCGAACCAGATCATCGACGCCGTGCGGCGCGATCACCTCGATCCGGCCGCCTGCGATCCGGGCGGCAATCGCGGTCGCGGTTTCCGGCCAGCAGCGAATTGCATCCTCAGTGTCGCGATATGGCGGATCGCCGTTCTGCTCGTGCATGCGCGCCTGATTGCGGACTTGCCACGGCACGTCGGGCATATGCGCGCGCAAACGGCTCTCGATGGCGAGGTCCTGCGAAGCGTAAGCGCTCTCAGCATCGAAATAGACCACATCGGCATCGCTGCCCGCCGCAACGGTCACCTCGTAACCGTGAAGACAATCCCAAACGGCGTTTCTGATCGCGCCGGCGCCGATCCACGCATCGCGAAGGCCGAGGGCCTCCACTGCTTTCAGCGGATCCGTGATAGGCGGTTGGCTTGAAATGAATGCGCCAATGTCCTGGCTGGTTTTCATTTCAGGACCTCTCAGTGACAGGCGATGAGCACCACCTTCACGCATGGCCTGAGGAGGCAACTGTGTATGGGTTCCAGTCAACCTCACCCTCCTCCAGGCTCCTGCACAGGCGGGTCACGACGGTCTCGAGATCGAGACTGCTGGCTTTGCCGTCAACCGGTCGCATCACCGGCGTGATGTTGGAAGAGCCGTCATAGACCCACAGTGTGCCGTCACGCTCCAGTTCGTTCAGTTCACCGCACAACGGTTGCAGATTGACCCGCAGGGGATGGCGCTCGGACACGAATTTCACCCAGGTTTCGTAGCGGTACCGGAACCAGTAGTTCCGCCCCTGCTGAAACAGGACGCGCGCCCTGTCGGTGCGGCTGTAGATCGCCATCTGGTGCAACGGACCGAGTGTCTCGGCCGCAAACTGACTGTAGGCCTGGGCCGGCAGGTCTTCGGGTATCTGCACAACCGCCAGATCGTGCGCCTCATCCTCGTCGATACGGATCAGGCCCTGGTCCAGCCATTGCTCGCTTGCCTCCAGAAACCGGTCTTCGTCGCGCCACAACTCTTCGAATTGCCCGATATCGTCGATCAGCCGCGGCACCGCCGGAAGCACCGCCTCGTAGACGCTCGCCGCGTGTTCCGCATAGTCGGGGTTGTCCGGCACTTCGCCCACCAGCCGGGCAAGCGCAAAGTTCGCACGGACGCTGTCGCGCTCGCGGTAGCGACCGAAATCGCCCGCGGTGGCGACATCGACGAACCGCTCCCGGTGGGCGAGGGCAAACTCCGGGTCGAGCAGTGCGTAGATGCCAAACAGCCCGTCCTCGTCGAAATGGTTGTTGGAGACGTATTCCACATCGCCTGGAACCAACCCCGCGTCGATACAGTCGAGAACGATCTCGACGGAAGTATCGCGCAGCCATTCATCAGGGGTCGGGCTCGCCGGCCAGTGCGAAAGCACGAGGACGGAGTTTTCCTGAGCCGCTCCATCGACGATGATGTTCTTTTTCGTACCCAGCGTGTGAAACGGGTGGAATTGCATGATTTCTTCCTAGATCTCCCATCCGGCCTTCAGGCCTTCATACACCGCCTCCTCCGCGGTGCGCGGGGCGAGACAGTCGCCGATGCCAATGACTTCGGCGTCATGATCCTCCAGCGCGTCGAGCAGGCCCGACACCGGCTCATGGCCCTGGGAGAGCACCAGCGTGTCGACGCCTTCGATGAGGATCGGCTCCTCGCCGGCGGTGTGTTGCAGATAAACCGTATCCCCATCGGCGCCGTAGAGCCGGACATAGGGAATGGTCTCGACGCCGAGCCCGTGCAGTTTTGCCGCCGCCATATCGCGCACATACCACGGCATCAGCTCGCCGGCATGAAGGCCGTTGACCGCGAGGCGCACATGGCAGCCGCTTTCGGCAAGCATCTGCGCCAGCCCCATGCCGATCCAGTCGGAGCGCCAGTCGGCGATGACCACAGACGCCCCCACATTGACCTGATCGCGCAACACGCCCCAGGCGTCCACCACATGGGCGTCCTCGCCGAACTCCACATGGGGCGGCATGAAGGGCCGCCCGCCGGTGGCAACGATGACAGCGTCGGGCGCCTCCCGCTCAATCAGGCCCAGGTCCGCTTCGCTCTTGAGGCGCACATCGACACCTGCCTGCTCCATTTCATGCGCCAGGTTGGTAACGATGCCGCCGAACTCGCTGCGGCCGGGAAGCAACTGGGCCAGAAGCGCCTGGCCGCCGAGTTGTGGCGCGGCCTCATGGAGCGTCACCTCATGTCCGCGCCGCGCCGCCACCGAGGCCGCCTTCATGCCGCCCGGCCCGCCGCCCACGACCATCACTTTCCTGGACGCCTGTGCCGGTTCCAAGGTGCCATAGGTCAGTTCCCGCCCGGTTTCGGGATGCTGGATGCAGGAAATCGGATAGCCCTTGTGGAAGTGCCCGATGCAGGCCTGGTTGCAGGCGATGCAGGCACGGATGTCGTCGACCCGCCCGGCTTCCGCCTTCCTCGCCATCTCCGGATCGCAGATCATCGCCCGGGTCATGCCGCACATGTCGGCCTGGCCCGAAGCCACCACCTGTTCGGCTTCATGCGGCTGGTTGATGCGGCCCGCCACCAGC
Organism: Hyphomicrobiales bacterium; assembly: GCA_021775615.1. GTDB lineage: Bacteria > Pseudomonadota > Alphaproteobacteria > Rhizobiales > JAJFHB01 > JAJFHM01. The sequence continues at coordinate 18,696 of JAJFHL010000018.1, forward strand.
ACCGGGATCGCCACTTTCGCCTTAACGGCGGCAGCGAAAGGCGCCACATAGGCGTTGCCGACGGCCATCGGCGGCACGATATGGGTCGCCCCGCCAAGCGAAGCCGATGTGCCGGCGATGACGCTGACATAGTCGAGGCGCGATTCCAGGGCTGCGATCGCCTCAAGCGTCAAATCTTCGGTGAGGCCCTCGGGATCCTTCTCGTCGCCTGAGATCCGCATGCCGATGACCAGATCCGGACCGGCGGCGGTGCGCATTGCATCGAGCACCTCGCGGAAGAACCGCAACCGGTTGTCGAGATCGCCGCCATAGGCGTCGTCGCGGCGGTTGACCAGCCGATTGAGGAATTGCGCCGGCAGATAACCATGGCTGGCGACCAGCTCGACCCCGTCGATCCCGGCCTGTTTGGCCCGTGCCGCGGCGGCGGCATAGCCCGCAACCACCTCGGCGATCATCGCCGCGGTCATGGCGCGCGGGATCACGTGATAGCGTTCCGACGGCGACACCGACGGCGCCCAGGCCACCATCGCGGTGCCATCCGACGATTCCATGATTTCGCGTCCCGGATGGAACAGCTGGGCGAAAACCTTCGTGCCATGGGCATGCAGCCGGTCGGCAAGCCTTGCATAGCCTTCGATGGCCCTGTCGGTGTCGAGCATCAGGATGTGGGAGGAATAGCGCGCCGTATCGTGCACGCCGGCGACCTGGACGCAGATCAGCCCGGCACCGCCCCTGGCCCGCGCCTCCTGGTAGGCGATCAGCGCCTCGTTCACGGTGCCGTCGGTCGGGATCGTGGTGTCGTGGCCGGTTGAGAGAATGCGGTTCTTGATCTCCACCGCGCCGATGGTGATGGGGGAGAACAGGTTTGGGAAACTTGCAGTCATGTCGAACAATCTCGATATAGTGTGCCGCACCTGCAAGGTAGCCGCTTGCTGTGCCGCCGAAAAGCCGTCGATTTTGCCGAATTCAAATGCGCATTCAGGCATCGACAAACGTTGTGCTTTGCGTTATGGAAAGCACCGAATTTCTCAAGCGCTTTCCCTTTGAGGTAGATCAGCGGCTCTCGTGTTTTAGCGGCGCCCGGCGCTTGTGACCAAAGAGGTTTTCAAAAATGAACGTGATCGAACAGATCGAACAGGAAGAGGCTGCCCGCATTGACGAGATCCGCAAGGTCCCGGACTTCGCTCCCGGCGACACGGTGCAGGTCAACGTCAAGGTGAAGGAAGGTCAGCGCGAGCGCGTGCAGGCCTTCGAGGGTGTGGTCATTGCGCGCAATGGCGGTGGCCTCAACCAAAGCTTCACGGTCCGCAAGATTTCCTACGGCGAGGGCGTTGAGCGCGTGTTTCCGCTCTACAGCCCGATGATCGACTCGGTCAAGGTGCTGCGCCGCGGCAAGGTGCGGCGCGCCAAGCTCTATTACCTGCGTGGCCGTCGCGGCAAGTCCGCCCGGATCGCCGAGCGTCAGGACTTCCGGCGCAAGGAAGGCACCAAAGGCAAGGCCCCCGAGGCCGCGGCCGCCAAGGAATAGCAGCCCGGCCACGGCCACCTGCTTTCGCGATTTGGAACGCATCCGTTCGCATCCCGCCAGGGCGCGGGCATGCATGGCTATTGATGCGCAGCCATAAGCTGTGGCACATCAGGGTCGCAGAACCCGATGCCAGCCAACGAGGGACCTCACATGTCTCAACCGCGCACGCTCTACGACAAGATCTGGGACGATCACCTGGTGCATGAAGCCGACGACGGCACCTGTCTGCTCTATATCGACCGGCACCTTGTTCACGAAGTGACCAGCCCACAGGCGTTTGAGGGTCTGCGCATGACCGGCCGCACCGCGCGGGCGCCGGAGAAGACCCTTGCGGTGGTCGATCACAACGTGCCGACCACCGACCGGTCCAAGGGCATTGACGATCCGGAATCGAAGCTGCAGGTGGATACGCTGGCGGAAAACTGCGCCGAGTTCGGCATCGAGTACTTCAACGAAGTCGATCTGCGCCAGGGCATCGTCCACATCATCGGCCCGGAGCAGGGCTTTACCCTGCCCGGTACGACCATCGTCAGCGGCGACAGTCACACATCGACCCACGGCGCGTTCGGCAACCTCGCCCATGGCATCGGCACCTCGGAGGTCGAGCACGTGCTGGCGACCCAGACCCTGATCCAGAAGAAGGCCAGGAACATGCGGGTCACCGTCGACGGCGAACTGCCCGACGGCGTCACCGCGAAGGACATCATCCTCGCCATTATCGGCGAGATCGGCACCGCCGGCGGCACCGGCCATGTCATCGAATATGCCGGCGATACGATCCGCGCTCTTTCCATGGAAGGCCGCATGACGGTCTGCAACATGACGATTGAAGGCGGCGCCCGCGCCGGCCTCATTGCGCCGGACGAAAAGACCTTCGCTTACCTGAAGGGCCGGCCCCGCGCACCGCAAGGGGCCGAGTGGGATCGTGCGGTCGCCTATTGGCAGACGCTGTCGAGTGACGAAGGCGCCCATTTCGACGCTGAGATAAAGCTCGACGCCACCAACCTGCCGCCCATCGTCACCTGGGGCACCAGCCCGCAAGACGTGACCTCGGTCACCGGCGCCGTGCCGGATCCCGCAAGCGTCGATGATGAAGCCAGGCGCAATGCCATGCAGCGCTCGCTCGACTATATGGGGCTGACGCCCGGCACCAGGATCACCGACATCCCGGTCGAGCGGGTCTTCATCGGCTCGTGCACCAACGGCCGTATCGAGGATCTGCGGGCCGCCGCCAAGGTGGTGGAAGGCAAAACCGTCAACGCCAAGGTCAGCGCCATGGTGGTGCCGGGATCGGGCATCGTGAAGGCCCAGGCCGAAGAAGAAGGCCTCGACAAGGTCTTCACCGCCGCCGGCTTCGAATGGCGCGAGCCGGGCTGCTCCATGTGCCTCGCCATGAACGCCGACAAGCTCGCGCCGCAGGAGCGTTGCGCGTCGACCTCCAACCGGAATTTCGAAGGCCGCCAGGGCCGCGGCGGGCGCACCCATCTGGTGTCGCCGATCATGGCGGCGGCGGCAGCGGTTGCCGGACATTTCGTCGACATCCGCGACTTCGTCTGAGGCCCATGGCCGGCACGCGTTATGCACTGACCGGCAAGGTCGCGTTCATCACCGGCGGCACCAGCGGCATCAATCTCGCCATTGCCGAACGCTTCGGCCGCGAAGGCATGCAGGTCGCGGTGCTGAGCCGCAGCCAGGACAAGGTCGACAGCGCGGTCGAAAGGCTCAAGTCGATCGGCGCGAACGCCATCGGCTTTGCCGCCGACGTGCGCGACTACGACGCCCTCGAGGCCGCCATGGCCGAAACCGCCACATCGCTTGGGCCGATCGATGCATTGATCGCAGGCGCCGCCGGCAACTTTCTGTGTCCCGCCGAGGACCTGTCGCCCAACGGCTTCAAGGCGGTGATCGACATTGACCTGCTCGGCACGTTCTATGCCGCGCGCGCCGCCTTCCAGCACATGACCAAGCCGGGCGCTTCGGTTCTGGCGATTTCCGCCGGCCAGTCGCTCGTGCCGATCCCCAACCAGATCCACGCCAACGCCGCCAAGGCCGGCGTCAACATGGTGATCCAGACCCTTGCCAATGAATGGGGCGTGCACGGGATCCGCGCCAACGTGCTTATACCAGGCCCCATCGAAGGCACCGAAGGAATCCGCCGCCTGGTGCCCGACGAGGCCGCCAAGCGCCATGTGACCGCATCGATACCGCTCGGGCGTTTCGGCGAAACCGGCGAAGTTGCCGATCTTGCGGCCTTCCTGGTGTCGGACGCCGCTGCCTATATCACCGGCGCGGTCATTCCGTGCGACGGCGGCGCCCTGCTGACCCGCGCCCGGCTCTCTCCGGTAAAAAGCTGATATCTGCGGACTTCGATCCCAGTCCTGAAGCCGGCCCTTTCTCCCGGCACGGCATCGCAAAAGACAAACCAGACAACTTTTCGGCCACCACGGCCATATCTTGAATTGACTTGGCGCCATCGCGTACCGCACTGTTGCAGCGACGACATTATCTGGGAGGAGATGCCGTAAACAATGCGATTTTTATGCGCACTAACGATTGCCTTCTTGGGCCTCTATCTGCCCGGCGGACCTGGCGCGAAAGCGCAGGCCCTGCTGCTGAGCGACCTCGCCGATGGCGGCCGGCTGTTACCCGCCGGCACCTACAAGATCGGCAACCGCCGCATGCGCTGCGGCAATGCCAAGACCCTGATCAGCTCCAAGTTCTGGGACTATGGCGGCGCTCTGCCGGGCCTCATCATCCTCAATCCGCACAAGATGAACACTCTGCCCCGGCGGATGCGCATGTTTGTCTATGAGCACGAGTGCGCCCACCAGACCGTTGGCGCCAACGAGGCCAGGGCCGATTGCACCGCCATCACGAAGGGCAAACGCCAGGGCTGGCTCAAGCGCCGCGACGTGCAGCACATCTGCCAGCGCCTGTTCATACATTCCAAGGGCGACAAGTATCATCTGCCGGGCCCGCAGCGTTGCAGACAGTTGATGCAATGCTATGACGGCCGCTCGACAACGGTGACCGCAAACCGGACCACGCAGCAGAACCCGCGTCAGAGCCGCGAGATCAAGTAGCGGTCCTGCGCGGCTGAAGGTCGAAGTGATGAACACCTCACGGGAAGAACGCTACGAGGCCGCCGCGCAGAAGGCACGCGCCGAATTGCGGCGGATTGAGCAGCAATCGGAAAAGGTTCTCGGCGCGCCGTCGGTGAAGGGCGATGCGCAGGATGAAGACGACCCCATCGAGCGCCTCGGCAAACGCATCGGATTCGGCCTCTCCATCCTCCTTGGCGTCTATGTCGCCTGGTGGTTCTGGGACCAGTTTTTCAACTAGATCACGATCGACTTAGGTTGAATCACCTAAGTCGATAAAACGTGATCGATTCCAGTATGATAGAGCGGGATCGGACGGAAAACCGGTATCCACTTTTCCTGATCCCGCTCTAGCGTTGGAAGCTTTCGCACCTCAGTTCTGACCCGGCTGCAACCGTCGCGCCTTGCCGCGCTTGAGGCCGAGCCGGTGCTCGCGGTAGATGATGAACAGGCCGGCGGCGATGACCAGGGTGGCGCCGGCCAGGACCGTCACACTCGGCACCTCGGCGAACACCACAAAACCAATCGCCAGCCCCCAGATCATCGACGCATATTCGAACGGCGCAATGGTGGACGCGTCCGCATGGCGGTAGCACTCGGTGAGGAAAATCTGCCCGACGCCGCCGAACACGCCAGCACCGACCAAAAGCGCAGCCTCAAATGCGTTGGGGACGGCCCAGCCGAACGGCGCACTTGCCAGACTGAGCACCATGATGGCGAGCGTGAAGTAGAAGATGATCGACTGGGTGCTCTCGGTGGCGACCAGTTCGCGGATCTGGATCATCGCCAGGGCAACGCAGAAGGCCGAGCCGAGCGCCAGCAGGGCGCCGACCGTGGCGCCGTCGCTCATCAACCCCTGATCAAGCGCCGCAAGCCGAGGCCACAGGATCACAAGAACGCCGAGAAAACCGACCACGGCGGCGCTCCAGCGATGGATCCGCATGGTCTCGCCCAGCATCGCGACGGCGAGCACAAGGGTGATGATCGGGGCAGCGAAGCCGATGGCGAGAGCTTCGGGCAGCGGCAGTAGCTTGAGCGCGGAGAACCACAGCACCATGGCCATGCCGCCGGCGACCGTCCGCTTCAGGTGACCCTTCAGGTTGCGGGTTCTCAACGCGCCCGAAAGCCTGCCCCTCAGGCCGAAATAGACAACCAGCGGGATCAATGCGAACAGCGACCGGGAAAACACGATTTCGCCGGTCGGCACCGTCGGCAGTGCCTTGATGCAGGCAACCATGACGGCGAAGGACAATGTCGCCGCGATCTTGAGCCCTATGCCGAGTGTCGGGTTCACTCGAAGCCGCCTTCCGGTTTGCTGTGACGTCCAGGGTTTGTGGCCATACGGGATTATGATTGCAGTTGCAACTAAGCCCCGCTGAGGGTTGGCGTGCGCCCGGGAATGCGCTAAACCGCTCAATGAAAACAACACCTCTTGATCGCGCGCCTCACGAGGCCCGCGTTTGTTGGACGATACACCCATGGACAAGTTTACCGAGCTGACCGGCATCGCCGCGCCATTGCCGATGATCAATATCGACACCGACATGATCATTCCGAAACAGTTCCTCAAAACCATCAAGCGCACCGGGCTCGGCAGGAACCTGTTCGACGAGATGCGCTATGACGACGACGGCAACGAGATTCCTGATTTCGTGCTCAACAGGCAGGCCTACCGCTCAGCGCAAATCCTGGTGGCCGGCGAGAACTTCGGCTGCGGCTCGTCGCGCGAACACGCGCCCTGGGCGCTGCTCGATTTCGGCATCCGCTGCGTCATCGCACCGTCCTTCGCCGACATTTTCTACAACAACTGTTTCAAGAACGGCATCCTGCCCATCGCCCTGCCTCAGGAAGAGGTCGACAAGCTCATGGACGACGCCGAACGCGGCGCCAACGCCACGGTGACTGTGGATCTGGTGAACCAGGAAATCCGTGGTCCCGACGGCGGAACGATTTCGTTCGATCTCGACCCGTTCCGCAAGCAGTGCCTGCTCGAAGGACTCGACGATATCGGCCTGACCCTGAAGCACGCCGACGCCATTTCGACTTACGAAAGCAAACAGGCGGACGCGCGGCCCTGGGCCTGACGCGGCCCCACACGCACACTCTTTCAAGAGGTTCCAATCGCTTATGGCGACGTTCAATCTGCTTCTTCTGCCGGGTGACGGCATCGGCCCGGAGGTCATGGGCGAGGTTTCACGCATCATCGACTGGCTCAATGCGCGTTCGAACACCACCGGCGCCAGTTTCAAAACCGAACATGCCCTTGTCGGCGGTTGCGCCTTCGAGGCGGAAGGGGCGCCGGTCAGCGACGCAACCGTCGCCAAGGCGCAGAATGCAGACGCGGTGCTGCTCGGCGCCGTGGGCGGCCCCAAGTGGGACAGCCTGCCGTTTGAAAACAAGCCCGAGCGCGGCCTGTTGCGCCTGCGCAAGGACCTCGAGCTCTACGCCAACCTGCGCCCCGCCCTGTGCTATTCGGCCCTCGCCGACGCATCATCGCTCAAGCGCGAACTGGTCGAGGGACTGGACATTCTGATCGTCCGCGAACTGACCGGCGGCGTCTATTTCGGCGAGCCGCGCGGCATCGAGGATTTGGGCAACGGCGAGCGCCGCGGCATCAATACCCAAGTCTACACCACCAGCGAGATCCGCCGGGTGGCTCGGGTGGCGTTCGATCTGGCAAGCAAGCGTTCCGCCAAGCTCTGCTCGGTCGAAAAGTCCAATGTCATGGAGTCGGGTGTCCTGTGGCGCGAGGAAGTGACCTGGGTGCACGACAACGAATATGCCGACGCCGGCATCGAGTTCTCCCACATGCTGGCCGACAACTGCGCCATGCAGCTCGTGCGCTACCCGAAGCAGTTCGATGTCATCGTCACCGACAACCTGTTCGGCGACATGCTGTCGGACGCCGCCGCAATGCTGACCGGATCGCTCGGCATGTTGCCGTCGGCCTCGCTTGGCGACGCCGACGAGAACGGCCGGCGCAAGGCGCTTTACGAGCCGGTGCACGGCACCGCGCCCGACATTGCCGGCCAGGGCCTGGCCAATCCGCTCGCCATGATCGGCAGTTTCGCCATGGCCCTGAAGTATTCCTGCGAGATGGGTGAAGAGGCCGACCGGCTCGATCAGGCGATCGCCAACACACTCGCCAAGGGCCTGCGCACGGCGGACATCGCAGGCGAAGGCGACGACAGGGCATCCACCGAGGAAATGGGATCGGCGGTGATCGCCGAACTCGAGGCGCTTTCGGCCTAGCGGCGGAGCGGTCTCGCACTTACATAACAGTGAACAACACCAAGGAGACAACGCGCCATGCGCTACGAAGCTCCCAGCACCATCGATCAGGCGGTTGAGATCCTCAGCCAGGCCGACGGCATCACCCGCGTACTCGCGGGCGGCACCGACGTCATCGTGCAGATGCGTTCCGGCATGGTCGAGCCCGATCTGGTGGTCGACATCAAACGCATCGACGCCATGCATGAGATCACGCCTGAAGATGGCGGTTTCCGGGTGGGCGCCGCGGTTTCGGGCGCCCAGCTTGGCGAGCATGACGGCGTCAAGGCGCTGTGGCCCGGCGTGGTCGAGGCGACTGAGCTGATCGGTTCGACCCAGGTCCAGGGCCGCGCCACCATGGTCGGCAACCTCTGCAACGCATCGCCCGCCGCCGACAGCGTGCCGGCGCTGGTCACCGCCGGCGCAATCGTTTCGATTGTCGGTCCCGGCGGCGCCAGGCGCGAGATCCCCGCCTATGAAGTCACCACCGGCCCCGGCAAGACGTCTCTCGAAAAAGGAGAGATCGTCGAATCGATCCTCCTGCCCGCAAGGCCGGCCCGGTCCGGCGACGCCTATCTGCGGTTCATCCCGCGCACCGAAATGGACATCGCCGTGGTCGGCGCCGGGGTCGCGCTTACGCTCCATCCCGACGGTACCTGCGCCGAGGCGAAGGTCGCGCTCGGCGCGGTGGCCGAGGTTGTTCTCCTCGTCGAACCGGCGGCAAGCGCCATCGTCGGCACGCGCCTTGAAGACGAAGCGCTCGATGCGCTCGCCGCGGCGGCCTCTGCCGCCTGCCGGCCGATCGACGACAAGCGCGGCACGATCGAGTTCCGCACCAAGGTTGCAGGCGTGCTCGCAAGGCGGGCTGCGGTCATTGCCCATGACAGGGCGCGAGGTTAAGTCATGTCTCAGATTCACGTATCCACCACCATCAACGGCGATCCGGCGGAGTTCCTCTGCGAGCCGGACGAAACCCTGCTCGACGTTCTGCGCGATCGTCTCGGGCTGACCGGCTCCAAGGAAGGCTGCGGATCGGGCGATTGCGGCGCCTGTTCGGTGACCGTCGACGACCGGCTGGTCTGCTCCTGCCTGATGCTTGGCGCCGAGGCGGACGGCCGCGACATCGGCACCATCGAGGGATTGGCTGAAGGCGAGCACCTGCACCCCCTGCAGCGCAAGTTTCTCGACCATGCGGCCCTGCAATGCGGCGTCTGCACGCCGGGATTCCTGGTTGCCGCAAAAGCGCTGCTCGACCACAATCCGGACCCAAGCGAAACCGAAGTGCGCTACTGGCTTGCCGGCAATCTATGCCGCTGCACCGGTTATGATAAGATTGTTCGCGCCGTGCTCGACACGGCCGCCGAAATGAAGGGAGCCTGACATGCTGGATAAAGCGAAAGACGCAGTCATCGATCGTGAATTCAAGCTCGTCGGCTCCAGGCCGGTGCGCCCCGACGGTGTCGACAAGGTGACCGGCCGCGCCCGGTTCGGCGCCGACATTTCTGCCCCCGGCATGCTCGTCGGCAAAGTGCTGCGCTCGCCGCATGCCCACGCCCGGATTCACTCCATCGACATCCATGCCGCCCTCCAGGTTCCCGGCGTAAAGGCCGTGGTGACCCGCGATGATTTCGCCGAGAACGCCAAGCACAAGGACGTTCTGTGCAACGTGATGGCGCGCGACAAGGCACTTTACGAAGGCCACGCGGTGGCCGCAGTGGCGGCGACCAGTGCGGCTGCCGCCCGCAAGGCGCTCAAGCTCATCAAGATCGATTACGACATCCTGCCTCACGTCACCGATGTGGACGAGGCGATGCGCGATGACGCACCGCTTCTGCACGACGACATGATCACATCTGGCGTCGATCCGGCGCCCGAGAAACCGTCAAACGTCGCCCGGCGCTTTGAATTCGGTCATGGCGATGTCGACGACGGTTTCGCCAAGGCCGACGTGGTCATTGAGCGCGAATTCAAGACAGAGGCGGCGCATCAGGCCTATATCGAACCCCATGCCTGCCTCGCCAGTCTGACCGAAGACGGCCATGGCGAGCTGTTCTGCTGCACCCAGGGCCATTATGCGGTGCGCGATATCTGCGCTTCCCTGTGCGGTCTGGAAGTCTCCAAGCTGCGCGTCACCGCCTCGGAGATCGGCGGCGGCTTCGGCGGCAAGACAACGGTTTTTCTCGAGCCGCTGGCGCTCGTGCTGTCGCGCAAGACCGGCCGCCCGGTCAAGATGGTGATGAGCCGCGACGAGGTGTTCCGCGCATCGGGTCCCACCGCAAGCACATCCTCTTCGATCAAGATCGGCGCCACCCGGGACGGCAGGATCACCGCCGGCCAGGGTGAATTCCGCTATCAGGGCGGCGCCTTCACCGGTTCTCCGGTGCAGTTTGGCGCCATGTGCGCCTTTGCCTGCTATGCGCTCGATAACGTCAAGACCGTCGGCTATGACGTGGTGACCAACCGGCCCAAGCAGGCGGCCTACCGGGCGCCGGGCGCGCCCATGGCGGCCTTCGCGGTGGAAAGCGTCATCGAAGAGCTCGCCGTCAAGCTCGGCATCGATCCGATCGAATTCCGCCTCAAGAACGCGGCCCAGGAAGGTGACAAGTCGTCCTACGGCCCGACCTTCCCGCGGATCGGCCTGATCGAGACCCTCGAAGCCGCAAAGGCCCATGAGCACTATTCCGCTCCGCTCGGCCCCAATCAGGGTCGCGGCGTGGCGTCCGGTTACTGGTTCAACTTCGGCGGCGCCACGTCCGTCTCCCTCAACATCCATCCCGACGGCACCGTCGCGCTGGTGGTCGGCACACCCGATATCGGCGGCTCGCGCGCCTCAATGACGCTTATGGCGGCCGAAGAGCTCGGCATCCCCTATGACAAGGTCAATTGCATTGTCGCCGACACCGCTTCGCTCGGCCTCAACGAGACCAGCCACGGCAGCCGGGTGACCTTCGCTTCAGGCCTTGCCACAATCGAAGCGGCCCGCAACGCCAAGACGGAAATGTGCGCCCGCGCCGCGATGATCTGGGAGATTTCCGAAGAAGCCGTGACCTGGGAGGACGGCCATGCCAAGCCTGCCGGGGCCAATGCCGGCGACTTCGAGCCCATGTCGCTCGCCGACATCGCCAAGATCGCCGAGAAGACCGGCGGTCCCATTTCGGGCCATTTCGAGAAGAACCCGGCCGGCGCCGGCGCCAGTTTCGCCACCCATATCGTCGATGTGGAAGTCGATCCCGAAACCGGACGCGTCGAGGTCAAGCGCTTCACCGCCGTTCAGGACGCCGGCAAGGCGATCCACCCGTCTTACGTCGAAGGCCAGTTCCAGGGCGGCGCCGTCCAGGGCGTCGGCTGGGCGCTCAACGAGGAATATGTCTACGGCCCCGACGGCAAGATGCAGAACGCCGGTTTCCTCGACTACCGTGTGCCGGTCTGTTCCGACCTGCCGATGATCGACACGGTGATCGTCGAGGTGCCGAACCCGGGCCACCCCTATGGGGTGCGCGGCGTCGGCGAGACCGGCATCGTGCCGCCCATGGCGGCGGTCGCCAATGCCCTGTCGGCGGCAGCCGGCGTGCGCATGACCGAATTGCCCATGTCGCCGCCCAAGGTGTTGAGGGCGATTGACGACACGCGCCCGTCGATCGCGGCAGAGTAGGCCATGGTCCAGGTCGGCCTCTGGGGATCTCTCAAAGCCGCCGTCGGCGGCGTCGACACGGTCGAGGTCGAGGCCGCCAACATCCGCCAGTTGCTGAACCGTCTTTCCGAAGCCCATCCCGGCCTGGCGCCGGTCATCGAAAAGGGCGTCGCCGTCTCCATTGACGGCGAGATCCACCAGGACAACTGGTTCGCCGAGATCCCGCCGGGAAGCGAAGTCTACGTCCTGCCCCATATGGAAGGCGGTTGAGCGTCAGGAGTGGGCCGGTGCAGATTTACCGCATAACCCCCTAAATCAGGCTTTTCATATCGGCAGAGAACGTCGGAAACGCGAACGGCGACGCCTTCAGATCGCTTGCCGCTATGCCGTGGCGCATGGCAAGCGCGAAGAGGTGGATCAATTCCTCGCCCTGGTGGCCGACCATATGGGCGCCGACGATCTTGTCGCTCGCCTCGTCGACCAGCACCTTTGACCAGGCGACCGTCTCTGCGTAGGTCCTGGTGGAGAACCAGCCGGCCATGTCCGACGTGGTGACCTTGACCTTCAGCCCCTGTTCGCCGGCTTCCTTCTCGGTCAGGCCGACCGTGCTCAACGCCGGAACCGTGTAGACGGCGCTCGGGTTTGCCGCATAGTCGGGTTTCTCGGTGGGGCCGTTGACGATGTTGTGACCGACGATACGCCCTTCGTAGGTTGCGACCGGCGAAAGCTGCGCGGAGTGAACCAGTGCGTCGCCGGCAACCCAGACAGATGGGTTCGACGTCGAACGAAGATACTCGTCCACTTCAACGCGAATGCCGTCATGTTTGACATTGCCGGCATCGAGATCGAGACCGTCCACATTGGCGATCCGTCCAGCGCCGTTGACCACTCTGTCCGCAACGGTTTCCTGGTCACCCCCGTCGTGCTGGTAAGACACTTTGAGCTTGCCGTTCGACTTGGCGATTTCCTGGACCGTCACGCCGGTCTTGACCGTGACGCCGAGCCGCTCGGTTTCGCCCCGGATCGCCGCGACCGCATCTGCGTCCATGCGTGGCAGAAGTTGCGGCAGCGCTTCCAGTATCGTCACCCTGGTGCCGGCACGGGCGTAGACATGGCTGAATTCCATGGCAATGACACCGCCGCCGATAAAGACCACCTCGTCAGGCTGGCGGCGTTCGGACAGCACATCGTCGGACGTGATCATGAGTTCCGCACCGGGAATCGGCAGAGGCCTTGGCTTCGAGCCGGTGGCGATGACGATGTTGTCACCCTCGATAACCGTACCGTCAACGTCGACCTGGTTGGGACCGGTGAACTTCGCACGGCCACGGAAAACCGTGCCGCGCTTCTCCGCCACGTCATGCATGTTCTCAGGTATCGCCGCGATCAGGTCCTTTTCGCGGTCGATCAGTTTGCCCCAATCGAGCTTCGGCTTGCCCACCTCTATGCCGTGGACCGGTGCGAGTTCGATCTCGTGCAATGCATGGGCCGCGGCGACAAGGACCTTTTTCGGCGTGCAGCCACGGTTCGGGCAGGTTCCGCCGAAATCCAGCATCTCGATGAATGCGATGCTCTTTCCCGCGTCGTGTGCAATGGCGGAAACGCCAAAGCCGGCATTGCCGCCTCCGATAATGACAACGTCGAAACGGCTGGTCATGGTCTTTCTCCTTCAAACGGTTCCACAATCATGATGCGTGTGCAGCCGAAAGGTTACAAGACGCCTGCGCCAGACTGAGCCGGTGGGGTCGGCTTGCCTACGGCGCCATCGCCACCGGCAATGAGATTTCGCGCAAGAGCTTTCGACGGATGGCGGCGGCGTAGTCAGCAAAGGTGTTGGCGGTCATGACGAAGGACCCTTGGCCGCCGGTGACATTGGAGCGGAAATAGCGGCCAAGGGCGCGGTCGCCATCGAGAATTGCGAGGCCGTTGATCACCACCCCCTGCGCGACGATCAGATCGCGCATGGCGCCCGGCTGTGACCCTGAATTGTTGCGCCCGTCCCCGGACACATCGATCACCCGGCGGGTCCCGCGAAACCCGTTCTCCTCGAACAGGGTGAACGCCATCTTCAAGGCGCGCGATATGGCGGTGCCATTACCGACGAAATGTCTCGGGCTGGTTTCGATGGCATGGGCAAAACGCTCGGCCGATGCGGCATCGCGAACGTGTGTCCAGTTCACCGCGATGCGCTGCTGCAGGCCGACACCCCACTGCATCAGGACAACGGCGATGCCGTTTTCGCCGGCCCCCCGGATCGCGGCAAGTACGCTGGGGTCGCGAAAGGCATTCGCCAGCCCCAGCATCTGCAGGGCGAACTCGCCGGTGCTGACGCTCACCGACGTGTCGACGGCGAGCACCAGTTCCAGCGCGACTGGCTGACGGTACCGAGCCGGACGGGCCCCTGCCGGGTTCGCAATCTCCGCTCGGGCAATCTCTGCCGGCCCGGTTTGGTTTGATCGGTCGTCGGCACGCCCGGTCGGCACGACGTACAGACCGTACGCCAGGGCGAGGGCGATGCGGACGGCACTCCTAGTATGCGATGTGTTCATATGAGCGAGGAAACCACACATTCCCGATGTCCGGCAAGAATGCGGAAGCACCGTTTATCGGTTTCGAGCAATCACCCAGTTCACATGCTGCAGCGGGATCGGACGGAAAACCGGTATCCACTTTTCCTGATCCCGCTCTAGACTGCTCCATGGAACCGAGGAAGGGCATTGCCATGACCGAGTTTTACGGCGAGGCGCACCGGGCGCTTCAGGACAGCTTTGACAGCCGCCGGCTGGCCGACACGCTGAAGGACCGGGTGATGCGCACCGCCCTCAGCGAGACCGACAAGCGGTTCATCGCGGCGGGCGACATGTTCTTTCTCTCCACGGTCGATCACAACGGCTGGCCGAGTGTCTCCTACAAGGGCGGGCCCAAGGGCTTTGTAGAGGTGGTCGACGACAACACCCTTGCCTTCCCGTCTTATGACGGCAACGGCATGTTCTATTCCGTGGGCAACATCGCCGAAAGCGCCAGGCTCGGCATGCTGTTCATCGACTTCGAGCGCCCACGGCGGCTGAGACTGCATGGCACCGGCACGGTGTCGCTCGACGACCCTCTGATAGCCGACTACCCGGGCGCCCACCTGATCGTCCGCGTCGCCCTGGAAAACATCTTCACCAACTGCGGCCGCTACATCCACAAATACGACAAGCTGGCGCCGTCGGAATACATTCCCGACGAGAGGGCGCAGGCGCCGGTGCCGGACTGGAAGCGGGTCGACTTCCTGCGCGAGGCATTGCCCGAAAAGGACCGCGACGACGTCGACAAGGCCGGCGACGTGATGACCGAAGCCGAATACCGTAAGGATTTCTGGCGTGGGCTGGAATAGCGGCGAGGAGGTTGCAGCGCGGTTCTCTGCTTCATGACATCGCTTACGCGGAACCGGCTTCTTCGACCGGCCCACTTTTCGAGGATCGCGCCGCCACGAGCAGGCCGGCCGCCGTGATGAGGATCATTCCGGCGATGGTCAGCAGATCGGGCGTCTCGGAGAAGAATACGAAGCCCCACATGGCGGCCGACACCAGATAGGCATAGTCGAAGGTGGCAATGATCGGCGGCGCGGCAATTTGGTAGGCGCGCGCGACGCCGACGAAGTAAGCCGCCGAGAGCGCGCCGAGGAGCGCCATCAATCCCCACTCCCGCACTCCCATCAGCGCCCAATCTCCGAGCAGGAACGGGAATGCCGCCTTCGTATCGGTTCCAAGGCCAATGAGAGCGAGCAGGCCCGTGGCGATCAGGCCGGCAACGAGAAACGAGGTATGCAGGGCGAGGGCCAGTGTCAGGGGCGCCTCGTCCCGGCATTTGCTGCGGGTGAGAACCATGGCGAGCGCATAGAATGCGGCGCCCAGCAGCGGCAGTAGCGTGAACCACGAAAAGGCATCGGTGCCGGGCTTCAAGATGGCGATGACGCCGAGAAAGCCGAGCAGGACACCGCCCCATTGGCGGCCGGTCACCGGCTCGCCGATCAGCACAGCCGAGAGCAGGGCAATCATGATCGGGTTGGTGTAGACCGCGACCGCCGCCACGGACAGGCTGAGCACGGGAAGCGCGGCGTAAAAGGCGAGCCATGTGAGGAGCAGGAGGACGCTGCGAACAAGGGCCCACTTCGGTGACCGTGGCCTCAGACCGACGCCGGTTGCGAGCAACACCGCAATGATGATCGGGATGGCGACAGCCGAGCGCGCGGCAAAGACCTGCCACACCGTTATGTTCGCACTGACGAGCTTCACCACGGCATCCGCGAAGGCCATCGTCAGGACCGACGCCAGGATGATCACGACACCTTGAGCCGTTTGATCGGGCCTCGCTTGTCCCCTGTCCGCCATCGCCTGTCCCCAGTGACCGTTCTTACGTGTGGCCTGTGCAACCACAGCCGTGACAGGCCCTCAACCGCATGGCTCCGCTATCGTAGCGGGGTGCACATTGTTTAAAAAGATATTGAGCTTGCACCATTTTGCTGTGAAAATTCGAATAATGGCGCGTACACCGGTCAGTGGAATTGAAGTGTTTCTGGCAATTGTCCAGGAGGGGTCGCTGCGTGCCGCGGCCCGGTCGCTTGGCGTCGGAGCGCCGGCCGTCAGCCATCAGCTCAAAGCGCTCGAACGCAGGATCGGCGTTGATCTTCTGGTGCGCACGACCCGGTCGATCGAACTCACCGATGCGGGGCGTACGTTGCTTGCAGGGGCCGCGCCCGCATTCAAGCAAATCGTTGATGCGGTTGAAGGCACCCGGGCCATCGGCAAGTCCACCACCGGCACCCTGCGGCTAACCATGCCAAGAAGCGCCTACAAGCTGATCATTGCACCGGTACTTTCAGATTTTCAGGCGCAGTATCCGCATGTGTGTCTGGATATGTCCATCAACGAAGGCCTCGTCGATATTGTCAGAGACGGGTTTCACGCAGGGATCCGCCTGCAGGGCCGGCTGACTGCGGGCATGGTCGCGGTGCGCCTGACCGAGCCGCTCGTTCCTTGCTATTCCGCGGCGCCGTCCTATCTCGCGGCCCATGGGCGGCCGCAGCATCCGCGCGATCTTTTGAGCCACAAGTGCGTTCGCTACAAATCCGTCACCGCCAAGCGAATCTGGGACTGGCAATTCGCCGAAGACGGACAGGTCAAGACCGTCGACCCACCCACGCGGCTCATTTTCGACAGCATGCAATCTGTTACCAAAGCCGTGCGTGACGGTCATGGGATCGGGTGGTCACTGCGGGCGGTCATTGAGAATGATCTTCGATCCGGTGCACTGGAAACGGTTCTCGATCCATACGTGGCGAAATTGTCCGCGTACCATCTCTATTATCCGGAGCAGAACCGGCGGCTTGAACTGTTGCGCCTCTTCATCGACTTTCTGGCCTCAAAACGAGAGAGTCCCGCCGAGCCGTTCGTCTAGGCGCAGAGGCGTTGCTGCATGTTCTGGGAGATTGGTGGGCAGGGGAGGAATTCGCACCTCCACAGCGCATAGGCGGGTGTTTTACAGACACTTGGGCTCACTCGTGCCCAGCCTACCCTTTCTGTCGCACCGCACTTTGGGATGGTCGCAGACGGTTTCGCACTCCGTCGCGAGGTGTCGGACCACGCCGCGCCGGACTCGACCGGATGTTGCCGCACGGCTATTCTTGCTCGATGACCTATTTCCTGTATGGCACCCTGGCGTTCGCTCTTTGGCTGAACTGCGCCGCCACGTATCATCTCGTCCGGTCGCATGCCTATGACCGCCAGCAAAAGACCTGGCAGATTGTCATCATCTGGCTTGTGCCGGTTTTCGGCGCCCTGCTGATCCTGTCGGTCATGTCCGGTCGCCAGCCGCGCAAGCCCGCAAACGACGCACAGACCGGCATACTCGGAACGGTATTCGCCACAGTGTTCCTGTCGGGCCTTCTCGCCCCGGGCGGGCAGGGCGCTGAAAGTGGCGAGACCTCAAGCATTGACGTCGGCGGGTTCGACGGCGGTGGCCAGTAACGGAACCACCTCAAACAAAAAGAAGGGACGCACCCATGACCGAAACCAATCCGCGCAGCCAGGTGACGCTCGCCACTGAAACCATCCACAACCCCAAGGAACCGCGCCACTTCATGCGCATCAAGCCGGCCGGACGCCGGGTCCGCATCCTGCGCCACGGCAAGGTGCTGGCGGAGTCCGCGGCGGCCCTCAGGGTGATCGAAGCCGGCCGCGACATCTACGATCCGGTTCTCTATCTGCCGCGGTCGGACGTCAAGGCCGCCCTGGCACCGGCAGAGAAGGACCGGACCTACTGCCCGATCAAGGGTCACGCTTCGTACTTCGATCTTCTCGGCGAGGACGGCAGCGTCGAACAGCCCGAGATTGCCTGGAGCTACGAAGACGCCCTCGACTGCGCCGCCGAGTTCAAGGACCACATCGCCTTCTACGCCAGCCATGTGGTGATCGAGGAACATCCGCTCGAAATCTGATGTCTGGTCCTGGGCCGGGGAATCGAACCTCGTCCTCCGCAGTCACAGTGCAGCGTGCAACCAGTTCTCCTGACCCAGGATTGGACCGCGCGGCAGTATTCGAACCTGCATTTTCAACTCCGTTACGCTTACCAGGGTAGAAGCCCGTTGCGGTTACGCGCGGCTGGAGCCTCTGACAGGACTCGAACCTGCATCTTCCTTCCGATTACCCTGCTCCGCGTTCGTAGCGCGGGGGGAT
>JAJFHL010000171.1 GCA_021775615.1 Hyphomicrobiales bacterium
TGCACCCTCGGGCTCGGCATTGCGGCGGGCGAGATTGCCGCCGGCGTCGACTGGCTCGGCGGCGGATCGGGGATGACCACCCCGGAAGCGCCGCGGGTTTTGGGCGATGTGGGCAAGCTCTACTACTACCTCTCCTTCGGCCTCGCGGCGGCGACGTTTCTCACCATAGGCTGGCTGCTGTCCACCCGCTTCGGGCTTGCCATGAACGCCATAAGGGACGATGAGGAAAAAGCCGAGGCCATGGGCCTTTACACCACCCGCATCAAGGTTACGGGATGGGTGATCGCTGCCTGTTTCTTAGGCGTCGCCGGCGGGCTCTACGGCAATCTCAAGACCTTCATCGACCCCATCGACGTCGCCTTTTCGGGCGCCACGATCGGCATCTGGATGGTCCTGATGGCGATCCTCGGCGGCAAGGGCACACTGTGGGGTCCGATCATCGGTGCGATCGTGTTCCAGATCACCAAAGAGCTTTTCTGGACCTTCCTGCTCGGCTGGCAGCGCGTCGCGCTGGGGCTTCTTATCGTGCTCATCGTGGTGTTCTTTCCGGAAGGCATCATGGGCTTCCTGCGCGAACGGTTTCCCGAGCGCTTCGGCCACCGGGTCGATGACGCTCTGGCGCGCGAGGAGCAGAGCTGATGGCGGCGATGCTTGAGGTGGAGGGGGTCAGCAAGCACTTCGGCGGAGTGGTTGCCAACCAGTCGATCTCGCTCGATGTGGAGGCCGGCAAGATCGTCGGCCTGATCGGCCCGAACGGGTCGGGCAAGACCACCCTGTTTTCGTCGATTGTCGGCTACCATCCGATCGACGGCGGCTCAATCCGTTTCAAGGGCGACGAGATCTCCAAGCTGCGGGTGCCGCAGATCGCGCGGCGCGGGATTATCCGCACCTTCCAGCAGACCCGGATCTATGGCGGCATGACCTGCGTACAGAACATGCTGATTTCGCGTTCGGTGCGCAACACGGCGTTCTCCAGCCTGTTCGAACGGCAGCGCGGCGCCGGCATCGAGCGGGCCGAAGAGCTGCTCGAGTTCGTCGGGCTTTACCAGAAGCGCCAGCTCCTGGCGGGGGATCTGTCCTTCGGCCAGCAAAAGCTGCTGGAGTTCGCCATGGCGCTGATGAACGATCCGGACATGCTGATGCTGGACGAACCGACCGCCGGCATCAACCCGACACTGATCAACGGACTGATCAACCGCCTGAAGCGCGCCAACGCGGAGTTCGGCATCACCCTTTTTGTCATCGAACACAATATGCGGGTCATCATGGGGCTTGCCGAACACATCTATTGCCTCGCCCATGGTGAGCTGCTGGCCGAAGGAACGCCGGACGAGATCCGCTCCAACCAGAGCGTGATCGACGCCTATCTGGGGGCTCATTGATGGCGCGCAAACCGGCCAATCCGAAGACATCCGGCTATGGCGAGGGCTCGGTCGACGCGGTGCTGTCGGTCGACGATATCGCGCGCGAGGCGGAGCGCATCGCCACCGAAGCCCCACCGCTGGAGGCGCTGGACGCATTGCTGAGCGGTGACGCTTTCGTTGCGATCGACGATCTGCGCGCCGGCTACGGGCGCATGGAGATCCTGCACGGGTTTGCTCTGCGGGTCGGCAAGGGTCAGTCCCTGTGCCTGATCGGCCCCAACGGGGCCGGCAAGTCGACCGTATTGCACTCGGTCTTTGGCTTCACCAACATCACGGGCGGGAGCATCGTCGTCGGCGGCACGGACGTCACCGCGCTGACCCCCAGCCAGAAACTGAGCTCTTCCGGGATCGCCTATATCCTGCAGGACAATTCGGTTTTTCCGGACATGACGGTGGAAGAGAACCTGTGGATGGGCGGGTTCCTGAAGGCGCAGACCACCGCTGCCAAGGAGGTGGCGGAGAGGGTGTTCGAGAAGTATCCGCGCCTCGCCGAGCGGCGCCGGCAACAGGCCAAGGTGCTGTCGGGCGGTGAACGCCGGCTGCTTGAGATTTCCAGGGCCCTGGTCATGGAGCCGGAAGTGCTGCTTGTCGACGAGCCCTCCATCGGCCTCGAGCCGCGTTACATCGACATGGTGTTCGAGATTCTGGGCGACCTGCAGCACACCGAAGGCAAAACCATCATAATGGTCGAACAGAACGCCAAGAAAGGGCTCGAGTTTGCCGATATCGGCTACGTGCTGGTCTCGGGCCAGGTGGTCAAGGCGGGCAGGGGCAACGATCTCCTGGAAGATCCGGATGTGGGACGGTTGTTCCTCGGAGGTTAATCTCGCCCCGCTATTTCCCTGCGTAATCCCGCAATGAGTCCCTCGTCGGCGGTCAGGAACGGTTCTTCCGCATCGAGGATCGCCGTGAACAGACGCTGCTTGAAGGCGGCCGCGTCGATACCGTGGGCAAGTTCGCTTTCCTCCACCGCGCCGAGCAGGATGTCGACCAGCCGGTCGGCCGCGTTGAGGCGGCCCCACAGATAATCGTTTTCGCGATAGGCGCGGTTGAAGAAGCCGGCAAATTTGCGCATGGCCGTTCCGCGCAGTGTCTGAGCCGCGCCGCCCGGGCGGATCGCCACGGCGTCCGCCGGGCTGATCCGGTCGATGAGGATTTCCTCCAGTTCCGCGAACCCTTCCTGCTGTGCCATGGGAAAGATCATGACGTCGAAAAAGGAAAATCCGAGATAAGCGGAGAACAGGTCGCGCCTGAGGCTGGCCGGAATGTAGTTGAGCACCATCACGGCGAAGACTTCGTCGATCGCCTCGTCGAGCCGCACCAGGCCCATGGCCTCGCCAAGCCCGGTCAGCACAGGTGCGATCGCCGCTTTGCCGCGTGCGGAGTCGGCAAACGCGGTTCTGACCAGCTTGGAGCATTCGGCGCTGAAAAACTCCCTGCGCCATTTTTTCTGAGCGTCCTCGATAAGTCCGTAAAGTGTGGTCTTGAGTTCGTCGAGCCGCTCGGTCTGGTTCTCGACGTCCCGGTCCCGGCGCGCCAGTGCGTATAGCTGGTTGAGCCGGCGAATAACGAAGCGCAGCCGCCGAACGCGAAAGTCGACGTCGAAGGTTTTCAGGAACTCGATTTCACGCGCACTTGCAGGCTCGTCCTGCGATCCATCCGCGCCATGAATGCCGAGCGCACCCAGCTCAGATGCAAACCAGTCCGCCGCCGGTGATCGCGATTGCGATGTTGCGTCCGGTGTCGCCAGTGCGGCGACCAGCCCGGTCAGGCGGTCGGCGACGCGGAACATCTTGAGCCGGAAGTAACCCTGGAAGGCATAGCCGGCGCTATCCGCGGCCCGTTCGTTGGCGGCGCCGCGCCATTCTGCGATCCGTGTCGCGGTCGGCATCAGTTCGGCGCCCGGCGGCGGCAGGATCGCGTCGACGAAGGGGTCGATCTGAGGCTGCACCTGATCGACCACCCGCCGTATGAGATTGGTCTCCCGGTTGAACTCGCTGACCCTGGCGAGATCGTCGTGGATCGGCTCATTACGGGGAATTTCCGCAAGTGAGGCGAGAATGGTGCGGAAGAATCCCGGTGCGCCCTTCTCCTCGGCGTCGGCCTGCTCGGCCGGACAGGGATCGATAAACAGGATACGGCGCGATACGGCACGATAGGCGGGTCTGCCGGTGATTGCAGTGATCGCGGATCCGAATGGCTTGTTGTTGACGACGCTGCCGTCGATCAGGAACACGTCCTCGATCCTGCGTCCGTCGGTCGTGAATTCGCCCAGCCGCTGCTGCACGAACTCGTCGCGTCCGCCCCACACGCGGTTCTTGCGCGCCATAACGCCGTCGATTTCGGCAATCTGTGCCGGTGGAAAGGCGCCTGGGAAGCAGGATGTCGCGCGTGCGGCGAACACCAGACCCGGCACGTCGTCTCCGTCAAAGTCGTTGCGGGCGTCGCCGCCCATCGCACTGGCGTGCCTGAAGTGCAGCACTTGGCGGTGGTCGCGCTCGGCGATTTCGGCGGGAGTATGCAGGGGGATGCGGTTGGTGTGGCCGTGAAAGTCGGTGACGCTGACATAGAGGTCGAGCGGGTGGCCCTCCGGCAGAAGCGAAGCCTCCGGTGGCGCATGGCGGTCCATTGCGTCGAAGGCCTCGAGCAGCCAGGTGGAATAGCGCGGCCCTGAAAATGGCGGACGGAACCAGCGCGAGCGCACGAAGGCGGCGAGGTTTTCACGGGTTTCGCGTTCCGGAGCGACCTCGCCCAAACGTCCCCGCATCAACCAGCCGACCAGTGGCCGCAGGGCGAACTTGCTCATCGGGCCGGCCTCTTCGTCCAACAGCTTGATGGCATCGGCGTGCTCCAGCCACATGGCCCGGTGGCTGTCGATATCGAGATCGTGGGCCAGCGCGCGTGCCAGGACGATGCCGTTGACGCCGCCCGCGGAGGCGCCCGCGATGACATCGATCATGACCCGCATGTCGATCTGGCTGCCGAGTGCTTTCAGAAGATCGAAGTAGATCCGTTCGGTATCCACTTCCCGGCCGGTGCAGCTATCCGAATAGGCCTCGCCGGGCCGGCCGTCCGTCGCGTCGCGCGCATGGTAGGCCCGCGATGCGCGCACCAGCTTGAGCAGCTCCTTGGAGACGCCGTGCAGATAGACAACCAGGGACACGCCGCCGGTCAGAACGACGCCCAGGCGAAGCTCCTTATGCTGCATCTGTGCTCACCTACGGATCCGTCCGTCCGCAGACTGCGGCGGCGCATGCGCCCGACTATAAGGCGCGACGCGCGGGTTTGCGAGATCGATATGCGATGGCCGTTTCGGTGAGAGGAGCCGCGCCCGATTGGCAATACGGTCTCTCGCTGGTAAGCATGGGACCACACAATCCTCAAGAGAAAGACCGCACGCCATGGCCGACTTCACGCTCTACTGCATGGCCCAATCGGGCAACGCCTACAAGGTGGCTTTGATGTTGAATTCCTGTGGCGCCGACTGGGAAGCACGCTGGGTCGATTTCTTCAATGGCGAAACGCGCACCGAGGACTACAGTCGCGACGTCAATGTCATGGGCGAAGTGCCGGTGCTGGTGCATGGCGACCTCAAACTGTCGCAGTCCGGCAGCATTCTCACCTATCTGGCGGGTGAGCTCGGACAATATGGGCCCAAGACCGTCGAGGAGGAGCGCGAGATTCTGCGCTGGATCCTGTTCGACAATCACAAACTGACCAGCTACACGGGCACCTACCGGTTTCTGCGCCACTTCACGAAGAGCGGCGATACGCCGGTCACCGAGTTTCTCGGCGGACGCATGCATGGCGCCCTGGCGGTGATGAACCAGCACATGGACGGCCGCGACTTCGTGGCGGCCGACCGGCCGACAATCGCGGATATCTCCATATGCGGTTATCTGTTCTTCGACGACGAGATCGGCCTCGACTGGGATCAGTATCCCCATATCCATGCGTGGCTGCAGCGCATCAAGGAACTGCCCGGCTGGAAACACCCCTATGACATGATGCCCGGGCACCCGCTGCCGGAGTGATTGCGCGGCCTGTGCGCCAAATGGTACGTGTGCGGTGTTTTGATCGTGCCGCGTGCTCGCCAGTGGAGCGTCGCACGCCTATGGGAGGGCAGGGAAAATGGCTTCAGGCTCCAGCGCGCCGATGTGGAAGAAGGTGGTGGCAGCCATCCTGGATTTCTTCACGGTGTTCCTCATTGGCGGCATCGTCATCGCCAACTTGACCGGCGATACCACGAGCGGAGGTTTTGAACTCGACGGCGTTCCCGCGCTCATTCTGTTCGCGGTCATCGCCGCCTATTTCGTGCTGGGTCACAAGTTTGGCGGCACCTTATGGCAGCGCATCCTGAAGACACGGGCGTGATGGCGGCGAACGCGTTCATCTGTCGTCATGCAACCGGACGACGCCGCTGCAGTCCACGATGACGTCTTCGAGAACGTCTTCTTTGATGATGTCTTTGCCACGTAATCCCTGAAGGGCCGGTATGAGCTCGGGTGAGGCGATTGCGCTGGCGGCCTGCATGACGAGGTAGTCCACCTCATCGGCCTTCATTTCCTCGATCAGGTAAGGGATCACGCGGGTGTCGCCGCGCTTGGCAAGACCAACCAATGCTTCGCCGCGCACGATCTCGTCGTCGTCCGTCAGGGACGCCAGAAGAATCTCGCGGAGTTCCGGCGTGTCCAGATCGTTCTGGGTGCCCAAACCGAACACTGCCCAGTCGCGGACCAGGGCAGAAGGGTCGTGGGCCAGCCTGATCAGGGCGCTGACCGCATCGGGGTTCGAAGAGCCGCCGAGGGCAACCGCGACCGAGAACCGGATATCGCCGTTTTCATGCGCGGCGAGCTCGGGAAACTTCAGGATCGACTCCACTCCACGGAGATGGCCGAGTGCGGTGACTGCGCAATCGATAACGTCCTCGTCGCCGTCAACAAGCAGCTTTTCGAGGGTTGCGAACGATCTTTCCGCAAACGGTTTGTCTTCGGCATAGCCGAGCTGACCGAGGACCAGGGCGCCGATCTGGCGCTCTATCGGATCAGCGCCTTCGCAGTGCTCGACGGCCAGCTGGAAACAGCGCATGCCGCCGCGGCGGTGCAGGGCGGAGACGAAATCGCCCGACAGGAATTCATCTCCGTCGCGCAGCTCGCAGACGGCATGGTCAAACAGGTCCTCCACCGCCGCAGTGTCGGCGGCCAGCAGCGTGCGCTTTCCAGCTTCGCGCTGGAATTTCTCGTCGTTGTTCATGATGGCGCCTGCAGTGAGCAACTCGCGATAATCGGACGTTCTGTT
Source organism: Hyphomicrobiales bacterium (assembly GCA_021775615.1). Lineage (GTDB taxonomy): Bacteria > Pseudomonadota > Alphaproteobacteria > Rhizobiales > JAJFHB01 > JAJFHM01. Next base: position 6,723 of record JAJFHL010000171.1, read on the forward strand.
CTAGGTGTGTCGGGCCGGTCGCACAACTGCATTGATTTCACCGGTCGGGATGCTAGGCAATGGGGTCATGTCAAGTCGACGCAAACAAGACCGCCAGCAGGACGCGCCGCCGCCAATCCTGCGTGACAAGCATTACACGGCGGCGTCCGCCTTCGTGCCGGAGGGGCTGTTGCGTGAGGCGCGGCGCCAGAAAGACATTGCCGAGACGGCCATTCCCGAGTTCTGCCTGCTCGATCCGGACGGAGACATTGTCCGCCACCTGCGCGCCGAGGGCAGGGCGGCCGACGTCGCGGGGTGGGCCTGTTACCACTCCGAAATGCAGGCATTCGAAAGTGCCGGGCGGCAGGTCGGTATCGTGGGATGTGCCGTGGGTGCGCCCTATGCGGTTCTGGTGGCCGAACAGATGTTTGCCTGCGGCTGTCGGCTGCTGGTCAGCATAACGTCTTCCGGCGAGCTGGAGCCCCTGGGGCCGCGTCCATATTTCGTGCTGGTGGAACGCGCTCTGCGCGATGAGGGAACCAGCTATCATTATTTGCCGCCTTCGGATTTTGCCGTGGCCGATGCGGTGCTTCTGGACCGGGTCCATGCCCGCATCGCCGATGCCGATCCGGTGATATTCAAGGGTGCTACCTGGACCACGGATGCGCCGTTCCGCGAAACCGAGAACATGCTTGCACGCGGGCGCAAGGAAGGACTTGCGGCGGTGGAAATGGAATCTGCCGCGCTTTATGCCCTGGCCGAAGCGCGGGGGTTTGCGATCATCTGCATTGCTCATGTCACCAATGTCATGGCGGCGCGCGAAGGTGATTTCGAAAAGGGCCAGGGCGGAGGTGCCGTGGACGCGCTGAAGATCGTCGAAGCGATATCAACCGCGTTCGAGGAAATTGTCGCGGACCGGTAAGGTGTCCGCCGCGCGACGGCACCCGATATCACCAAAACTCCTCCCTCCTGTCACAGTTTTGCAGCATCGGATGCTTAGGTGTTCAGCGACTTCAAAATGTATTCAGGAGCCGCCGCAAAGGTGGCCCGCACACCCCGTTTGAACAGGAGGCGGAGACGCGCTCATGACGATGAAGAATGTGCTTTTTCTGGGAACCGGAAACACCGCTCGCTCGATTATGGCGGAAGCTTACATGAACTATGCCGGCCGCGGCCTTTACCGCGCCTTCAGCGCCGGTGCGCAGCCTGCCGGCCATGTCGATCCGATGGCGCTTCAGACCCTGCGCGACGTCGGCGTTCGCGGGCGCACCTTGTCGAGCAAGTCGTGGGAAGTCTTCGCGCTCACCGTGGCGCCCAGGATGGATCTGATCGTGACCGTCTGCGAGCAGGCCGCGCAACTCACCGCGCCACGCTGGCCGGGACAGCCTGTCTTGCGCTACATGACGGTGCCCGACCCTGTCGCGGCCGCCGGTTCGTTCGGACGCCATCGGGCGGCTTACCTGGAGTGCTTCGCCGAGCTGCGCCAGCATATCGACGCGCTCCTGCTGGCAGAGCCCCCGCTCGGCGTGCTGATGGAGCACGCGGCCCGCGGCGAGGTGATTGCCCTCGACGCATAAGATTGACCGAGAGGTTGGTCGAGCCGCTTTTTTGATTCTTGCCGCCTGCACCAATCGCCGGTAGGTTCGCGTCCAAATCGATCCTCCAGATAATCGAATGGACAGGGAACCATGGCGAAGGAAATTGGACATTTCATCGGCGGCAAGCGGGTTGACGGCAAGAGCGGCCGGTTTGGCGACGTCTTCAATCCCAATACGGGCGAAGTACAGGCCAAGGTGGCCCTGGCCAGCGCGGACGAAATGCGCGAAGCGGTGGCAAATGCCCGAGAGGCGCAGGTCGGCTGGGCGGCGAAAAACCCGCAGGTACGCGCCCGGGTGTTTTTTAAGTTCCTTGAACTGGTTGCCCGGGAGAAGGAAGAGCTGGCCGAGATGCTCTCCATGGAGCACGGCAAGACGGTGCCGGACGCCCACGGCGACATCCAGCGCGGCGTCGAGGTGTGCGAGTTCGCCTGCGGCATTCCACATCTGCTCAAGGGCGAGTTCACCGACGGCGCCGGCCCCGGTATCGACATGTATTCCCTGCGCCAGCCGCTGGGGGTCGTTGCCGGAATTACACCGTTCAACTTCCCGGCGATGATCCCGATGTGGAAATTCGCGCCGGCGATCGCCTGCGGCAATGCCTTTATCCTGAAGCCTTCGGAGCGCGATCCCTCGGTTCCCATGCGGCTGGCCGAGCTGATGGTCGAGGCCGGGCTGCCGGCCGGCGTGCTCAATGTCGTCAATGGCGACAAGGAGGCGGTCGACGCCATTCTCGATGATCCCGTGATTCAGGCCATCGGCTTCGTCGGCTCAACCGCGATCGCAGAATATGTCTATACCCGTGGCACTTCCACGGGCAAACGGGTGCAGTGCTTCGGCGGCGCCAAGAACCACATGATCGTGATGCCGGATGCGGATCTCGACCAGGCGGCCGATGCCCTGATCGGGGCCGGATACGGTTCGGCGGGCGAGCGCTGCATGGCCATTTCGGTGGCCGTGCCGGTTGGAGAGAAGACCGCCGACGCGTTGGTCGAGAAGCTGATCCCGCGTGTCGAATCCCTGAAAGTGGGCCTTTCGACGGACCGTGAGGCGGATTACGGACCCCTGGTCACCGCCGAGGCGCTCCAGAGGGTCAAGGGATACGTGGACCGCGGCGTCGAGGAAGGGGCCACGCTCAAGGTGGACGGGCGGGACTTCACCATGCAGGGCTACGAGAGCGGCAACTTCATGGGTGGCTGCCTGTTCGACAATGTCACCGCCGACATGAGCATCTACAAGGAAGAGATCTTCGGACCGGTGCTCTCGGTGGTGCGGGCGGCCGACTACGAAGCGGCCATCGAGCTGCCGATGAGCCATGAATATGGCAATGGCGTTGCGATCTACACCCGCGATGGCGACACCGCCCGCGACTTCTGTTCGCGCATCAATATCGGCATGGTGGGCGTCAATGTGCCGATCCCGGTGCCGCTCGCCTATCACACCTTCGGTGGCTGGAAACGTTCGGTCTTCGGTGACCTCAATCAGCACGGGCCCGATTCGGTGCGGTTCTACACCCGCACCAAGACGGTGACATCGCGCTGGCCGTCGGGCGTCAAGGAAGGCGCCGAGTTCGTTATTCCGACAATGAACTGATTGCAGCGCGGCGGTTCCGTCTGCACCCTATCGACTGGGCGCCTGCTTTCGGCGGGCGTCCGTTCGTGTGCAAACTTTTCGGGCACAACGGCGTGAACAATACCGTTGTTGTCATTTCGTTAATCATACCCCCAGTACTCTTTGGTACACAAAAGGCCGTCAGCAGGGAGTAACACGATGGACACCACCATCGGCATAGTTGCTCCAAAGCCCGCCTGATCCTTCAGACCTCCGGCGGCGCTTTGGAGCGTGAATGGAGGTAATGATGAATATCCTGAAAATGAAATACTGCGCCTGCGCACTGGCTGGGGCCGTTGCGTTCGCAGCCGCAAGTGTTGGTCTCCCGCAATCGGCGAAGGCCGCCGAATGCGGAACCCATGACAAGGTCATCGCCTTTTTGGGCAAGAAGTACAAAGAACAGGTCGCCGCCATGGGCCTGGTTTCGAACAAGGGCTTCATGCAGCTTTTCGTTGCCGATACAGGTACCTGGACCGTTCTTCTGACGACGCCCGAGGGTATCAGCTGCATTGTCGCCGCCGGCGACAGCTATGAGAAAGCGCCCATCGTCAACACGGATCCCAACGCCTGACGATTGCGCCATGCCACCTGGCTGGCCGCGTCGTGTTGAAACTTCTTTCGGTTGCGCACAAATATGCCTTTGTGCCGTGATGACAGAGTGTTAACACGACGTGGCAATAAGAAATGGTCGATCCGCAAGGTCGATGGGCAACGTGCTGTCAGACTACTACGAGCGCCTGGTCGCGTCCGGCGATCTCGAGGCTGATCCGAACCAGCGGCGGGTGATGGACCTGTTCGGCACGCTCGGTGACCAGCTGTCAGAACACCAGGCGGCGCTCCGGCGGTCCGCTCTTGCATCGCTTTTCTCGCCACGTATTCGCGCACCCAACGGCCTTTACATTCACGGCGGCGTCGGGCGCGGCAAGACCATGCTGATGGATCTGTTCTTTCATCAGGTCGACGTTGCATCGAAGCAGCGTGTTCACTTCCACGAGTTCATGCAGGACGTCCATTCGCGCGTCCACGAGCGGCGCCAGGCGCACTCGAAAGGCTTCGTCGGAGGAGGCGATCCGATCCCTCCGGTGGCCGATGATATCGTGCGCAAGGGTAGGCTGCTGTGCTTCGACGAATTTCAGGTCACCGATATCACCGACGCGATGATCCTGGGACGGTTGTTCACGGCGTTGTTCGAACGCGGTGTCGTGGTCGTGGCGACTTCGAACCGGCACCCCGACACGCTCTATGAGGGCGGCCTGAACCGGGCCCTGTTCCTGCCGTTCATCGCCATGATGAAAGACCGCATGGAGGTGGTCAGCCTTGATGGCGACACCGACTACCGGCTGAAACACCTCAACGGCACGCCGGTCTACTACACCCCTCTGGGAGGATCCACAGATGCCGAGATCCAGGGCATCTGGTCGCGGCTGACAAACTCCGAAAGGGGCGAGCCCGCCTCGCTCGAAGTGCAGGGGCGGCTGCTCGAAGTGCCCCAGTCAGCCAAGGGGGTAGCGCGTTTTTCCTTCGCCGACCTGTGCGAAAGGCCGCTTGGGGTCGCCGATTTTCTGAAGGTGGCGCACAACTTCCACACGGTGATCCTCGAGCGCATCCCCGTTCTGGGCCCGGAAAAACGCAACGAGGCGCGCCGCTTCGTCAACCTCATCGACAGCCTCTACAACTACAAGGTCAAGCTCATCGCCTCCGCCGCGGCGGCGCCCGATGCGATCTATCCCGCGGGAGACGGTACCTTCGAATTCGCCCGTACGGTGTCGCGCTTGTTCGAAATGCAGTCGGACCCCTATATGGCACTGGGCCATGGGGCTGAATAGCGCGGCCTCGTTCTGAGGGCCGCACGGTCCGATGTTGGAAGTGCAAGGGCAGGCGGCTGCTATTCCGGCGTTGCCGCTTCGGTGATTCCACTGGTGGACGTGATGGTCTGAGCCGGTGCCGGCCCGGTCTGCTCATACGTGTCCTGGTTGCCGGACCTGTTCCGCTTTCTGCGGTCCCACTTGAATATGGTGAACTCACCGCTCTGGTCGGTGATCAGGCCCTGGCCTTCGGGGATCTCGTCGATCGGTGTGAATTCAAACTCTTCCGCGAGGGCGGCCGAAGACAGTGCAAACACAAATGCGGTCGCCAGAGCGCCGTTTCGCAACGCGGATCTGGTCGTTGAGATGCGGATTTTCATTTTCAGTACGGTCCCGTCCGTGGGCTGGATTTGCAGCAGTGCCGCCTACGCTCGACGCACTGTCGAAGTCACCGATCTTGTAGCACAGATGAGACCGATTTGCGCGAAAATTCGCACTCCTTCGGGCCCCGAGAGCGTTGATTTTCCTAGAATTTCACCCGTGCACCGGTCATGAACGCAATTGTGTCCCGAGGGTCCGACGTGGCGTTGAGCTGATTGAGGAAATTGACCCCCGTGGGCGCGCTGGTGACCACCCCGCCGTGATCAAGTTGATGCAGGCGGACGCCGGCATAAAGCTCGGTGCCGACCCAGTCGATCTTCTGCACCACATAACCGCCGTAGGACCAGGCCTCGTCTCCGCGCGCCGCAACGTTCGCGTTATAGGCAATGTCCGCTGCAATCGCCGTGAAGCCCCAGTCGAAGATGTCAAAAATCCACCCGGCCTTGCCGTAGAGGAAATGAGCATTGCGCTGGGCGGCCCCGGCGCCCTTGTCTTCCTCCATGCCACCGGCGAATGTGAGGTTGAACCCGTTGGAGAACAGAAGAGAGGCGGAGCCGGAAATCTGGTAGTCCTGGCCGAAGCCCTGTCCCCTTTCGCCGTCGACATAAGATGCCGCGGCGGCGAACTTGTGGCCACCGAAGGCGCGGGCGAAGCGCAGGGCGACGTCCCACTCATTGTCGTCGGTCCATGAGCCGGAGATTTGAAAGCCGGCGAATGTCGGGGTGTCGTACCGCACCCGGTCGGTGCGGCTGAGACCGTCCATATTGTCGAAGACGCTCTTGATGCGCACACCGTTTTCGAACTCAAGGCCGCCGGCCATGTCGCCAATGCCGGAATAGCCGATGACGCCGGTCTTGGAGAGATCGACTTCCGATGTGCCGTTGGAGGCGGTGTCGCCCTGGCCAAGCCACAAGGTGCCCCAGGCCTCGCTGTCGAACCAGATTTCAAGCTTGCGTTCGGTGAAGTTGTTGGCGCTGGCCTGGCCGGACTGTTTGAAGCGGACGTCGGCGGAAGAATTCGATTCAAACTGCACTTCGATCTGTGCACCGATCTCGAAATCGCAATCGACCTGGCCGGTGGCGCGGGCGCGCAGGCGGGTCGAGGAGTTGTCATTGTCGACATGGAAGAAGTCATCGACGACGCCGTTGTCGGCATAGAGAAAGGCCCGGTTGACCTGGCCGCTGATCTTCAGGGCGATATCCTCGCGGCATTCGTCCACCGGGTCCATATCGACCGCATGGGCCTGGCCCGGGCTGAATATGACGGTTGCAAGAGCGACGGATGCTAGAAACCTGGACTTCGACATAACCTACTCCATTGCGCAGTTGGCGCTGACGCCATTTCAATGTTCGGGCAGGGGAATGTGTCGAACGCAGACCGAGTGCGCGGCAGTCCAGCCGCAGTACTGTTCTGTGTTTTGAGGAATTGACGCCCACGTTAAAGCTATGTGGCGAAGCGGAATTACATCCGGTGTCAATCGTGTTGGTTATTAACGACTCATTAACCGTACCCGTAAACTTATCATTTACCAAGAATGGCGGGTTATGGTTAATGATCACCTAAGCTTGAGGCGCTTCAGACAAAAAAGTGCCGAGGCGCACGACTTCGGGAATGATGCGCGGCGTCTGCCTATTCGGGCGTTGCCGCCTCGGTGATTCCGCTCGTGGATTTTGCCGCCCGGGGAGCATCGGGCGATGGGGCCGAAACCGTGGTCTCGGGAGACGATTTGGAGCGACCCCTCGGATCCCACTTCACGACCGCGAACTCGCCGCCTTCATCGGTGACCAGTCCGGCTCCCTGCGGGATCTCGTCGACCGGATGATATGCGAATTCCTGTCCGCCCGAGCATCCTGCAAGGACAAGGCAGGCAGCCGCCGCGAGGGGGACCTTGCGGAGGCGGCTGCATGCTTGCGCGCTCGGGGAGAACGTCATGGTGTCAACCGACCGATCAGAACTTGATGCGGGCGCCGGTCATGAAGGCGACCACGTTATCCGGATCGGCTGTTGCGTTGATCTGGTTGAGGAAGTTCACACCAGCGGGAACCAGTGTGACCGTGCCCCCGTGATCCAGTTCGTGAACCCTGACACCGGCATAGAGTTCGGTGCCGACCCAGTCGATCTTCTGAACAGCATAGATGCCGTAGGACCAGGCTTCGTCGCCGCTGGCGCGCTCGTTCTTGTTGTAGGCAACATCGGCGGCGATTGCCGTGAAGCCCCAGTCGATGATGTCGAAGATCCATCCGACCTTACCGTAGAGGAACCGGGTGTTGCGCTGGGCTGCGCCGGCGCCTTCGTCTTCCTGCATGCCGGCCGCGAAGGTCAGGTTGAAACCGTTGGAGAACAATACCGATGCCGAGCCGCTCATCTGGTAGTCAGATGAAAAGCCCTGGCCGCGTTCGCCATCGACATATGAAACCGCGGCGGCAAACTTGTGGCCGTTGAAGCCCTGGGCAAACCGCAGTGCAACGTCCCACTCGTTGTCGTCGGTCCATGAGGTCGACAGCTTGAAGCCGGCGATTGTCGGCGTGTCGTAGCGAACGCGGTCGGTGCGGCTCAGGCCGTCATAGTTGTTAAACGCTTGGCTGATACGGACGCCGTTCTCGAACTCGAGGCCGCCGGCCATGTCTTCGATGCCTGAGTAGCCGATGACGCCGGTCTTGGAGAGATCGACTTCCGAGGTGCCGTTGGAGGCGGTGTCACCCTGGCCGAGCCAGAGGCGTCCCCAGGTCTCGCTGTCGAACCAGATTTCAAGCTTGCGTTCGGTGAAGTTGTTGGGGCCGGCCTGACCGGACTGCTTGAAGCGAACTTGCGACGATGAGTTCGATTCGAACTGCACCTCGATCTGGGCGCCGACCTTGAAGTCGCACGAGACGCGACCGACGGCTCGGGCGCGCAGGCGGGTGGAGGAATTGTCATTGTCGACATGGAAGAAGTCGTCGACGACGCCGTTGTCGGCATAAAGAAAGGCCCGGTTGACCTGGCCGCTGATCTTCAGGGCGATGTCTTCGCGGCATTCGTCAATTGGATCCTTGTCTGCGGCGTGAGCCTGGCTGGCCCCCGCCATGGCGACAACACCGACAAGTGCCGTCGACATCAATAGGGATTTGGCGCGCATTGGTTCTCCCCTTCATTCTTAAGGTTACGCGTGTGTTTAAGACCCTACGGAGCGAATTCCGTAGGGCCCCCTATATCGGGGAGAGCACGACGGTTCTATTACAGAATCGCCGTCGAAGAGCGTTTGTGAGGGGTTGTGGCGTGGAAGTCACAAAATGTAACAGAAGCGTAATTTGAGTGTCACATATTTGTAATATATGACAATTGCATGAATAGTCCTTATACGGAGTCCGATACTTAGAATTACATGATTATACAAATTAATATTTCCTACCATGTGAGATAAAGGAGCCCTTCTGGTCGATTCAAGAGGTCTTTTCGGCGTTTAGCCGACCGGCCGGAGCGTGACTTGTGACGCCCGCGGGCGGGCCTGCAATGCCGCATGGATTCGGTTCCGGCGGCCTTGCGTGGCACCGCCATTCGCGATACACCCGGCCTGACTTATGGGCTCAGGGACAATGACCCGTTTTTACCGCGCCGAGGCCTCCTTCGTTTCTGAAGACGGACACTGTGTCCACATGCATCACGCAGTACGTGGTGCGTGTCAGCAAACGGCTGTTCAAGCGCCGGTCTTTGTCTATGATCTCTTTTCGACGACCCATCACTTTGCAGACAGGAATACTGACCTATGGCACGCAACAAGATCGCTCTGATCGGCGGTGGAATGATCGGTGGTACGCTGGCACATCTCGCAGGCCTCAAGGAACTCGGGGATGTCGTCTTGTTCGACATCGTTGACGGACTGCCACAGGGCAAGTCGCTCGACATTGCCGAGTCGTCCCCGGTCGAAGGATTCGACGCGGCCATGTCGGGCACCAACCAGTATTCCTCGATCGAGGGGGCCGACGTTGTCATCGTCACCGCGGGGGTGGCGCGCAAGCCGGGCATGAGCCGCGACGATCTGCTTGAAATCAATCTCAAGGTGATGGAGCAGGTCGGGGCCGGCATCAAGAAATATGCCCCGAAGGCCTTCGTCATCTGCATCACCAATCCGCTCGACGCCATGGTGTGGGCGTTGCAGAAGTCCTGCGGCCTGCCGGCCAACATGGTCGCCGGCATGGCGGGGGTGCTCGATTCGGCGCGCTTCCGGTATTTTCTGTCGGAAGAGTTCGGCGTCTCGGTGGAAGATGTGACGGCCTTCGTGCTGGGCGGCCATGGCGACACAATGGTGCCGCTGGTGCGCTATTCGACGGTGGCGGGCATTCCGATCCCGGATCTGGTCAAGATGCGCTGGTCGACCGACAAGCGGGTCGAAAAGATTGTCGAGCGGACGCGCGACGGCGGGGCGGAAATCGTCGGCCTGCTCAAGTCGGGCTCGGCCTATTACGCGCCGGCCAGCTCGGCGATCGCCATGGCGGAATCCTACCTCAAGGACAAGAAGCGTGTGCTGCCCTGCGCCGCCTATCTCAATGGTCAGTACGGCGTCAAGGGCCTCTATGTGGGTGTGCCGGCTGTGATCGGTGCGGGCGGTATCGAAAAAGTGGTCGAGATCAAGCTGGAGCGCGACGAGAAGGTCGAGTTCCGCAAGTCGGTCAAGGCTGTGGAATCGCTGGTCAAGGCGTGCCGTCAGATTGCGCCCGCGCTCGGAGGGTCGTGACCGCAGGCCGGGCCGGGGTTGCCTGGGCATGCAGCCGACCGTAAAGGCAAACGATCTGGCGCTGCATTTCGCGACGCCGATGATGCAGCGCGAGTATGACGGGGCAGATGATCTGAACCGGGCCCTGTCGAAGCTGCTTCTCGGCATGGAGAAGAACGACCGCAACAAGGTTTCCGGCACCACCAACGTTGGCGGCTATCATTCGGACACAAAGCTGTTTGAACGGCCGGAACCGGAAATCGCGGCGTTTCGGACGCTGGTCCAGGAAGCGGTTGTCGATTTCACGAGCGCCTATATCCAGGAGACCTGTTCGGAGCCGCCATCCAACCTCAAAATGCGCGTCTGGGGCTGGGGCATCGTGATGCGCAAGGGCGATTCCAACTTTCAGCATGTGCATCCCGACGCGCGGGTCAGCGGCGTCTATTACGTTTCGGTGCCGGGCTGGGAGAAAACCCACTCGCTGGATGATCCGCAGGGATCGATCATGTTTTGCGATCCGCGTCCGCGGGCGCATATGAACCGCCACGAAAATCAGCTGACCGAGATCATCGTCGATCCGAAACCCGGGCTTATGCTGCTGTTCCCGTCCTATTACGAGCACGCCGTAATCCCGTTTCGCGGCGGCGGCGCACGCATTTCAATCGCCTTCAACGGCTATTTTTGAGCGGCGTGGCCCACAGGTCCGGTCAGACGGTTGCAGGGGCTTCGAACAGTGTTATAAGGGATTGGCTTTCATGTGGCAGGGGGGAAACCAGCCGGTGCGGCGTATTCCATTTATTTCTAAGGCTATCCCATGAACATTCACGAATATCAGGCGAAAGCCGTGTTGCGCGAATTCGGCGTTCCGACCCCGCGCGGGCACGCCGCCTTTTCAGTCGACGAAGCCGTCAAGGCGGCGGAAGAACTGGGCGGCCCGGTCTGGGTGGTCAAGGCGCAGATCCATGCCGGCGGCCGCGGCAAGGGCGGCGGCGTCAAGGTGGTGAAGTCGATCGACGACGTCAAGACGGAATCCGAGAACATCCTCGGCATGCAGCTGATCACGCCACAGACCGGCGCCGAAGGCAAAAAGGTCAACCGGATCTACATCGAGGACGGTTCGGCAATCGCCCGCGAGCTTTACCTCTCGTGCCTGGTGGACCGCGAAACGTCGCGCATATCGTTCATCGCCTCGACCGAGGGCGGCATGGACATCGAACAGGTCGCCCATGACACGCCGGAAAAGATCCTGACGATCTCGGTCGACCCGGCGGCCGGCTGCAGCCCCTATGTGGGGCGCGACATCGCCTTCGCCCTCAAGCTTGAAGGCGATCAGGTCAAGCAATGCGTCAAGCTGATCTCCAACCTCTATGACGCCTTCGTCGCCAAGGACATGAGCCTGCTCGAAATCAATCCCCTGGTGGTGACCGAGGGCGGAGATGTGGTCTGCCTCGATGCCAAGGTGAATTTCGACGACAACGCGGTCGAGCGGCACAAGGACATCATGGAGCTGCGCGATCTCACCGAAGAGGACGAAAAGGAGATCGAAGCGTCGAAATACGATCTTTCCTACATCGCGCTCGACGGCACCATCGGCTGCATGGTCAACGGCGCTGGCCTTGCCATGGCGACGATGGACATCATCAAGCTTTACGGCGAAGAACCGGCCAACTTCCTCGATGTGGGCGGCGGCGCGACGACCGAAAAAGTAACCGCCGCATTCAAGATCATCACCTCCGATCCCAGTGTCTCGGGCATACTGGTCAACATCTTCGGCGGCATCATGAAGTGCGACGTCATCGCCGAAGGGGTGGTTGCCGCGATCAAGGATGTCGGGCTCCAGGTTCCCCTGGTGGTGCGCCTCGAAGGGACCAATGTGGAAAAGGGCAAGAAGATACTGGAAGAGTCCGGGCTTAACGTCATCGCGGCTGACGATCTCGACGATGCGGCAAAGAAAATTGCCGCGGCTGTGAAGGAGGCCGCCTGATGTCAGTTCTCGTCGACAGCAACACCAAGGTCATCTGCCAGGGCATGACCGGCAACACCGGCACCTTCCACACCCAGCAGGCGATCGAGTACGGCACCAAGATGGTGGGCGGCGTGACGCCCGGCCGCGGCGGTTCGGAGCATCTCGGCCTGCCCGTGTTCGACACGGTGCACCAGGCGGTCGAGGCGACCGGCGCCAATGCCACGGTGATCTATGTGCCGCCGCCCTTCGCCGGCGATGCGATCCTGGAAGCCATTGCCTCGGAGATCCCGCTTGCGGTCTGCATCACCGAGGGCATTCCGGTTCTCGACATGGTCAAGGTGAAACGTGCCCTGCAGGGCTCAAAGACCCGGCTTGTCGGCCCCAACTGCCCGGGTGTCATCACGCCGGAACAGTGCAAGATCGGCATCATGCCGGGCCATATTCACAAACCCGGCAAGGTCGGCATCGTTTCGCGCTCGGGTACGCTCACATACGAGGCGGTCGGCCAGACGACCGCGGCAGGCCTTGGACAGTCGAGTTGCATCGGCATCGGCGGCGATCCGGTCAACGGCACCAACTTCATCGATTGTCTCGACATGTTCCTTGGCGACGATGAGACCGAATCGATCATCATGATCGGCGAGATCGGCGGCAGCGCCGAAGAAGACGCGGCCGAATTCATCAAGCAGTCGAAGGTGAAAAAGCCGATCGTCGGCTTCATCGCCGGCGTCAGCGCTCCCCCGGGGCGCCGCATGGGCCATGCGGGCGCCATCATATCGGGCGGCAAGGGTGGCGCGGAAGACAAGATCGAGGCCATGCGCAGCGCGGGAATTACCGTGTCGGACTCGCCGGCCGGACTTGGCACCACCTTGTTAAAGGTATTAAATGGCTGATAGCTCACGGAACGTGATGCGGTAGCGGATTTGACGGACCAAACTCCCAGAAAAGGCGGGCAGGATTTGGCGATCTTCCCGATGATGTGATGGCAAAGGACCAATCGAACGAGGTGCTTGCCGGCACATCGTTCCTGTACGGCGGCAATGCGGCTTTCATCGAAGACCTTTATGCGCGTTACCAGGAAGATCCCTCTTCGGTAGACGCCGAATGGCAGCGCTTTTTCTCCGATCTCAAGGACAACAAGGACGACGTGGTCTCCAGCGCGCGCGGTGCGTCATGGTCCCGGCAGGACTGGCCGGTGGCGGCGAACGGCGAACTGGTCAGCGCGCTTGACGGCAACTGGACCGCTTATGAGCGCGAACTCGCCCAGAAGATCGGCGGCAAGGCGAAGAAGACCGGTCAGGATGTTTCGGCAAGCGACGTAAAGAGCGCGGCCACGGATTCCATCCGTGCCCTGATGATGATCCGCGCCTACCGGGTACGCGGTCATCTCATTGCCGACCTCGATCCGCTGAAACTGCGCGAACAGGCCGGCCATCCCGAACTGCAGCCCGAAACCTACGGCTTCGGCCCAGAAGACATGGACCGGCCGATCTTCATCGACAATGTGCTCGGCCTCGAGAGCGCCACGCTCAATGAGATGCTGACCATTCTGCAGCGAACCTATTGCTCGACGCTTGGCATCGAAGTCACCCATATCTCCGATCCGAAGCAGAAGGCCTGGCTGCAGCAGCGGGTCGAGGGGCCGGACAAGTCGATTTCCTTCACCCCCGAAGGCAAGAAGGCGATCCTCTACAAGCTGATCGAGGCGGAGGGGTTCGAGCACTTCCTCAATGTCAAATATACCGGAACCAAGCGGTTCGGCCTCGATGGCGGCGAGTCGGCAATCCCGGCGCTGGAACAGATCATCAAGCGCGGCGGCGCGCTGGGCGTCAAGGACATCGTCATCGGCATGCCGCACCGCGGCAGGCTCAACGTGCTGGCCAGCGTCATGGGCAAGCCGTTCCGGGCAATTTTCAACGAGTTCAAGGGCGGGTCCGCCAAGCCCGACGAGGTCGAGGGTTCCGGCGATGTCAAATACCATCTCGGCACATCATCCGACCGCGAGTTCGACGGCAATAATGTCCACCTTTCCCTGACCGCCAATCCTTCGCATCTGGAGGTGGTCGATCCGGTGGTCCTCGGCAAAGCGCGGGCCAAGCAGGATCAGCACAAGGACGACACGCGCACGTCGTGCCTGCCGCTCCTGCTGCACGGCGACGCGGCGTTCGCCGGCCAGGGCGTGGTGGCGGAGTGTCTTGGACTGTCCGGCCTCAAGGGGCACAAGTCAGGCGGCTCGATCCACTTTATTGTCAACAACCAGATCGGCTTCACAACGAGCCCGATACACTCGCGGTCGTCGCCATATCCGTCCGACGTGGCGAAGATGATCGAGGCGCCGATCTTCCACGCCAATGGTGATGATCCCGAAGCCGTGGTCTATGCCGCCAAGATCGCCATCGAGTTCCGCCAGGAATTCCGCATTCCCGTGGTTGTCGACATGATCTGCTACCGGCGCTACGGACACAATGAATCGGATGAACCTTCGTTCACCCAGCCGATCATGTACAAGCGGATCTCGGAACATCCGACCGTCTCAGAAGTCTACTCCCAGCGCCTTGTTCGCGAAGGCGTCATGACGGAAGACGAAGTCGTCAAGATGAAGGCCGACTTCCGCGCCAATCTGGAACAGGAATTCGAGATCTCGGACTCCTACAAGCCGAACAAGGCCGACTGGCTCGATGGGAAATGGTCCGGCCTGACGCGGCCCGAAGACGAAAGCGCACGGCGCGGGCGGACCGGCGTCGATCTTGGCCGCTTGAAGGATATCGGCCACAAGATCACCGAGATACCTGAGCATTTCAACGCTCATAAAACGCTGAGGCGGGTGATCGGCAACCGGCGCAAGATGATCGATGAGGGCCAGGGTATCGACTGGGCGATGGCCGAACATCTCGCCTTCGGCACCATTCTCACCGATGGCTATCCGGTGCGCCTGTCGGGTCAAGACTGTGAGCGCGGCACGTTTTCGCAACGCCATTCGGTGCTCAACGACCAGGTCAATGAGAGCCGTTACATTCCGCTCAACAATATTTCCGACATTCAGGGCCGCTTCGAGGTCATCAATTCGATGCTTTCGGAGGCGGCGGTGCTCGGATTCGAGTATGGCTACAGCCTTGCCGAGCCAAACGCGCTGGTGCTGTGGGAAGCGCAGTTCGGCGATTTCGCCAACGGTGCGCAGATGGTCATCGACCAGTTCATCTGCTCGGCCGAACGCAAATGGCTGCGCATGTCGGGTCTGGTGATGCTGTTGCCGCATGGCTATGAAGGGCAGGGTCCCGAGCACTCCTCGGCTCGGCTGGAGCGCTATCTGCAGTCCTGTGCGGAAGACAACTGGCAGGTCGCCAACTGCACAACGCCGATGAACTATTTCCACATCCTCCGGCGCCAGCTCAACCGCGACTTCCGCAAGCCGCTGGTGCTGATGACGCCGAAATCGCTGCTGCGGCACAAGCGGGCGGTGTCGAGCCTAGACGAATTCGGCCCCGGCACCACCTTTCACCGGGTCCTGTGGGACGATGCCCAGAACAAGTCGGACGAGCCGATCAAGCTGGTCAAGGACAACAAGATCAGGCGGGTCGTCATGTGCTGCGGCAAGGTCTATTACGACCTCTACGAGGAACGCGAGAAGCGCGGGATCAACGATGTCTACCTGATGCGGGTGGAGCAGCTCTATCCGTTCCCGGCGCGGGCGATGATCACCGAGCTTGGGCGGTTCCCCAAGGCGGACATGGTGTGGTGCCAGGAAGAACCCAAGAACATGGGGGCATGGAGCTTCATCGAGCCGAATATCGAATGGGTGCTGGGTCAGATCGGCGCCGAACAGGGCCGGGCCCGTTATGCCGGCCGGCCGGCATCGGCGGCGACGGCGACCGGGTCGATGGGCAGACATCTGCAGGAACTGCAAGAGTTCCTCGATGAGGCATTTGCGGAGTGAATGAGGGGCCGGAGCCAGATGCGGCGTCCGGTGATTAAGAGGTCATAATGACAATAGAAATCCGGGTTCCGACCCTTGGAGAATCGGTCACGGAGGCGACCATCGCCCAGTGGTTCAAGAAACCGGGCGAGGCGGTTGCCGTCGACGAGCCGCTGGTCGAGCTGGAAACCGACAAGGTTACCGTTGAAGTGCCTGCCCCCGCTGCCGGCGTCCTTTCGGAAGTGTCTGTGCAGGACGGCGAGACGGTTGAAGTCGGCGCTCTGCTCGGGTCGATCGCCGAGGGCGCCGCTGCACCAGCCGCCAAGCCGGCAGAGGCCGCGCCCGCGCCGGCCGCCTCGGAATCGGCTCCGGCGCCCGCGCCCGCGGCGCCCGCCGCCGCGGCGGAGGACCAGACGCTTTCTCCCGCCGTGCGCAAGCTGGTCGATGAGAACAATCTTGACGCAGCCTCGATTGCCGGCACCGGCAAGGATGGCCGCATTCTGAAGGGTGACGTTCTGGCAGTGCTTGAGAAGGGCGCCCCGGCTCCTGTCCCGGCGCCAGCTCCGGCCCCAGCCCCTGTTCAGGCCCGGGCGCCATCGCCGGCGGACGATGCCTCGCGTGAAGAGCGGGTGCGCATGACGCGTCTGCGCCAGACCATCGCGCGCCGGCTGAAGGATGCCCAGGACACCGCCGCCATGCTCACCACCTTCAACGAGGTGGACATGACCAACATCATGGAGCTGCGCGCCAGCTACAAAGACCTGTTCGAAAAGAAACACGGTGTGAAGCTCGGCTTCATGGGCTTCTTCGTCAAAGCCTGTGTCGCGGCGCTGGCCGACATTCCGGCGGTCAACGCGGAAATCGACGGCGACGAGCTGGTCTACAAGAATTACTACCACATCGGCGTGGCGGTCGGCACCGACAAGGGCCTGGTGGTGCCGGTGGTGCGCGAAGCGCAGACCATGTCGCTTGCCGATGTGGAGAAGTCGATCAACGATTTCGGCCGCAGGGCGCGGGATGGCCAGCTCAAGATAGATGAGATGCAGGGCGGCACTTTCACCATCTCGAATGGCGGGGTCTACGGCTCGCTGATGTCGACGCCGATCCTCAACGCGCCGCAGTCGGGCATTCTTGGGATGCACAAGATCCAGCAGCGCCCGATGGCGGTGGACGGCGAAGTCAAGATACGGCCGATGATGTATCTGGCGCTGAGTTACGACCACCGCATTGTCGACGGCAAGGAAGCGGTGACGTTCCTGGTCAGGGTCAAGGAATCGCTTGAGGACCCGCAGCGGCTCGTGCTCGATCTTTAGGCACACTCAATGTTCGGGCAGATTTTTCAGCATCGTCCACCGCAAGGCGGGTGGCGGACGGCGCTCGGTTAAGGAGGCTAGACCCTTTCATGTTCATATTGAACAGTTTGATGGTGCCAAATCGGGTCGCTCGACAAGGCGCGGTGCGCAGCTCGATGCGGTGCATCGGGCAAGCGCCGCAACGCAGACGAGGCGCCGATTTGGCCCACCGGAGGCTCAGATTTTCACGCCCGCTGACCGCGTTTTGGCCCCCTTGTGGACAGCAAGTCCACGGCGGGGCCCGTGTCTTGTCAACAGACGTGAAAAACCGGTCGAACTGATTCAATATGAACATGAAAGGGTCTAGGGGATGGCGGACGCATTTGATCTGGTGGTGATCGGGACAGGCCCTGGAGGCTACGTCTGCGCCATCCGCGCGGCGCAGCTCGGCATGAAGGTTGCCGTCGTGGAGAAGCGCGAGGCGCATGGCGGCACCTGTCTCAATGTCGGCTGCATTCCCTCCAAGGCCCTGCTGCACGCTTCGGAGCTGTTCGATGAAGCCAATCACAGCTTCAAGAAGATGGGCATCAAGGTTTCCAAGCCCCAGATCGATATGAAAGCCATGATGGCCTACAAGCAGCAGGGCATCGACGGCAATACGCAAGGGGTCGCCTTCCTCCTGAAGAAGAACAAGATCACGCCCTATCACGGCACGGCAAGGATCCTTGGAGCCGGCAAGGTCGAGGTGACCGGGCCCGACGGCAAGGCGCAGACACTCGACACCAGGAATATCGTCATCGCCACCGGCTCTGATGTGGCGCAGCTTCCCGGCATCGAGATCGACGAGAAGAAGGTCGTGTCCTCGACCGGGGCACTGGAGCTGGCCAAGATTCCGGAACGCCTGATCCTGGTCGGCGGCGGCGTGATCGGCCTGGAACTGGGCTCGGTGTGGCGCCGGCTCGGGTCCCAGGTGATGGTGGTGGAGTTCCTCGACCGCATTCTGCCGGGCATGGACCTCGAAGTCGCCAAGACCTTCCAGCGCACCCTCAAGAAGCAGGGTTTCGAATTCAAGCTGTCGTCGAAAGTGACCGGCGTGACCAAGTCGCGCAAGGGGCTTCGGGTGACGGTCGAGCCGGCCAAGGGCGGCGACGAGGAAGTCATGGAGGCCGACGTGGTCCTGGTGTGCATCGGGCGGGTGCCCTACACCGAAGGCCTCGGGCTGGCGGAAGCCGGTGTTGCGCTGGATGAGCGCGGCCGGGTCAAGACTGACGGGCATTTCAAGACCAACGTGGACGGCATCTATGCGATCGGCGACGTGATCGAAGGGCCGATGCTCGCCCACAAGGCGGAAGACGAAGGCATGGCGCTGGCCGAGAGCCTTGCCGGGCAGTCGGGCCACGTCAATTACGATGTGATCCCGGGCGTTGTCTACACGGCGCCGGAAGTCGCTACGGTCGGAAAGACCGAAGAGGAGCTGAAAGAGGCCGGCATCGAGTACAAGGTCGGCAAGTTCCCGTTCACGGCGAACGGCCGCGCCAAGGTCAACATGACCACCGACGGCTTCGTCAAGGTGTTGGCGGATGCCAAGACAGACCGGGTTCTGGGCGTCCACATGATCGGGCCGACGGTCGGCGAGATCATCGCCGAGGCGGCGGTCCTGATGGAATTCGGCGGCTCGGCGGAGGATCTGGCGCGCACCTGCCACGCCCATCCCACCCTCACCGAGGCGGTCAAGGAAGCAGCGCTCGCGGTCGATAAGCGGCCGATCCATATGTGAGTGAGGGGTTGCCCCGTCTCTGACACATCACCGAACACGAAAATCGTTCGCGCCGGCAGCGAGCACGACGCGGTCTGCGCGCGCTTGTGGGATGAGGCACTGCCTGAGATGTCGGCCGGCGCCGCTGCCGGGGAACCGCAGGATTTCATCGAGCAGACGGTCGGAGAAGACATCTTCCTGGCGATGGTCGATGGCAAGGCCGCCGGTTTTGTCTCGATCTGGCGGCCCGAGTCGTTCATCCACTTCCTGGTGGTGGACAAGACTTTCCGCCGACGCGGTGTCGGCAGCGACTTGTTGCGCCATGCCGTCGGCCAATTGGGAACGCCGGTCGAACTCAAATGCGAGGCTCACAACCGCGCCGCCCAGGCGTTTTACGAACGGCACGGATGGCAAATCGTGGAGCGCATCGACAACGCCGGTCCGCCCCACATTCTCTATCGTCTCAACACCGTGTGCGCATAGAGCGCTTCACTTCAGATCCGCGATCAGCTTTTCAAGCGTCTCGCGCCAGGGGGCGATCTCGAGCCCTTTCTCCTTCAGGAAGGCGTGGTTGAAGATGGTGTCTTCGTAGCGCTCGCCATGGTCGTAGCAGAAGGTAGCGATGAGCTGGCCCTCGCGGCGGTCCTTCATCTTCTGCAGCTCGGTGAGGGCGCCGAACATCGCCATGCCGGAGCTTGGGCCCATCTCGTAGTTGAACTCGTCCTTGAAGAAGTGGCAGACGGCGATGGCGGCTTCCTGGCGCACTTCGAGGAAGCGGTCGACCGATGTGCGGATGAAGGACGGCGGTACATAGCCGGGGCTGGCGCCTTCGAGGCAGTGTGAGGCGTCGGAACGTCCGTGCAGGTTGAGGCCGACATAGTCGGTCAGAATGCCGCCGGCAATGTCGACCCCGACAATGTCGAGATTGAGCTGCCGGTCAGACGCCGCGAAGCGCACCGTGTTGGCGGTGGTGCCGGTGCCGACCGCGGTCACCACCAGCGATGGCGTGCGACCGACCGCAACGCTGGTTGAGCGCAACATGCGTTCACCCGGCGAATGACGTGTCGGCAGGGCGCGGACCTCGGCGGAATACTGATCGATCACCGTGTAGCCCGGGCGGATGGTGTAGCTCGCCTCGAGATCGTGTGCGTCGGCCGGATTGTCGGCAACCGCGAGCTCGCCGCCATGGGCGGTGACGCGCTCCATGGCGGTTGCGGTCAGGTCCTTCGGCACGATGGCGGTGAAGGGCAGTTCCAGCCGGGCGCAGGCATAGGCCATGGTTGCCGCCGCACTGCCGCAGGAGCGCTGCACCACGCGCATGCCGGGCTTGAGGGCGTTGCCCCTGAGCTTGAGCCGCAGCATTTCAAGCGCCAGCCACAGCTTGTTGCCTTCGCCCAGGCTCTGGCGTTCATCCACCAGCGCGATGTCGTTGCCGGTTCCCGATTCCAGCGACACCACTTTCGGCTGCGGATTGGAGAGATGAACCTGCTCGATGAGACGCAGTTTTTCCGCCTGCCAGTGGCAGGTGTCGTTGTGAGCGGCCGGTCCGTTCCTGACCGTGCTTCGAATACCCATGGTCGTGCTTCCCTAGTGCTTCCTGCAGAGGATTTGGTGATCGCGGGCCCGGCGGCTAAAGCTCCGGAACTGCAGGCTTTATGGTAGGGGGGTGGCCGGGTGTGTCAATAAAAACTTTACGATAAATTTTACATTCTGAGGATGACGGGTTTTTGTTCCCGGAATCCAGTCACTTGGCGAAAGAGCGCCCTCAACCGACCTCTGGAAAAAGCGACATCCCGCGGCCGCCGGACATCAGATACTGGATGATCACGAAGGCGCTGGCATCGAGATGCATGGGTCCCGACAACTGCCGCACGCGGACCGATATGGCGGGACCGGGATAGGGGATCGTCAGTTTCTGCCGGTCGGGCCGCGCGATGGTGGCGCTGCCGTTGTCCTGATCGACGATCGTTGCTTCGCGCAACAGGATCTCGAAATCTTCCGGCCCGAGCTTCATTTCGCCGAGGAGCTGTTCGAGCTGTTGCCACCGGCCGCTCTTGCAGCGCTTGCGCATCTCGGTGTCGGCCTCATCGCGTATAATCCGCAGGCAGGTTTCGATGCAGGCCTCCTGCGAAGCAACGCGGTCTTCGCTTTCGGTCTCGATATCGGTGCCGCAAATGCGCGAGACATGGGTCTGCGAGCCCTCAAGACCGGTGGTTTCCAGATGGGCGGTGAGATGCTGTCTGACGCGCTCGGCGGGGCCGGCATCGGAAAACTGGCTGGCCGCCCGGTCGGCAAAGTCGCGGGTCGCGAGCGCGGCGTCGATCGGCCGTTTCGAAGGCCCTCCCAGCACCACCAGTTCGAGCGACAGGACCGGATCTCCGAGGCGCAGGGAAATCGGATTCGGGCTGGCATTGAAGAGCGCAAAGGCAAGCTCTCCTTCAAATCCCGGGTCGACCTGGAGTCCGTGCCCGAGAAAAAGGCCGAGATGGGAGAGACGCGCCATGGGGCCGACGCGAGCCATCATGTTGGCCGGCAGGCGGACGGTTTCCGCGGTCCAGGCGTGCGCGCATTCGAGCGGTGCGATCTCAATGGCGGCGCCTGCGCGCGCCTCGGACTGCCGCCCCAGGGCATCGACCCGGCCAAGGCTGAGGTCGAGCGAGGCGGCGTTGATGTTCGCCTCTATATAGGGATCGATCGAAATCGTGCCGTCGCGAACGGCAGAATGGATTTCGTGATCGGTGAGGATCCGTGTCCGCCCCGCAGCGTCGCGAGCGACGTCGGCCGCGGAGGCCGGCTCATCGGGAACGGGATCTGGAAGGGGCGTGGCGTCGGATATCCGTTGCGATGCACGGCGGAATTGCTCGCGCAGCCAGAAGTCGGTCGGCTGGCCGAAGAGTTTGCCGAGCTTGGCCGACATGGCTCGCGAGATCGGCTGGCGGCCACGGACAATGGCGTTGATGGTCTGCCGCGACACGCCGGTCAGCTCGGCCAGTTGAAGCTGGTCGAGGCCGCGCTGCTTGAGCTCGTTTTCGAGATGTTCCGCCGCAGAAAGAGCGTCGGCACCGGAGGCGATGCCCTCCGCTGTTGCGCTGGTGCTGTCGGAATCTCGTGCCACGCGACTGACTTTGCCCTGAAGATACGCCTTGTACTGTCAGGTATTTGGCGCAGCTCGGGCCGAGATTGTCAAGTTTTGCCCGTCAAATTGGTTTACAGGAGCGGGCGGAGCCCTTCGGAACACCGTGGTGTAGTGTTTTCGACTGATATTTGTCCGGCGTATTCACACACTCAGGTGTCTTTGCCCGGCTTGACCGGACGAAGACAATTGAGGAGAGACGAGATTCTCTCAACAACGCCTGTCATGTCCCTCCGGAATTGCGTGACGCAACCTCCGCCATGAAACGCTCGCGGATCAGGACCGGGTTCATTTCGATCACCGGCACGTCGATGTTTCCGGACTGGCATTTGGCGATGATGATGGTCATGCGGTTGGCATCGAGCGCGTCCTGCAACGTTCCGGCGGTTTCTTCCGCCTCGCACTCGATGACGTGCTCGCAGCCGCAGGCGGTTGCGACCTTGGCCAGCGACGTGCGCATGCCGGCATAGGTCGGCTGGTCGCCGGTCGAGCCATAGCTGCCATTGTCGATGATCAGGAGCACGAAGTTGTCGCTCGCATTGTTGGCGATCGTCGCCAGGGTCGCCAGATTGGTGAGGACCGATCCGTCGCCCTCGATGGCGACGACCTTGCCGGGCTGGGCAAGGGCCAGGCCGAGCCCGATCGACGAACACAGGCCCATGGTGCCGAGCATATAGAAGTTGCTCGGGCGGTCGTCGAGCTGGAACAGTTCCTGGGACGGCAGGCCGATATTGCAGATGACCAGTCGGTCGGTGATGACCGGGACAATCGACTTCAGGATTTCACTTCTGATCATCACGCAGCCCTCCAGAAGCCGGCATCGGTGAGAATTGCGGTTGGTTTCCTGCACATCCAGGTGTGTTTCAGAATGCCGTCCAGTTCCTCGACGTCATCGCGGTGATGAAAGTGGAACGTCGGTATCGACAACTGGTCCAGCAGCGCCTTGGTGTGCAGCGCCATCTCGACCTGGCAGGCGACCTTCTCGCCCACTTCGCCGCGGTAGCTGATCAGCATGGGCAGAGGGATCTGGTAAAACTGAATGAGGGTGACCAGCGTATTGACCGTCACGCCGATCGCCGTGTTCTGCATGACGATGCAGGGCCGCTTGCCGCCCATATAGGCGCCGGCGCACAGGCCCATGCCCTCGTCCTCCTTGTTCGAGGGGATGTGCAGAATGGCGTCGTGGTTCTCGATCGCCTCGATCACGCCGGCGAGTTGCTTGCACGGCACGGTCGTCACGAAATCGATGTCGTTGTTCACCAGGTCGCCGACGATGCGACCGCTCAAGTCTGAAGACACGTTCGAACCTCCTCATGTGTAACCGGCGCGCCGGCGGAGCGCGATACGCCCGGTTGCCCGTAGGCGGGGTTGTCAAGAGTTCCGCCGGCCGTCGCTTGGGGCGGGCCGGCCGGCGGATCTGGATGGTGGTCGGTCGCCCGACGTGGATGCGTTGCGGCGGGGGAGAAGAAGAAGACCGCCGGTGTCGCGTCCTACTGCGCTTTCTCGTAGAAGCTGGAGTCCACGGTCGAACCGTAGTCATCAAGGGCCTTCGAAATCTTGCCTTGCTGCTGGAAAAAGTCAGCCACTTCCTTGAGAAAGAGCTGAACGCCGCCTTCCATCCAACGTTCGCTCAACTGGTCGTCACGGGTGTAAAAGTCGAACAGGGACAACACGATGTCTGAGTCCCTCTCCGCAAGCCCCGCCGCCTTGGCGATCACCGGCTTGGCCTTGTCCGGCTCGTCTGCGAGGAACTCGATGGACCTGTCAGTGACCGCCAGAAACTTGGTCACGAGGTCGCCGTGGTCCCTGGCGAAGTCGTTGGTCACCGCGATGACGTCAAAGGCCCGGATGCCGAGCCGGTCCTGCTCGTTGGCCGACAGCAGTTCCCAGCCCTGACCCTTCATGCGGCGCAGCGGCCCGCCCCACGAGCAGCCCATCGCCAGCTCGCCGCGCAGGAAAGCGTCGTCGATGTCGTGCGGCGACATGTCGATCACATCGAGCTTGGCGACATCGACGCCAAGGAAGACCAGGGAGCGCAGCATCTTGTAGTGAGTCACCGTGTTAAGCGGCACCGCGACCTTGCGGCCTTCCAGTTCATGGGCGTTGGCGCGGTCGATGGCTTCCTTCTTGTAGATGACGCAGTTGTCGGCGCCGCCGGTGTCGACCGCAACACCCACCACTTTGATCGGTGCGCCATCGGTGACAGCAAGGGCGAAGGGAACGACGCCCATGGAAAAGGAGATCTGAACTTCACCGGCGACCATGGCCTCGGCCATTTCGACGCCGGTGTTGTAGGCGCGCCATTCGATCTCGACGCCCAGTTCCTTGTCGTACCACTTCTCGGCCTGGGCCACCTGATTGGCGGTCGGCCATTCCTTGAAATAGGCGACAGTGATCTTGTCCTGCGCCGCAGCGGGGGCCGGAGCGGCCACAGTCCACAAAGCTGACGTCAGGGCGAGTATCGACAGCAAGATCCTGTTCATCTTGTTTCCCTCAGTGGTTTGTGTTCGCCCATCGCCCGGGCCGCCGTCTGCGGCCGCCGGGTGGCGCCTCGCTCTCAGGAGGCGCCGTGAAGGGGAACGATCATTGTCGGCACTGGCGCGCGGCGAAGCACGCTCTTCGACACCGACCCCAGAAATGTGTGGGCGATGCCCCGCTCGTGCGATCCCATGATGATGAGGTCGCAGTTGTGCTCCTTGGCCGACTTGAGAATTTCATCCGCCGGGTATGACTCGCAAACCGTCGTCGATTTGACCTTGTCGCGCAGTTTGCGGTCCTCTTCGCTCTGCGCGGCCCAGAAAGCTTCCTGCCTTTCGTCGAGCAGCTTGCGGGCGTTTTCGACCCGCAGGTCCAGGATGTCGTGGCGCTTGTCGCCGCTCTGGATGTAGGTCTGCAGCGTAAACGCGGCGTCGTCGGAGAGTTTCTCCAGGACGTGCAGCACATGAACGTCCGCTCCGGTCAGCCTGGCCATGAACATGGCGTAGCTGAACGCGGCATTGGAGTTCTGCGACAGATCGGTGCAGTAGAGCAGGTTCTTTATTGCGTGTTGCATCGTTACATACCTCGTTGAGCGAGTGTGCCGCTCAGTATCCAAAGAACCGCGGCAGCCACAGGACGATCTCCGGGAAGAAGGCGATGATGAAGATCGCCACCGCATTGATCGCCGCGAAGGGCAGCGCCTTGATCGATATCTCCTCGATGGAGATGTTTGAGATGCCCGAGGCGATGAACAGATTCTCGCCAAGCGGCGGGGTCTGGAAGCCGATGCCGAGAGAACAGACCATCACGACACCGAAGTGCACCGGATCGATGCCGAGGCTGTAGGCGATCGGCAGCAGCACCGGGGTCAGAATGAGAATGGTCGCCAGCGTCTCCATGAACATGCCGACAAACAACAGGAACAAGATCAGCATGGTCCAGATGAAGTAGATGTTGTCGGTGGCGCTCAGCATGGCCTCGGCAATGATCGCCGGGATCTGGTTTTCCACCAGGAGGCGGCCGAACACGGTTGCGGTGAACAGGATCAGGAGCACACGGCCGGTGAGCCAGGTTGTGGTCTCAAGCGACCGCACCAGGGCTGCAAAGTCGAGCTCGCGATAGATGAAGAAGCCGACGAACAGCGTGTAGAAGATGGCCACGATGGCGGCTTCGGTCGGTGTGAAGAAGCCGGAATAGATGCCGCCAAGGATGACCAGCGGCGCCAGCAGCGCCCAGATTGCCCGGTAAATCACGCACAGGCTGTTGCGTGCCGAAAAACCTTCGGCCGACCCGCTGTAGCCGCGTTTCTTGCAGACGATGTAGTTCATGATCAGGAGGCTGAAGGAGATCAACAGACCCGGCAGAACACCGGCGATGAACAGTTTCGGGATCGAGACCGACTGGAAGACACCGAACTTCTCAACCGCTTCGGGCGGCGGTTGCATGCCGAGTGCAGAAATCCCGAAGATCACCATTGGGATCGAGGGAGGAATAATGATCCCGAGGCTGCCCGACGAAGCGGTAATGGCCGAAGCGATACCCTTGTCGTAGCCCCGATCGATCATCGCCGGGATCATCAGCATGCCAACCGCCGCCGTCGTGGCCGGGCCGGACCCGGAAATCGCACCGAAGAAGAGGCAGGCGAAGACGGTTGCCGCGGACATGCCGCCGGTGAAGGGGCCGGCCATGCTTTCCGCGACGTTCACGAGGCGCCGCGATATGCCTGCGGCTTCCATTAGGGCGCCGGCGAGAATAAATGCCGGCAGAGCCATCAGCGGGAAGGACCCGACCGAGGTGAAGGCGATCTGCACGAACTTGATCGGGTTCTCGTCGAGATAGAGGAACGAGATCAGCGCCGATACGCCGAGCGCGACCGTGATCGGTGCGCCAATCAGCAGGAGCACCAGAAATGTTCCAAACAAAATCAGGACAATTGTCGTTTCCATGAAACCGCTCCCTCGTCACGGACGATGGTCCGCGAGCATTCCCCGCTTCTTGAGTTTAAGCCGTGCCGCCGTTCGGCTTCTCGGCGTCCGGTGTTTCCGAACCTTCCTGGATCATCTTCTCGACCTCCACCTTGTCGGGATCGCGCACGTCGATGCCCTTGACCAGTTTCAGGTAGTTGACCTGAATGATGCGGATGGTCATCAGGGTGAAGGCGATCGGCAGGATCAGGTAGACGTACTTCATCGGAACGCCCAGGGTCTGGGACTTCCAGAACAGATTCATCTTGAAGAAGACGAAGGTGAAGCTGAGGTAGACAAAATAGACGTTGAAGGCGATCCAGAAGAGATCGGCAAACCCTTCAACGAGGCGTATGCCCTTGGGCCCCAGAAAATTGAGCTGGAAGGTGACCCGGTTGTGGGCCGACATCCTGGCCGCGTAGCTGGCGCCGAAAAACACGAACCAGACGAACATGTAGGTGGAAAGCTCTTCGGTCCACGAGAACGAGTAGCCGGCCAACTCACGTGCAAGGATCTGCATGAAGAGGAGGCAGACGAAGACCGCAAGCAGGGTTCGGCAGATGTAGCTTTCGATGTTGTCGAAGAAATGCAGAACCTTTTTGCTCATTTTCCGAACTCCCGCCTGTCCGATGAAGCGCGCCTCGCCCGGGTGACCGCGATCCGGTCAGATCCCCAAGATGTTCCCGGCGGGCGCGGGCTTCAGTTTAGTCAAAACCTGTGGCCGGTGAGCGGCGCGGCGCCGCTCACCGAAATATTCAGTCTTTACTGTACCGGGTCGCGGCCGAGAGACTTCAACACCGTGTTGAGCTTCTCAACGCCGCCGATCGAGTCGAAGAACTCAGGCCAGACCGCCTTGGTTGCCGCTTCGATCCAGGCCTTTTCGCCGTCCGCCGGCTCGTCGATCTGCATGCCCTTGGCAAGCAGGTCTTCCTTGATGGCGGCCTCCGACTTGCGCAGATGCGCAGCCGAATGGAGGGTGGCCTCGAGGCCAGCGTCAATAACCGCCTTCTGGGTTGCTTCGTCCATGTCCTGGAACACGGATTCCGACACGATCAGGGGCTCGATGGAGAAGATGTAACGGAGCGCCGTGACATACTTCTGGACTTCATAGAATTTCATCGAGTGAACCGTCAGGTACGGATTGTCCTGACCATCGACAACCTTCTGCTGCAAAGCGGTGAAGGTTTCCGACCACGCCATCGGCGTCGGATTGATGCCCCAGGCCTTGTAGGACGCGATCATGATTTCGTTCTTGGGAACGCGGACGATCACGCCTTGCAAGTCTTCCAAGGTCTTGATCGGCTTTTTCGAGTTGGTCAGCACGCGGAAGCCGGTATAGGTCCAGCCAACGATGCGCACGCCGGCATCACGAATGGTGTTTGCCACCAGTTCCTTGCCAATGTCGCCCTGGGTGAGCTTCTCGGCATCCTCGAGGCTGAGAATGACGTAGGGCAATGTGAACACGCCGACCGAAGGCGAAAACGGCGTGATGTTGTTGATGGCGAGCAGGGAGAAGTCGAGGGTGCCGATGGCGGCATCGTTGACCGTGTCCTGCTCACTGCCGAGCTGTCCGTTGAGGAACATCTTGGCGGTGTGTTTGCCCCCGGTCTTTGCTTCAAAGAGCTCAACGAATTTGGTGCCAAGCTCGTGCTGGGCGCTGCCATGGGCGTCGCCCACGGCCATTTTGAAGTTCTTCGCTGTTGCACCGCCGACCACAGTCAGCGAAAGGGCCGTAGCGAGGCAGGCCGCAGCCGCCAGTTTTCCTGCGAGTTTCATTCCACTCCTCCATTAATTTCAAAGGGACAGCCGACTTCCCAAGGCGAATTAAGGCCTCAAGGCTTGGCGGTATAAAGGCGCAATAGAAAAAGTATCTGCACCCTCCCTGCGACGGCCCGACTGTTCTTGCGGGTTACAGGCCCTGCACTTGGCGTGACTTGCGTTCCCCATCTGGACCTTATGACGCACCCTAGCATCAATAAGGGGTTTTATGTAGAGTGATTGACTGAAAGCAAAGTTTCATAAAGCTGAAACATTAGACCATGGCTCACAAAGCTCCGCTCGGCCGCATCAGCGACGTCGACATCCGATTGCTCCGGGTGTTCCATGCCGTGGTGGCGTGCCGTGGCCTGTCGGCGGCCGAAGTCGAGCTCAACATTGGAAGATCGACCATCAGCCGGCACCTCTCCGACCTCGAGTTGCGGGTCGGCGTCAAGCTGTGCGAGCGCGGTCCGGCAGGGTTCTCCCTGACCCCCGAGGGCGAACGGGTCCATGAAGCGTCATCGGGACTGTTCTCCGCCATCAACACCTTTCAGACCCAGATTGACGACGTCCACCTGCGTCTCACCGGGCATCTGGAGCTGGCCCTTTTCGACAAGACGATTTCCAATCCCGAAGCGTGCCTGCCGCAGGTTTTCCGGCGCTTTGACCAAATCGCGCCGAAAGTGACGGTGGGTATTCATGTGGAACCGATCAACATCATTGAAAGCGGCGTTCTGACGGGCCGCTTCAATGTCGGGATCATCCCGGTGCAGCGTGAAGGCGGAGGAGTGGTCTCCTTCCCCTTGTACAATGAACAGATGTATCTCTATTGCAGCGACGGCCATCCGCTGTTTCACGAGGAGGATGCCAACATTCGGCAGGAGGATGTTCGTCAGCACAAATATGTCGGCATCGGCTTTCACTCGCCAAACATGATCGTGAGCCATCAGCTGCGGCTGACACGCCATGCGGAGGTCTATGACGAACATGCCCTTGCGGCCCTCGTCCTGTCCGGGCGTTACCTTGGATTTCTGCCGGATCACTATGCCGAGCGTTTCGCCAGTGAGGGCGCCATGCGGCCGGTGCGCCCCGATGTCTATCAGTATCAGAGCAATCACGTTGTCATCCTGGCGCGGACACCGAAGCCGTCACGCCTGGTCGAAACGTTCGTTGGATGTCTCCTGGGCGCTCACGGCAAGGCTGTGCCGACACTCTGAGTAATTCGAATACGAAAAAACCCGGGCCAAGGGGGCCCGGGCTCCAAACAAGGTATCCAAGAAACGCGATTTAGTCCTGCGTCGTCTCGTGCAGTGCTGCCGGTGCCTCCGCAATCGTTACAGGCGCCACAACAGGCGCGTCCACCACGGTTTGAGGCGGTGCCTCGACCGGGGCTTCAACGACGGTTGCCGGAGCTGTTGTCTGCGGTAAGCTGGATTGTGCGTCTGCCGTGTGGGTGGTCTTGTATGCGTGACCAAACGGACAGTCGCCACCGGCGAACGCGGCCGGAACGGCCATGAACGCGACGAAAGCCAGACTGACTACCAAACGCGTCAACATGGGATATCTCCCTCATGTCCTTAGGGGAGCCGGAGTTGAACTCCGGCTACATTCGAAGCCTACCACAAATGCCGGCAATGTCAAAAACCACCTCGCGCATGGTTGTGCACAAGCCGGAGTGCGGTGCTCAGGCGCGCGGATGGGCGCCCATGTATTGCCGCAGCAAATGGGCCCGGTCGACTTCGGTGTAGATCTGGGTCGACGACAGGGAGGCGTGGCCAAGCAGCTCCTGAATGGCACGCAGGTCACCGCCGGCCGAGAGCAAATGCGTGGCAAAACTGTGGCGCAGGGCGTGCGGGGTCGCCGTGTCGGGCAGGCCGAGAAACCCCCGCATGCGCTGGATCAGGAGCTGGATGTTGCGGGCGTTGAGGCGCCCGCCCTTGACGCCGACGAACAGGGGATCGGCGTCGTCGAGGACGTAGGGGCACAGATCGAGATAGACGGCGATCGCTTCGCGCGCCACCGGCAGGACAGGCACGATGCGCGTCTTGTTGCCCTTGCCGATGATCGACATTGTGTCCTGCGCACCGGTGAGCGGCGCCTGCTTGCGGTCGAGGCCGAGGGCCTCGGAGATCCGCAGACCGCAGCCATAGAGCAGGAGAAGGACCGCGGTGTCGCGCGCGCCGACCCAGGTCTCATCCTCGCTGCCGCCGGCAATGGGCGCCGAGGTGACCAGTTTCTTCGCCGCGGCGACGCCAAGCGCCTTGGGCACCGCGTGCGGGATCTTCGGGGTGCGCAGGGCGCCGAGGGAGGCGTTTTCAACCACGCCCTGCTTTTCCAGAAAGCGGAACAGGGAGCGGATGGAAGACAGGGTGCGCGCGAGGGTGCGCGATGTCATGCCGTCGCGGCGGCGCGACGCGAGGAAGGCGCGGAAGTCGGTGGCGCGCAGATCCGAAAGGTCGCGCAGCGTCGGCGCTCCGCCGAGGTGTTCGGTGAGGAAACTCATGAACCGGTTGATGTCGCGCAGATAGGCTTCGACGGTCTTGTCGGCGGCACGGCGCTCGGAGATCAGATAGCGCAGCCAGGCGATCACCTGCTCGGTCACGTCGCCGGCGGCGGCGAGCTCTTCAGCCGCATCGGGCAGAGACAGCTTCCGCGCCGGCGCTTCGGTCATGAGATGGTCTGTCCGGTTGACTTCCAGTCGGCAAGGAACGCATTGAGCCCCTTGTCGGTGAGCGGGTGCTTGACCAGGCCGCGCAGCACGCCGGGAGGCACCGTGGCGACATCGGCCCCGGCCAGGGCCGACAGTTTGACATGGTTCTGGCTGCGGATCGATGCGGCCAGCACCTGGGTGGTGAGGTCATCGTAATTGTCGTAGATGATGCGGATCTCGGAAATCAGCTCCATGCCGTCAAGGCCGATATCGTCGAGGCGGCCGATGAAGGGAGAGATGAAGGTGGCGCCCGCCTTGGCCGCAAGCAGGGCCTGGTTGGCGTTGAAGCACAAGGTCACGTTGACCATTGTGCCTTCCTGGGTGAGGGTGCGGCAGGCTTTGAGGCCATCCCAGGTGAGCGGCACCTTGATGGTCACGTTGCCGGCGATCTGGGCCAGGGTGCGGCCTTCCGAAATCATGGCATCGGCCTCGGTTGCGGCCACTTCCGCACTCACCGGTCCGTCGACAATGGCGCAGATTTCCGCCACCACTTCCTTGAAGTCGCGGCCCGCCTTGGCGATCAGCGTCGGATTGGTGGTCACCCCGTCGAGCAGCCCGGTGTCCGCCAAGTCGCGGATCTCGTCCACATCGGCGGTGTCTACGAAGAACTTCATCAGCGTTTCGCCTCAATCAATTGCCGCACGAGACTAGCAGCGGCCGGTTTCCCCAAGGTTTACAGGTTGCCCGTTTATACGCTTGGTATAAGGCATAATGAGCGGTGATTCTCCAATATCCGGACGTGGACGCGTCGTGCAGGTGCTGCTGCCCTACGGGTTCGCGGGCGCTTATTCGTACCTCGAGCCGGAAGATGTTGCGCTGGCGCCCGGGGATTATGTGCGGGTGCCGCTGGGGCCGCGCCAGGTGATCGGCGTGGTCTGGGAGGACAGCGGTGATGCCGGCGAGGTGGAGGTGTCCAAGCTGCGGGCGGTCATCGAACGCTATGCGGCGCCGCCGATGCGGGACCTGCACCGGCGCTTCCTTCAGTGGGTGGCGAACTACACCGTCAGCCCACCGGGCGCGGTGCTGCGCATGTGCCTGCGCGTGCCCGAGGCGCTGGGACCGCCGAGGACGGTGACCGGGTACAGGCGCGGTGGGCCGCAACCCCAGCGCATGACGCCGCAACGGGCCCGGGTGCTCGACTGCGCCGACGACCGGCTCGCCTGGCAGGTCAGCGAGTTGGCCGAAATGGCCGGCGTCTCGACCGGCGTCGTCAAGGGGCTGGTCGATGCCGGGACGCTGCTGCCTGAAGCACTGCCGCCTTTTGCGCCCTTCGCGCGGCCGGACCTGGCGGCGGGCCGGGTCACATTGTCGAAAGAGCAGACCAGCGCCGCCCAGACCCTGCGGGCGAAGGTTGCGGCACGGGCGTTCTCGGTCGCCCTGCTCGACGGGGTAACCGGATCGGGCAAGACGGAGGTTTATCTCGAAGCGGTTGCGGCGGCGGTCGCCGCCGGCAGGCAGGTCTTGATCCTGCTGCCGGAAATCGCGCTCACCGCGCAGTTTCTTCAACGCATCGAGGCGCGCTTCGGTGTGCCGCCGGTCGAATGGCATTCCGCGGTGCGGCCGCGCGAGCGCGAGCGGGTCTGGCGCGGGGTCGCCGATGGCTCCGCCCCGATCGTGGTCGGCGCCCGCTCGGCGCTGTTTTTGCCCTACGACAATCTCGGGCTCATTGTGATCGATGAAGAGCACGAGCCCGCCTTCAAGCAGGAAGACGGCGTCATCTATCATGCCCGTGACATGGCCATCGTCTGCGGATCCCTGGGCAGTTTTCCGGTCGTGCTCGCCTCCGCGACACCGTCGCTGGAGACCTATCTCAACGCCACCACCGGGCGCTACGAGCATGTCCGGCTGACGGCCCGCCATGGTGCCGCCGATCTGCCGGAGATCGTGCCGGTCGACATGCGTGCCGTGCATCCGCCCGCCGGATCATGGCTGTCGGAGCCTCTGCACGCCGCGGTCACCGAAACCCTCGACGACAAGGGCCAGGTGCTGCTCTATCTCAACCGGCGGGGCTATGCGCCGCTCACCCTGTGCCGGACCTGCGGGTTTCGTATCGAATGCCCGGACTGCGAGGCCTGGCTGGTCGAGCACAGGTTCCGCCGCCAGCTGATGTGCCATCACTGCGGCCATGTGGCGCCGATCCCAACCGAGTGCCCGGCCTGCGGCAACGAGGATACCCTGGTGGCCTGCGGTCCCGGCGTCGAGCGGCTGGCGGACGAGGTGCGCGAGAAGTTTCCGGACGCCCGCCTGACCATTCTTTCAAGCGATCTGGTGCGTGGGCAAAGCCTGCGCGAGGCGGTGCACGACATCGCGCAAGGCAAGCACGACATCGTCATCGGCACGCAACTGGTGGCAAAGGGGCATCACTTTCCCGGCCTCACGCTCGTCGGCGTGGTCGATGGCGACATCGGCCTCAACAACGGCGATCTGCGCGCGGCGGAACGGACCTATCAGGTTCTGTGCCAGGTGGCCGGCAGGGCCGGGCGCGCCGAGAAGGCGGGCCGCGCCCTGATCCAGACCTACCGGCCCGATCATGCGCTGATCGAAGCGCTGGTGGCCGGCGACCGCGACCGGTTTTACGGCCATGAACTGTCAACCCGCGAAAACGCCCACCTGCCGCCCTATGGCCGCCTTGCGAGCCTGATCGTCACCGGCAGCAAACAGGGGGTTCTGCAGGACTTCACCCGCCGTCTGGCGCGCAAGGTTCCGCAAACCGCGCTCGCCAAGGTATTCGGTCCGGCCCCGGCGCCGCTGGCCCTCATTCGCGGTCGCCACCGCATCCGCTTTCTGGTCAAGGCCGGCAGGGACTTCAACATCCAGGGCTTCCTGCGGGCCTGGCTGGCCGACATCGACGTTCCCGCATCGGTGCGGGTCAATGTGGATGTGGATCCTTATAGTTTCATGTAACGGCCACACCCGTGTTAGGATTTTGGCCTTGAATAGGCCTGTGTGCCGCGACAATCCGGCAGCAGCCTTTTGGTTGCATGGGTGGGACCCTTGTGTTAGAGGGAACGCGGCCGAAGGGGATCGACCATCAAGGCCCGTCCTTCCGGGCGAAATAATAAAGAAATATCAAGGGGTTGGCGCTTCTCATTTCGAAGTCGAGCCAAGCCCGGTATTTTGTTGGAGAGTGGGGAATTGGCGGCTCAAGGCAGCACCGTTGAAGGCGTATCGGGGCGTTATGCAACGGCGCTTTTCGAACTCGCACTGGAAGCAAATTCGCTCGACGACGTCAGCACAGATCTCGACGCGTTCCAGGGAATGCTCGACGTGAGCGCCGATCTGATGCGGCTTGTCCGCTCGCCGGTGTTTTCCGCGGACGATCAGAACCGCGCCGTCAATGCGGTGATCGAAAAGGCCGGTATCACCGGCCTGGCGGCGAATTTCGTCGGGCTGGTGGCGCAAAACCGTCGGCTTTTCGTGATTTCCGACATGATCCGCGATTACCGCAAACTGCTTTCCGCCCATCGCGGTGAGCTGACCGCAGAAGTGGCCTCCGCCGAAACGCTCTCAGACGATCAGGTTGCCGCTCTCAAAGAGGCGCTCAAGGAAAAGATGGGACGCGACGTCCAGCTTGACGCCAGCGTCGATCCGGCGCTCCTCGGCGGCCTTGTCGTCAAGGTCGGCAGCCGCATGATCGACACGTCGCTCCGAACCAAACTGAACAATCTTAAAATTGCCATGAAAGAGGTTGGCTGATGGATATCAAGGCCGCAGAAATATCCGCGATCCTCAAAGACCAGATCAAGAATTTCGGTCAGGAAGCGGAAGTTTCGGAAATTGGTCAGGTGTTGTCGGTAGGCGACGGTATTGCCCGCGTCTACGGTCTCGACAACGTACAGGCCGGTGAGATGGTCGAGTTCCCAGGCGGCATTCGCGGCATGGCGCTCAACCTTGAGGTCGACAATGTCGGCATCGTGATTTTCGGCGAAGACCGCACCATCAAGGAGGGCGACACGGTCAAGCGGACCGGCGCCATCGTGGAAGTGCCGGTCGGCAAGGAACTTCTCGGCCGCGTGGTCGATGGTCTCGGCAATCCGATCGACGGCAAGGGGCCGATCAAGACCAAGGAACGCAACCAGGTCGACGTCAAGGCGCCGGGCATTATCCCGCGCAAATCGGTGCACGAGCCGATGCAGACCGGCCTCAAGGCCATCGATTCTCTGATCCCGATCGGCCGTGGCCAGCGCGAACTGGTCATCGGCGACCGCCAGACCGGCAAAACCGCGGTTATCCTCGACGCGATCTTGAATCAGAAGAGCATCAACGCCGGCGACGATGAATCTGCCAAGCTCTATTGCGTCTATGTGGCGATTGGACAGAAACGTTCGACCGTTGCCCAGTTCGTCAAAGTGCTGGAAGAAAACGGCGCGATGGAATACTCCATCGTCGTTGCCGCGACCGCGTCGGATCCGGCGCCGATGCAGTTCCTGGCGCCGTTCACCGGCTGCACCATGGGTGAATATTTCCGCGATAACGGCATGCATGCCCTGATTGCCTATGACGATCTGTCGAAACAGGCGGTTGCCTACCGGCAGATGTCGCTGCTGCTGCGCCGCCCGCCGGGACGTGAAGCCTATCCGGGCGATGTGTTCTATCTGCATTCGCGCCTGCTCGAGCGTGCCGCCAAGCTGAATGAAAGCAACGGCTCTGGCTCGCTGACCGCTTTGCCGGTGATCGAAACCCAGGCGAACGACGTCTCCGCCTATATTCCGACCAACGTGATTTCGATCACCGACGGCCAGATCTTCCTGGAGACCGATCTTTTCTATCAGGGTATAAGGCCGGCGCTGAACGTCGGTATTTCGGTGTCGCGTGTGGGATCGGCCGCACAGGTCAAGGCGATGAAGCAGGTCGCCGGCAAGATCAAGGGCGAGCTTGCGCAGTATCGCGAAATGGCGGCATTTGCCCAGTTCGGATCCGACCTCGATGCCGCCACCCAGCGGTTGCTCAACCGCGGCGCCCGGCTGACCGAACTTCTCAAGCAGGACCAGTATTCGCCGCTCAAGGTTGAAGAGCAGGTGGTGTCGATCTATGCCGGCGTGAACGGCTATCTCGACGAGCTTGCCGTCACGGACGTCGGCCGGTTCGAAGAAGAACTGCTGCGCAACATGCGCGAGTCCCATGCCGATGTGATGGAAACGATCCGTTCCGAGAAGGAAATCTCCGACGCCACGGGTGAAAAGCTCAAGGCGGCGGTCGATGCCTTCGCCAAGAACTTCGCCTGATCACTCCGAGGCATCGAATAGGCAAGGGAACGTGGCGCAATGCCAAGCTTGAAAGACCTCAGGAACCGGATCTCGAGCGTCAAGGCGACGCAGAAGATCACCAAGGCCATGCAGATGGTGGCGGCAGCCAAGCTGCGTCGGGCGCAGGAGGCGGCGGAAGCCGCACGGCCCTATGCCGAGCGCATGGACATGGTGCTGGCCAACCTCGCCGCCGCGTTCGAAGGCCAGGAGGGCGCTCCCGAACTTATGGCGGGCACCGGCAAAGCGGATGTGCATCTGCTGCTCGTGGCGACGGCGGAACGCGGCCTGTGCGGCGGGTTCAACTCTTCCATTGCGCGAATGGCGCGCGATCACGCCTCCAAGCTGATTGCCGATGGCAAGACGGTCAAGATCCTGTGCGTCGGCCGCAAGGGGCAGGATGCGCTGAAGCGCCAGTTCGGCGGCTATTTCATCGATTTCGTCGACCTGCGCGAAGTGCGCCGGATCGGGTTCTCCGACGCGCACGGCATCGGCAAGAAGGTGCTCGACCTGTTCGAGAACGGCGAGTTCGACGTCTGCACCCTGTTCTATTCGCAG
Source organism: Hyphomicrobiales bacterium (assembly GCA_021775615.1). GTDB lineage: Bacteria > Pseudomonadota > Alphaproteobacteria > Rhizobiales > JAJFHB01 > JAJFHM01. The sequence goes on from JAJFHL010000171.1 coordinate 43,555, forward strand.
TTCAAGAACGTGATCACGCAGGTGCCGACCACCCTGCAGCTTATCCCCGCGAGCATCGAGGCTGGCGAAGACGCGGCCCCGGTCGCCGGATCACAGGCCTGTTACGAATACGAGCCGGAAGAAAAAGAGCTTCTGGCGGAGCTTCTGCCACGCAATGTGAGCATTCAGATCTTCCGCGCGCTTCTGGAAAACGCCGCCGGCGAACAGGGCGCGCGCATGAGTGCGATGGACAACGCCACACGGAACGCGGGCGACATGATCGATAACCTGACGCTGGTCTACAACCGGGCGCGCCAGGCACAGATCACCAAGGAACTGATCGAGATTATTTCGGGCGCCGAAGCGCTTTGAGGACCAAGAGGTAAGGATAGAGGTTATGGCCAAGGCAGACGCAGCAAAAACCGGACAGGTCCGGCAGGTCATGGGCGCGGTGGTGGACGTTCAGTTCGGCGAAGAACTGCCGGAGATCCTGAACTCCCTGGAAACCGACAACAACGGCAACCGCCTGGTGCTCGAAGTGGCCCAGCATCTCGGCGAAAACACGGTGCGCTGCATCGCGATGGATGCAACCGAAGGTCTGGTGCGCGGCCAGGGCGTTACCGATACCGGCCAGCCGATTTCGGTGCCGGTGGGCGAGGCAACCCTGGGGCGGATCATGAACGTGATCGGCGAACCGGTCGACGAGGCCGGACCGATCAAGACCAATGACACCCGCGGCATTCACCAGCCCGCTCCGCCGTTCGTCGATCAGTCGACGGAAGCGGAAATCCTCGTCACTGGCATCAAGGTGGTCGACCTGCTGGCGCCGTACGCCAAGGGCGGCAAGATCGGCCTGTTCGGCGGCGCCGGCGTCGGCAAGACGGTGCTGATCATGGAACTGATCAACAACGTCGCCAAGTCGCATGGCGGCTATTCGGTGTTTGCCGGCGTTGGCGAGCGGACCCGCGAAGGCAACGACCTCTACTGGGAAATGATCGAAGGCGGCGTCAACAAGGAAGGCGGCGGCGAAGGCTCGAAATGCTCGCTGGTCTACGGCCAGATGAACGAGCCTCCCGGAGCGCGCGCCCGTGTCGGCCTCTCGGGCCTGACCGTGGCGGAACACTTCCGCGACCAGGGCCAGGACGTTCTGTTCTTCGTCGACAACATCTTCCGCTTCACCCAGGCGGGTTCCGAAGTGTCGGCGCTTCTGGGCCGCATCCCGAGCGCGGTGGGCTATCAGCCGACGCTTGCGACGGACATGGGCGCCATGCAGGAGCGGATCACCACGACAACCAAGGGCTCGGTGACATCGGTGCAGGCGATCTACGTGCCGGCGGATGACCTGACCGACCCGGCGCCGGCGACGTCCTTCGCCCACCTCGACGCCACGACCGTGCTGTCGCGCCAGATTGCGGAAAAGGGCATTTACCCGGCGGTGGATCCGCTCGACTCCACGTCGCGCATGCTTGATCCGCGGATCGTCGGTGAAGAGCACTACGCCATCGCCCGTCAGGTTCAGGAGATCCTGCAACGTTACAAGGCGCTGCAGGACATCATTGCCATTCTCGGCATGGACGAGCTCTCCGAGGAAGACAAGGTGGCCGTTGCGCGGGCGCGCAAGATCGAGCGCTTTCTGTCGCAGCCGTTCCACGTGGCCGAGGTGTTCACCGGTTCGCCAGGCGTGCTGGTCGACCTGCAGGACACCATCAAGGCGTTCAAGGGGCTGTGCAACGGCGATTACGACCATCTGCCGGAGCCGGCGTTCTACATGGTGGGCACCATCGAAGAAGCGATCGAGAAAGCCGAGCAACTGGCCGCGGAAGCCGCGTAGTCCGCTGTCCCCGAGCACTGAGGTTTTGGCATGGCCGAACTGATGAAATTCGAACTGGTGTCGCCGGAACGGCTGCTGATGTCCGAGGATGTCGAGCAGGTGACCGTGCCGGGATCGGAAGGCGAGTTTACCGTGCTGGCCCGCCATGCCCCGGTGCTGTCGACAATGCGGCCAGGCCTGCTGGCGGTCGTCCAGGATGGCGGTACGGAAGAGAAGATCTTCGTGCGCGGCGGCTTTGCGGAAGTCAATCCGGACGGCCTGACCGTGCTCGCCGAAGAGGCGGTCCACATGTCCGATCTCGATGCCGCCGCCCTGGCGCAGCACGTCAAGAATGCCGAAGAGGATGTGGCGGACGCCACGGATGACGACAAGCGGGCCCGCGCTCAGGAAACCCTGGACCACCTGAAGCAGCTGCAGGACGCGCTGAAGGCCTGATCCGGCCAAGGCGAAGCGGCGCCACACGCAAATCCGGGCGCCCGCACTGGCCGACGGTTTGTTTTGGAGTAAATTCCGTTCATTGGTTTGCAGCGGGGAAGCTCTGTTGTGCGTTGGACACTCGACAAGATCGACTGGGATGCATTCGACCCCTCCAAGGTCGACACCGAAACCATGGAGGCGGTGAAGGCTGCGTCTCTGGTCGAGGCAAACGCTCCTGACTATGTCAGCTATCTGTGCAATGTCTTTCAGGACTCCAGCGAGATCCAGGACGACATCCGGCAGTGGGGCCGCGAGGAGGCGCAACACGGAGAGGCCCTCGCCAAATGGGCAAGGATGGCTGACCCGGAGTTCGATTTTGACACCGCCTTCCAGCGCTTCCGGGTGATCCAGGGTATCGACACCGGTGCAATTGAATCGGTGCGCGGCAGCCGCGCCGGCGAAATGATCGCGCGCTGTGTGGTCGAAAGCGGGACGTCATCGTTTTACACCGCGATCAAAGACGCCACCGAAGAGCCGTGTCTGCGGCAGTTGGCGACCTATATCGCTGCCGACGAATTTGCCCATTACCGGCTGTTCTACGAGAGCTTCAAGAAATACGAGGGCGAACTGCCCTCGGTGTTCCGGCGCATCATGATCGCCGTTGGCCGGGTCAACGAGGCCGATGATGACGAACTCTCCGGCGCCTTCTATTGCGCCAATTATTCCGAGGCCAGCGACGTGCCCTATGAGCGCAAGAAGTTTGCGGACGCCTATCAAAAACGCGCGTTCATGCTCTACCGGCGGCAGCACACCGACAGACTGATCTCCATGGTGGCCAAGGCCGGCGGGCTCAAGCCGCAAGGCAAGCTGGTGCGCATGGCGTGTGCATTTGCCTGGCGGTTCTTCGCGTTCAAGCAGCGCCAGCTGATGCGTAGCGCGGTTTGAATTGCCGGGCTGCTTGGCGTCTCGACTTGCTTGACTTGCTATTCCCCACCAATCGTTGTCTTTGCCCGGCTTGACCGGGCAATCCAGTATCCTCATGACCTTGTTGGATGCACCGCCGTGCAATGAGCCGCGGGCGCGGTGGCTACTGGACCGTCCGGTCAAGTCGGACGAAGACACTGAATGCTTTGGTCGGGTAGCGCTTTATTCGGCGAGGTGGCGGAAGGTTTCAACGACCTGGACGTAGACGTCCCGTTTGAACGGGATCACCAGATCAGGCAGATTTTCCATCGGTTCCCAGCGCCACGCGTCGAACTCGGGCTTTTCGCCTTTTTCCGGCGCAATATCAATGTCGCCGTCGGTGCCTTCAAACCGCATGGCAAACCACTTTTGCTTCTGCCCGCGATACCGCCCCTTGAGGCCGGAACCGAGAGCCTCGGGCGGCAGATCGTAGGTCAGCCAGCCGGATGTGCGGGCCAGTATGGTGGCTTTGTGGGTGCCGGCTTCTTCCTCAAGCTCGCGAAAGGCAGCCTCATCGGGCGCTTCGCCGTCGTCGATGCCGCCCTGGGGCATTTGCCACAGCCGGTTGGGGCCCTGGCCGTCGCCCTCCCATTTCGGGATGCGGCGGCCGATCCAGACGAGATTGTCGCAGTTGAGGAGCATGATCCCGACACAGGGACGGTAGGGAAGAGAACCGGATGCCACCACCGGTTAGCTCATGTTTTGCCGCAACGCGATGGTTGCGCTGACCGGAACCAGAACAATTCCCTTGGTCTTGAGCCTTTTCGCCCAGTCAATGAGCTGTCCGACGGTGATCGGCAGGGCCGACGCGACACCGACCGCGATGCCGCGTTCCAGCGCTATGGTTTCGAGCTGGGAGAGCGCGGCACGGATGCCGGCGGCATTGGGCGTGGAGTCAATGACGAGATCCGCCGTGGCCGCCTTGAGGCCGATCTGGCGTGCGATCTTGCTGGAGGTGCTGCGTGCCGACGAGCCGTCCTCCATATAGACCAGGCCGCGCCGGTTGAGTTGGCGCAGCACCGGGCGCAACGCATCGCCGCCCGACGTGAGTTTGGCGCCCATGTAGTTGGTGACGCCGAAATATCCGGTAAACCGCCCCATCAGCCATTCCAGCCGGCGGACGTTGTCCTGGGGCGGCAGTGACGACAGCAAGGTATGCGGGCCCGGGTCGTTGTCGGGATAATCGTAGGGTTCCATGGGCACCTGAAGCATCACTTCGTGCCCGTTCTGGCGCGCCTTGTTCACCCACTCCTGAAGACCGGTGGAGTAGGGCGCGAAGGCCAGCGTGATTTCCGAGGGCAGACGGTTGATGGCGACCGATGTTCCGGTCGCGCTCAACCCCATGCCGCTCACCATGATCGCGATTTTGGCGACGTCCGGGTCTGCCTGGGCGGCGGTCAGCGGGCGGGCATATTGTTGCGCCGGCGTTTTGCCGTCGGCGCCGATCTGCGGCAGCAGCCCGTGCACCGTGCGTTCGGCGAGGCCGACGATGGGGGCTGTGACCAGCGGACCGGAAACGTTGCTGTTGGCCGCGGCGATCTCGTCCAGCTGCCGGTCGAGCGGTTCGGGGCCGGTGTCAGGCTGTTGCGCCTGGTCCACCGGGATGGTGACCGGCCCTTCGTCGATGTCGTCGGGATTGAGACCGTCGCGAATGTCCAGGACGGTGTCGTGGTCGTCGGCGTCGGCCATCTGACGGCCGTCAATCGGCAGAACCGCCACCGGTTCGCCGCCGAACGGATCGTCGGTCATGGCCAACCACAAAAACAACACCAGGACGGAGCCGGCAAACACGCCTGAAATCAGAGACAGCGGGTTGCTCGTGAAGCGAAACGCGTGGCGCAGCGTGGATTGACTTGTGACGGGTGTGTTCAGGTCGTTGGCGGTCATGGCGTGCGGCTGTCCGCGGTTTTTTTGCACATTGATGAGCACATAGCAAAGGGCGCGGGAAATTCCCGCGCCCAAACTATGGTCCAACGACCCCTAACGTTCTGTTAACCAATACTCAATTTGCCTTGCTTTCGGTCTCTTCCTGGGCCGGGGCCTGTTCTTCGGCCGGAGCTTCTTCAACACCTTCGCCGCGCAGCAGTCTGAGAGCGGCGTTCAACTGCTTGTCCTTGGACTTGTCGGTGGGAATGAAGGTCGAAGAGCCCGATTCTTCCTCCTTGCCCTCTTCCTCGCCCTCGCCGGGAAGGTGACCGGGCAGGTTGGCCTCGCCACGCGGTTTCTCGACCTTTTTCTGCTCTTCGGGAATGTCCTGCTCAACCGGCACATCCGGATCGATCCCGTGTGCCTGGATGGTGCGGCCCGATGGCGTGTAGTAGCGCGCCGTGGTCAGGCGAACCGCGCCGAGGCTCAGCGGGATGATGGTCTGCACCGACCCCTTGCCGAAGGAACGGGTTCCAAGGATCGTCGCCCGCTTGTGGTCCTGCAATGCGCCGGCCACGATCTCGGACGCCGACGCCGATCCGCCGTTGATCAGGATCACCAGCTGCCTGCCGGTGATGAGATCGCCCGCATCCGCGTTGTAGCGCTGGGTTTGTTCCGCATTGCGTCCCTTGGTCGAGACGATTTCGCCGCGCTCCAGGAAGCTGTCGGAGACGGAAATCGCCTGATCGAGAAGACCGCCCGGATTGTTGCGCAGATCGAGAACGTATCCCTTGATGCCGTCGCCGAGTTCCGCGCTCAGTTCCTTGATCGCCCGATTGAGGCCCGACTGGGTCTGCTCGTTGAACGTGGTGATGCGAATATAGCCGACGTTGTCCTCGGTGCGGAAGCGCACCGATCTGATCGGAATGATCGCCCGGGTCACCTTGATTTCGATCGGCTCTTCAACTCCCGGCCGCTGGACCGTGAGCGTGATCGAGGAGTTGATCGGTCCGCGCATCTTCCTGACGGCTTCGTCGAGCTTGAGGCCGACGATTGATTCGCCGTCAAGATGGGTGATCTTGTCGCCGCCCTGCACGCCGGCCTTGGCCGCCGGGGTGTCGTCGATCGGCGTAACCACCTTGACGACACCGTCTTCCATGGTGACTTCGATGCCGAGCCCGGAGAATTCACCGCGGGTCTGCACCTGCATTTCCTGGAAGCCCTTGGCACTCATATAGCTGGAGTGCGGATCAAGCGACGACAGCATGCCGTTGATTGCAGCATCGATCAGCTTCTCGTCCTCGGGCGTTTCGACATAGTCGGACCGGATACGGTCAAATACATCGCCGAACAGATTAAGTTGCCGGTAGGTTTCCGAGTTCGCCGCAGTGGCGGCGCCCAGGGGACCGAACGTATAGAATGTAAGGGTTGCCGCAACCGCACCCGCAGCAGCGCATCCCAAACCGGCCAAAATGCCTTTCCGCATTATCCACGTACCTTTTCGTCGTTGCCGGCCCACCAGGGCCGGGGGTCTATCGCGTTACCATTCTTCCGAAATTCGACATACAAGATCGGTTTCGAGCCTTCGGCCTGAATATCGATCACCGCGCTCTTCACTGCTTCGGTGCCCATTGTACCAACTGGTTCACCGGCGCGCACGAACTGACCGACATCGACTGCGATCTTTTCCATTCCCGCTAGGAGCACATGATATCCTTCACCGGCATTAATGATCAAGAGCTGACCGTAACCGCGAAATTCTCCGGCATAAGCCACCCAACCGTCGGACGGCGCCGTAACCTGGGCAAACTGCCGGGTCGAAATCGAGAGGCCTTCCGCCTTGCCGCCGAGATCGTCTTCGCCACCATATTCGCGAAGGCGACTGCCCTGGGCCGGGTAGTAAAGCTGGCCCCGAGCCTTGGAAAACTTGACCGCCGGCTTCATGAACTTGGCCAGCTGGGCCTTGCGTTGGCGCTCCTGCTCGAGGGCTTCGGTCTCTTCGGCCACCCTGCGGGCTTCCTCCTCGGCGATTCGGGCCGATTCCAAACGTCCCAGGAGGTCTTTCAGCGACTTCGCCTTCTTAGCCAGGGTTCTAGCCCTTTTTCGCTCGGTTTCCAACTCCTCACGTATAGTTTGCGTTAAAGTCTGCTTCTGCTCCAGAAGATGGGCAATTTCGCGCCTTTCCACATCAAGTTCACCTAAATTCTCCGTTAGGTCGGATTGTTCCGTCTGAATCTCGGCGCGAATGTCAGTCATACGGGACAATTTCAGCACCAGTTCACTGGCCTGAGCGCGCAGCTCGGGAACCACCGAGCCCAGCAACATGGCACCGCGCAGGGCCGCGAGCGCATCGGCGGGGTTGACCGCAAGCGGCGGTGGCGGGTCCTTTTCGAGCCGCTGCAACCCGGCCAGGAGCTCGGCCAGCTGGTCATGGCGGCTGCTGAGGTCGGCGCGCAGTTCCTGTTCTTCGGACGAAAGATTTGCCAGGCGCTGCTCGCCGGCGGTGATTTCCGCCTCGCTGGCCTGAACCCTGGATGCGGTGGCCACCAGTTTGCCGCTGAGATCCTCGATCTCCCTGACCAGTTCACCAACCGCCTTTTCCAGATCCTTCTCGCGGCCGGTAACGGTTTCGAGCTCGGTCTCGACGTCGCGAAGCTCCTTGGTCGTGTTGTCCGGACCGTCCTGCGCCGCGTCGTCCGGGACGTCCTGCGCGCCCGCGCCGGAGATCAGCGCCGCCGCGAGCAGGCTGGCGTACAATATGACTGTGAACCGTTTCAGCATGGGGCGGCGGACTGTTTCTTCTTTCACATCACGCTCGGTGATAGGGATGGTTGGCCAAAATGGTGACCGAGCGGTAAATTTGTTCCGTCAACATGGCGCGCACGAGGCGATGCGGCCAGGTCATGTCTCCAAGCGACAGCAACATGCCGGCACGGTCTTCCAACGACCTGTCATGCCCGTCGGGGCCGCCGATCAGGAAACACACCTCGGCGCTTGCGTTGTCGCGCTCGCCGCGCAGCCAGTCGGCGAAACCGGTGCTGGTGAACTGCCGGCCGCGCTCGGAGAGGGCGACGGATTTCGCCCTGGTGTCGAGCGAGGCAAGCAGGCGCTCGGCTTCCTGCATCTTGCGTTCGGTCGGGTTCTTGCGCTTCGATTCAGCGAAACCGTTCATGGCAACGCCGGCGATGCCGATGTTGCGGCCCAATCGTTCGACGCGCCGCGCATAGTCTTCGGCAAGCGTGGTTTCGGGGCCCGATTTGTCCTGGCCGATCGCATGGATTGATATTCGCATCGGCGCGGATCAATGAACGGTTTCGGATACGGGCACAACGGCTGGCGGGCCGGACAGCGCCCCGGGGGCTACATTACCAGCTGCTCGCTCGGTACGTCGGCCGACCACAGTTTCTCCAGATTGTAGAAGTCGCGCACTTCCGGCCTGAAGACATGGACGATGATGTCGCCGGCGTCGATCAGGACCCAGTCGCAATTGGGCAGCCCCTCGACCCGCGGTGCGCCGAAGCCTGCATCCTTGAGTGCGCCTGAAAGCTGGTCGGCGATGGCACCAACATGGCGATGCGAGCGCCCCGAGGCGACGACCATATGGTCGGCGATCGGCGTCTTTCCCGAAAGGTCGATGGCAGCGACATTCTCGGCCTTGGCATCTTCCAGACAGGCCAGGACGACGTCCAGCAGTTTGGAGTCCGGCTTTCCCTGCGGCAAAGCCCTACTCCCAGAAGCGCCATATTCGGCGCTCCCGCTGATGTTTGGGGTGGTCAGAGCGGAATTCCTCTATCACGTTGCAGTTGCGGGTATGTATCTTCCGCAATTTGGTCCCTTCTCGGCCCCTGTGGGTACATTCCCAAGGGGTGCACTCCACATCGGGTGCACAAAGAGGTTTCACAAGTGCGATCTCTAAAGATCGCGTCGCGCGCACATGCGCGAAGAACAGCCTTAATCTAATGTGGGATGGGGGGTAAATTCAATAGTTTGTTTGGCGGTTGGTTGTCGTGACTGCGGATGCGTCGCTTGGCGCGGTCTGATGCGGGTTTGAGGGCGTTCCGGTCAATGGCCGTTATACTCGCGATAGGACTTCCCCCCATCGATGTTGATCACGGCGCCATGTAGATATGCACCGGCTTGCGAAGCCAGCATTTCGACCCCGCCGGCGATGTCCTGGGCCGTGGCGAGCTCGCCGACCGGGATGCCGCGGCGGAAGGCGGCGAGCCGTTCTGGATCGCCGCGGTGTATCTTCTCCAGCATTGCCGTGTCCGCCGGTCCGGGCGCAATGACGTTGATGCGGATGCCGTCGGCGCCGTGCTGGGCCGCCGCGGCCTGTGAGATGCCGATCACCGCGTGCTTGCTGGCAATGTAGGCGGGGATGAAGGGGATCGAGCGCATGCCGAGAAGCGATGCGATGTTGATGATCCTCCCGGCGCCCTGGGCCTGCATGACCGGGATTTCGTACTTCATGGCCAACCAGACGCCGCGGGCGTTGGTGTTCATGATGTCATCCCAGTTGGCCAGCGTATCGGTGGCGATGCGCGCGGTCAGTTCACCGTTGATCCCGGCATTGTTGAGAGCGATATCGATCCGGCCATGACGTTGCACGCAGTCATCGACAAAGGCTTTGACAGATTGTTCGTCTCGCACATCTGCAAACATATAGGTGGCGTCACCGCCATCGGCGCGGATGGCGTCCTGCACCTCGCGGCCAAGCTCGCGCCGGCGACCGCAGAAAAACACCCTGGCGCCGTACCCGGCAAACCGCTCGGCGGCCCCTCTGCCGATGCCGGACGTGGCGCCCGTAATCAACATCACCTTGCCGGCGAACTCGCTTGCCGTGCCGATGGGGGTCGCCGCACGCGCCGGTGCGCAAGCCATCGCCGCTCCGGCGGCAACCGCACCTGCCGTCAGCCCCAGAGCCCTGCGACGAGTGACGTCTTCGCGTCTCGTGTCGGGTCGGTCGGTCATGAAATCCACTCCCTGTTTCAAGCCCGCTCCATGGTCTTGGCGGGCACGGCGTTGGCATAGATACAGCAATACTCACGCGGACCCGATCATGCGTCCAATGAATTATCTGGATTAATTTAATCCATGAATCGAATGTATGTCGTGCGGTAGCGGCTTGCTTATGCCGTGCGGTCGGATAGTCTGCGGAGGTTGCCATTGGAGGCATCGCGGCGTGCCGAACGACGACAGACAGGCTTTGGTGATCATCCACGGTATCGGCGAGCAACGGCCGATGGATACGCTGCGCTCGTTCGTCAATGCGGTGTGGACGCAGGACGCCAGCGTGCACCATCGGCATTCCACCGCGGCGGGAACCGTGTGGAGCAAGCCGGACGAGGCCTCGGGAAGCTTTGAGCTACGCCGCCTGACCACCGGAAAGAACGCCAAGGGCCTTCGAACCGATTTCTTCGAGTTCTACTGGGCGCACATGATGCAGGGGACACAACTGTCCCATGTCACCAGCTGGGCCCGCATGCTTTTGTTGCGCCGCCCTGGCACGGTTCCGAAGCAGCTCATGGCCATCTGGCTGATGCTGATCATCGTCATTTTGGTTTCGCTCTGCCTGTTCCTCTACGGTCTGGCGCACGGCCCCGTGTGGGGCGAGGCGAAAGGCTGGTTCTCGATCCTGGCAGGGCTGCTATTGGTTCCCGCATTCGAGTCCGTCCTGCGGCTGTTCGTCGGCGACGCGGCGCGTTATCTCAATCCGGCGCCTGCCAATATCGAATGCCGGCAGCGGATTCGCGCCGCCGGTGTCGATCTCCTGCAGGAGCTGCATGCACGAGGATACCACCGGATTATCGTGGTCGGACACAGCCTCGGCACGGTGATCGGCTATGACATGCTCACCTACGCATGGGCCCAGCACCATGACGTGGTCGACGGGACCAGGCCGAAACTGACTGCGGCACTGAAAGCTCTCGAGGCGGTGTCCGGCGAAAGCAAGCTCGCAAGGGGCGAACACGCCAACGGCGCAGTGGACGAGGGTGGATTTCCGGTCACTGAGTATCAGTCGAAACAGGGTGACTACGCGGCTGAACTTCGTGACGCGGGCAACAGCTGGCGGGTGACCGACTTCGTCACGCTCGGCAGCCCACTGGCGCATGCGGCGGTCCTCCTGGCGCCGGATGAGGCGGAGCTGAGGACAAAGCAGCTGGACCGGGAACTGCCGACCTGCCCGCCGACGCTGGAGGAGAAGAAATCATTCTCGTTCGAAAGGTCGGTTCCTGTAGGCAAACGCAATGCCAGGCGGCCGGTGCCCCATCATGCGGCCCCGTTTGGCCCGACGCGGTGGACCAATCTGTACTTTCCCGCCTGCGCCGTGATCTTCGGCGATGTCATTGCCGGCCCGTTGCGCGATGTAATGGGCCCCGGCGTGCGCGACGCTCCGGTCAGCATGAAAAAATGGGGCGGCCTGTTCAGCCACACATTCTACTGGACCCTGCCGAAAGACCAGACGACGGCGCCGCATGTCGAAGAACTGCGCCGCGCCCTGCGCCTTGGCGAGGATGCCTAAATATTAGAGCGGGATCGGACGGAAAACCGGCTTCCACTTTTCCTGATCCCGCTCTAGCGGTTTCGCGCTTAAGGCTGGATGATCGGCACATGGGGCGCCGCGGTTTCCGGCAGAGTGCCGTTCAAGCGCGGGTCATCGGCGATCTCGATTTGTTGGCGGCAGGGCTCGAACCCCGAGCGGATGTAAAACCCGAGCGCATCGGGATGATCCCATGTGCAGGTGTGCACCCAGAAGCGCCGGATCGGGCGTTTCCACGCCCTCTCGATCGCCTGGTTCATCAGCAGCCGGCCCGCGCCCTTGCCGATTGTCTTGCCGGTGACGCCGAAGAACGCGAGTTCACATTCGCCGTCGAGCCGAAAATCAAGCTCAAGCAGTCCTTCGTCGGCGCCGCCAACCGTCAGGGTGAAGACCTCCACGTCCGGGTGACGGATGATGGTTTCAAGCTCGTCCCGTTCGAGCTGGAGACGGGAAAACCAAAGCCAGTCTTCCGCTCCCACCCGCCGGTAGAGATCGCGGTACCAGTCGGTGTCCGGCCGGGTCACGGCGCGCAAAACGGCGTCGGTCGAGCTCGGCGCATCGCGCGGCGGCGGGGGCGCTCGCATTTCCAGATGTGTCACAATGCTCGCGATCTTGCCGCGGGGAATGTCGATGTAACCGTCTTGCAAGAGCACGATTGCCTCCGTATCGGATTGCCGCGTATGTCAGCCGGTCGGGTCTGTGCCGTTCCTGAGCGCGGTCGAGCTTAGCGGATTGAGCGGGATCTCCACCAGGCTCCACGCCGGCCCTTTCATCGCCGGCAGGATTGCGGCGCTTCGGTTCGGCACGCGCGCTTGGGCGTAGCGTTGCGCCGCCGGCGAGGCTGTGGCGCGGAGCAGGTGTCCCGGCCGGTTGAAGACCGCGACCGGCATCTGCTCCATGATGTCGGTCCAGTCCTCCCAGTGATGCAGCTGGGCAAAGTTATCGGCGCCCATGAGCCAGACGAAGTCGTGCGCCGCAAAGCGGTCCCGCAGAAGAGAAACCGTTTCGATGGTGTAGCGGCAGCCCCAGCGCTGTTCCAGGTCGGAGACCTCGATGCGGGGGTGGGCTTCGACGGCACGCGCCCTGGCAAGGCGTTTCTCGTAGGGTGAGTTTTCGCCGGGATCCTTCAACGGGTTCTGCGGTGAGACCAGCCACCAGACCTGATGCAGCTGCAGGCGGTTCAAGGCCTGTATGGAGATGGCGCGATGGCCCTTATGGGCAGGATTGAACGACCCTCCGAGCAGGCCGATGCGTAGTCCGTGCGAGCGTGCGGCATCGGGCCGATGCACCGGATTTGGCTTCTGCCAGACCGCAAAGCGGGTTCCATGGGGCCTGGTCATCGGAGTGGGCGCAATGAGGCGGGCGGATCAGGGCCGGGTCTGGCCCGCGCCCCGCACCACATACTTGAAGGTGGTCAGCTGCTCCAGCGCCACGGGGCCGCGGGCGTGCAATTTGCCCGTGGCAATGCCGATCTCCGCGCCCATGCCGAACTCGCCGCCATCGGCGAACTGGGTCGAGGCATTGTGCAGCACGATGGCGCTGTCGACGCGGCGCAAGAAACGGTCGGCGGTTTCCGCATCGTCTGCGACGATGGAATCGGTGTGATTGGAACCGTAGCGGGCGATGTGCCCGATGGCGCCATCGACGCCGTCGACGAGCCTCACCGAAATGATGGCGTCGAGATACTCGGTCGACCAGTCTTCTTCGGAGGCGGCCAAGATGCGGCCGTCGAGGGCGCGGGAAGCGTCATCGCCGCGCAGTTCGCACCCGGCTTCCGTGAGGGCATCGGTCAGCGGCCCGACGAAGTCGGTGGCGCGCGCCTCGTCGATCAGCAAGGTTTCGGCGGCGCCGCAGATACCGGTGCGGCGCATCTTGGCGTTGACCGCGATGGCTGTTGCCATGGCGAGATCGGCGCTGCGGTCGACATAGACATGGCAGAGGCCTTCAAGATGGGCGAAGACGGGCACCCGTGCTTCGTCCTGGACGCGGGCGACCAGGCTCTTGCCGCCGCGTGGCACGATGACGTCGATCACGCCGTCGAGGCCGGTCAACATCATGCCGACCGCGGCACGGTCGGTTGTCGGCACCATCTGGATGGCTGACCGGTTGAGGCCCGCTTCTTCAAGGCCGGACTGGAGGCAGGCGAGAATGGCCGAACTGGTCGCGTGGCTTTCCGAGCCGCCGCGCAGGATCGCCGCGTTGCCCGACTTCATGCACAAGGCGCCGGCGTCCGCCGTGACGTTGGGGCGGCTCTCATAGATGATGCCGATGACCCCGATGGGGACGCGGACACGCTCAATGCGGAGCCCGTTGGGCCGGTCCCAGGAGGTCTCGATGCTGCCCACCGGATCGTCCAGCCAGGCGATGGTTTCAAGGCCCGAAGCCATGGCGGCGATGCGCTCGTCATTGAGGGTGAGGCGGTCGATGAATGCGGCCGGGCGGCCTGCCTCCCCGGCGGCTTCGAGGTCCTTGAGATTGGCGGCGAGAATGTCGTTGCCGGCGCTCAGAATGTTGCGTGCCATGGCTGCCAACGCGGCATTCTTGGCTTCGGTCGGAGCATTCGCAAGGTCATGTGCCGCGGCGCGCGCCGCCGCTCCGATCTGCGACATCGCCTCTGCAATGCCGCCCATCTTGCCGTCCGCTGTGTCGTTGTCCAGAACCGCCAAACTCACCGGATCATCCTTTCACCAGAACCAGGTCATCCCTGTGGATCATCTCGTCGCGGCCACGGTAGCCGAGTATCTGCTCGATTTCACGGCTTTTGTGGCCGATGATCCGTTGCGCATCGGCACAGTCATAAGCACACAGGCCACGCCCCAGTTCGGTGCCGCTGGTGTCGACGACGCGGACCGCGTCGCCGCGCCCGAAGGTGCCGATCACCCCCGTAATGCCTGCCGGCAGGAGGCTCTTGCCCGATTGCAGCGCCTTTGCCGCCCCGTCATCGACGGTGAGGGCGCCGCAGGGTTCAAGCGTTCCCGCGATCCACTTCTTGCGCGCAGCCACGGGAGTTGCACTGGCGGTGAACCAGGTGCAGTTGGCGCCGTTCTCGAGGGCGTGCAGCGGGTGATCGATGCGGCCCGAGGCGATCACCATGTGGGCGCCGGCGCCGACCGCTATCCTGGCCGCTTCGATTTTCGTCACCATGCCGCCGGACCCGAAGGCCGAACCGGGCTTGCCGGCCATGGCCTCGATCTGCGGCGTGATGGACGTGACCTCGGGCAGGAGTTCAGCGCCGGGGTCGGTTTCAGGGGCCGCGGTATAGAGGCCGTCGACATCTGACAGGAGCACTAGGCAGTCGGCGCCCAACATGCTCGACACCCGGGCCGCGAGGCGGTCATTGTCGCCATAGCGGATCTCGGAAGTGGCGACGGTGTCGTTTTCGTTGATGACCGGTATTGCGCCGCGCTTGAGGAGGGCGGCAAGCGTGCCGCGGGCGTTGAGATAGCGGCGGCGCTGCTCGGTATCTGTCAGGGTCAGGAGAACCTGGGCGCCGACGCAGCCGCGGGCCGCCAGCACTTCTGAATAGGCATGGGCGAGCGCCACCTGGCCGATGGCGGCGGCGGCCTGGTGTTCCTCCAGCTTGAGGAGCCCAGAGCCCAGGGCGATCATGTGGCGGCCGAGCGCGATGGCGCCCGATGAGACAATGACCACGTCCTGGCCACGGCCCCGCATTGCGATAATGTCGTCGGCGAGCGCCTCGAGCCAGGGGCGGCGCAGGGCGCCGGTTTCCTGATCGACCAGCAGGGCCGAGCCGATCTTGACGATGACACGTTTGGCCCCGGTCAGCCGGGCGCTCATGGCTGCCAGCCCGCTGATGCGGCGGCATCCGCTTCACGGGTCGCCGCGGTGGTCCTGCTCTTGGAGACGGTGTGCCAAACCGCGCGCAGGGCCTCGTCCATGCCGCCTCCTGTGGCGGCGGAAACGAGAAGCGGCGTTGCGCCCGCTTCCTCGGCGAGCGCGTTGAGCTTTTCTTCGGCCTCCCCAGGCTGGATGGCGTCGGATTTGGACAGGGCGACCAGTTCGGGTTTGTCTTCGAGCCCGTGGCCGTACTGCTCGATCTCGTTGCGGATGGTGCGATAGGCGCCTGCGACGTCTTCCTCGGTGCCGTCGACCAGATGCAGGAGCACGGTGCAGCGTTCGACATGGGCGAGGAACTTGTCGCCGAGGCCGATGCCCTGGTGGGCGCCTTCAATGAGACCTGGAATATCGGCAAGAACGAATTCGTTGCCGTCGATGCGCACCACGCCGAGGCTCGGCACCAGGGTGGTGAAGGGATAGTCGGCAATCTTCGGCTTGGCGGCGGAAGAGGCGGAAATGAAGGTGGATTTGCCGGCGTTGGGCAGTCCGATGATGCCGGCATCGGCGATCAGTTTCAGGCGCAGCCAGATCCAGCGCTCTTCGGCCTCGCCGCCGGGATTGGCGTGACGCGGCGCCTGGTTGGTCGACGACTTGAAATGAGTATTGCCGAAGCCGCCATTGCCGCCGCGGGCAAGACGCACCCGCTGGCCGATCTCCACCATGTCGGTGATCAGGGTTTCGTGGTCTTCCTCGAAGATCTGGGTGCCGACCGGCACCTTCAGGATAACGTCCTTGCCGCCGGGGCCGGAGCGGTTGCGGCCCATGCCGTGGGTGCCGCGGTCGGCTTTGAAATGCTGCCTGTAGCGGTAGTCGATCAGGGTGTTGAGACCTTCGACGCACTCGACCCAGACATCGCCGCCACGGCCGCCGTCGCCGCCGTCCGGTCCGCCGAACTCGATGTATTTCTCGCGCCGGAAGCTGACGCAGCCGGCGCCGCCGCCGCCGGAGCGGATATAGATCTTGGCCTGGTCGAGAAACTTCATCTGGTTTGTTTACCCGGTTTGCGCGCCGGTGCAACCGGTCCCATCAGTGATGGTAACCGGCACCGGGGCAGCGGTGCGGTTGTTCCAGACGTCACGGGTCAGCGTGTAAAGGTCCACCGGCTGCACGCTGTTGAGCGGGGTCGAGAACATTGTTCCCCGGCCGGCGGGCTGAAATCCGCACTTCTCCAGGACATGGCGCGAGGCACCGTTGCACGGCCGGCATTCGGAGAGAACGCGTGTCGCGCCAAGGTGGTCCATGGTGTAGGCGATGACGCCGCAGGCCGCCTCTGTTGTGAAGCCGCGACCCCAGTAGGGTTCGCCGAGCCAGTAGCCGAAGTTCCCGCAAGTGCCGTTTTCCGGCCCGGTGCATCCCATGACACCAATGATCCGGTCCGGTTCGGCGCGCAGATTGACGGCGAAGGTCGTGACGGGTCTGAGCCTGCCAATCTCGTCGATGAACTGGCGCGCGTGTTTCTCCTCGTAGGGAAACGGCAGCAGCGCCAGGTTCTTCACGACGTTCCAGTTGTTGGCGAGGCGGGTGATTTCGTCCGCGTCCGAGAGGGCAAGGGGGCGCAGGACGAGCCTTGGCGTCTCTATGATGATGGTATGATCGAGGTCTTTGTTCATAACCGGTGGTCTCAATGCAAAAGGGGAGATGGTGTCCCATCTCCCCTTGGAATGCGTTTTTTTGGTTTTCGCGTTCCGCCGGGTCAATGAGACGCCGACGGCACGGTGCAGGCCGGCGGCTAGTTCGCGGGCTCCGACGGGTCGACCGAGATGTAGGTGCGGTCGCCGCGCGAGGTGCGGAAGCTGACCGTGCCTGCCGCAGTGGCGAAGATCGTGTGGTCCTTGCCCATGCCGACATTGTCGCCGGGGTGCCACTTGGTGCCGCGCTGGCGGGCGATGATGTTGCCGGGCGCGACCTCCTGGCCGCCGGACTTCTTGATGCCCAAACGCCGGCCCGCGGTATCGCGGCCGTTGCGTGAGGAGCCGCCTGCTTTCTTATGTGCCATGCTCCGGGTCTCCTTACTTTGCGCCCTTGGCCAGATCCTTGGCCTGGGTCTTCCAGTCGTCGCGTTCGATCCGGCCCTTGAAGTTCAGCACTTCGTCGACCTTGGCGATGTCCGCCTTGGTGAACTTGGCGATCTGGGCGTATTGCGTGATGCCGAGCGCGTTGAGCTTCTTCTCGATCGCCGGGCCGACGCCTGAGATCTTTTTCAGATCATCGGCATCGCCGTCGGGAGTTTCGAAAAGTGCGTCGCCCGTGGCCGCTTCCGCCTTGGCCGGTTTCTCTTCGGCTGCCTTTTTGGGAGCTTCCTTTTTCGGCGCTTCCTTTTTGGGCGCTTCGGTCTTTGGCGCTGCCTCGGCTTTGGTCTCCGGCGCGGCTTCGACCGCTGCTTCCGGTTCGGCGTCCGCCTTCTTGTCTTCTTTCTTGGGCTTCGGCGCCGCCGCCTTGGCGGCCTTTACCGTCTTGCCGCCCGCGGCAATCTCGGTGATGCGCAGGAGCGTCAGGTTCTGGCGGTGGCCCTGAGTGCGGCGGTAGTTCTTGCGGCGCTTCTTCTTGAAGACAATGATCTTCCTGGCGCGCATCTGATCGACAAGTTCGGCGGTGACCTTGGCGCCGTCGACCAGCGGCGTGCCGATCATCGGTTCGCCTTCGCCGCCGACCATCAGCACATCGGTGAACTGCACCTTGTCGCCGGCCGATCCGGTGAGTTTTTCCACCTGGATGATGTCGTCTGGGGCAACTTTGTACTGTTTGCCGCCGGTCTTGATGACTGCGTACATCGGGTTATCCGTTCGCTTCATAGAAAAGGGGCCGGACACGCGGGTCTCCGGCAATTTGGCGGCACTATACATAGGCCCGGACCCCTGTCAAGAATACGGTGGTGCGGAACGGCGGTAAAATTGCTCTTACGGCAGAACGACAGCCGGACGCATGGTGCAATTCGTAATCCCCAGGGCGTTCAAAGCACCGATTGCACCATATGGCGGTGTCGTGTATGTGCATCTCAATACCAATGGCAACCGCCCCCGGTCCTCCCTGAACGGAGGATCCTCCAAATCGGCCAGCCGGCCGCCCGCACACCGTTCCGGGAGCTTCCAGGCATGTTCAGGGCAATCAGAGAATTCTTGACGTTCCGGCGCATGATCGGACCGTTCATCCTGCAGCTCCTGTTCTGGGCGGCAGCGTTGTTCGTCGTCGCCTTCGGCCTGCGCGAGCTCGATTCCGGCGACCGACTGGTTGGCTGGGCGGTGATGATTCTCGGCGTGCTCGGGCTGCGGGTGTTCTTCGAACTGGTGCTGCTGGCGTTCCGCATGTATGACCGCCTCGGCCAGATCAGGAACGTGCTGGAATCGGTCGACGAGGCCACCCGGCCGATTTCGGTGATGGAGCCGGACCCGGACGCCGACGACTGATCGTCAGGGGCAGGATCTCTAAAAGGGATTTGGCGACCATTCGGGACGAACATGTGAACTGCATGTACGCCGACGCACTCTAAAGAAGATCAAAACAACGCTTGGGAAGCCGCGTCCGGGCCGATGAGGCCTTAACGTGGTTTACCAGTTAAATGGCTGCCCTCCAGGGTGTGTTCGTCATTCAGCCGTTGCAACCGGCAAAGGCGGAAGACGCCGTTCTACCGGTGAGGACTGAATGACCGATGTGTTGGTCATCGCGTAAGGGATAATCAGATCAATTACGCGCTCCAAATCCATCACGGTCGCCAGATGTGCGCGGGCGAGAAAACAATCCTCCCCCGTCACGCGGTCGCATTCGGTGATTTCCGGGATGCCCCGAATTACCTCTACAACCTTTTCCAGTTGGCCCGGTACGGGGCGAATGCGCAGCCAGACGGAGATGGGCAGCCCGATGGCTTCCGGTGAAATCTCGGTCGTGTAACCGGTGATGACACTGGCTTCTTCGAGCCTTTTGACACGCTCGGCAACGCTTGGAGCCGAAAGCTTCACCGCACGTGCCAGCTCAGCGGTTGTTGTCCGAGCGTTCTCTACGAGCGTCGTCAGAATTTTCTCATCCACCGCATCCAGCTGGCCATTTTCGTAACCAAGGCGCTTCATCTTCACTAGCCTCTTATTGCAAGGTAGTTTTCCTATTATAACATCGCTTATCCATATAAGCAGGCACAAAGCCTCTTCATAATTGTTTGGTCAAGAGGAGGCGCCAATGACATCTGAATCACCGACATCCTCCGGTCTCAATCGCGCCGCTGAAACCGTGCCGCCCCACGCTTGGTTCGGTGTAAGCGCGGTCTTCCACTATCTCGGCCCTGCTTTCGCCGTGCTTCTGTTCCCGGTCGTCGGCGTTCTCGGCGTGGCCTGGTTCCGCATCACATCGGCGGCCCTGGTATTCGCGCCCTTTACAAAGCCCTGGCGCACCATTGCCAAGGCAGACGGGCGAACGAGGCTGTTTTTGATCGGTCTTGGTATCTGCCTCGCTGTGATGAACACGTCCTTTTATCTTGCACTCGACAAGCTGCCCATGAGCCTGGTGGCGGCAATGGAGTTCATCGGCACGATTGGCGTGGCGCTTTATGGCTTGAGAACGCGGCGAAATGCGCTGGCGCTCGTGCTCGCCGTCATCGGCGTCTTCATCCTGATCGATGTAAAGTGGGCGTCGGACCTGCCCGGCCTCTTCTGGGCGACGCTGAACGCTGCACTCTTCGTCGGCTATATCGTCCTGGGCCATAAGGCGGCCGAAGAGGGCGCCAGTGGTGGGGTGGAACGGCTTGGCGCTGCCATGGCGATCGCCTTCGTCATTCTCATGCCGATCGGATTCTTTGAAGCGGTTCGCGCCTTCGGCATGCCGCTCATCGTCCTGGCCGGGGTCGGTGTTGGCATCTGCTCGTCAGTCATTCCATATGTCTGCGATCAGCTTGCCATGTCGCGCCTCCCACGGGCCTCGTTCGCGTTGCTCCTCGCACTCCTACCGGCGACGGCGACAGTGATCGCAGCTATCGTGCTGGCTCAGATTCCCAGCCTTCAGGATCTCGTTGGGATTGCGCTGGTGATGCTCGGCATTGCCATTCATCGGCCCGCCCAGACGTAAATCCGTCATGCTGTTTTGCAGAGTAAAGGCACGATTGAAGGAACGGTAACGGACGGCGTACAAATTTCCACATGGAAGTGGCGGAGAGAGAGGGATTCGAACCCTCGGAACGCTTACGCGCTCAACGGTTTTCGAGACCGCCCCGTTCAACCACTCCGGCACCTCTCCGCGATGACCGTGGTCGACTGACCGCGCTAGATACACGTCCGGGCCGTATCTGCCAAGGGCTCAATGAGTTCGGCGGCCCGCGCTTCGCGACACGCGTCAGATTTCAGAGTCGCCAAGCTCTTCCGTCCGCCGCGCCACATACTCTGCCAGCGCCTCTTTGGTGCCTTCATCCATCGGCGGTTCCTCGTAGGCCTCCAGCATGGCCTTCCACTTGGCGTTGGCGCGTTGGGCGGTGTCCGGCGCGCCTGCGTTCTCCCAGAACTCGTAGGGGCGCCAGTCGGAGAGGATCGGGGCGTGGAAGGCGGTTTCGTAGCGCGCAAGTGTGTGCTCGGTGCCAAGGAAATGGCCGCCGGGGCCGACCTGGGCGATGGCCTCCATGGCTTCTTCAGCGTCGGAGAAGTCGAGGCTGCCGCGCAGGGCGCCCATCATGCCGATCATCTCTGAATCGAGGATGGTCTTCTCAAAGCCGGTGGTGAGGCCGCCCTCCATCCAGCCATGGGCGTGGTAGACGAAATGCGCGCCGGAAAGCTGCGCCGCCCACAGGGAAAACATGGATTCGTATGCGCCTTGCGCATCCGGCGCGTTGGAGGTCGAGCCGAGCATGACCCGCTGGGGCAGCTTGTAGCGCCGCGCCATCTGGCCGTTGGCGAGGGTGCCGGTCACCGTCTCGGGCACGCCCATGGCCGGCGCGCCGGACTTCATGTCGACCGGCGTCGTCAGGACGCCGTAGAAGCACGGGGCTCCCGCTTTCACCATCTGGAGGAACGCGATGACGCCGATGGCTTCGGCGTTGCACTGGATGATGCTGCCGGACAGGGTGATCGGCGACATGGCGCCGGCGAAGGCGACCGGCGAGATCACATTGGCCTGACCGTTGACGGCCAGTTCCATGGCCGCCTCGATGAGCGGTGCGTCCATGACCAGGGGCGAGTTCACATTGATGCTGCCGTGAATGCGCGGCGCGCGGCGCAGTTCGTCGCGGTCGATGCCATAGGCGATCTCGATCATGTCGAGACTGTCGCGCACCCTGGTGCGCCCGATGGCGTAGACCCGGGTCACCTTGTCCGACAGGGTGTGCCAGGCATAGGCGCTTGTCAGGTGGCGGGTGTTGGGCGGCGTGTCGATGGGCTCGACCGGGTGTCCGGAATGGAAGGCGCAGGTGCCGAGCATGTGGTTCAAGCGCACGAGGTCCTCGAAATCGGCCTGCGTCCCCGGCCGGCGGCCGCGGTCCATGTCGAGCACATTGGGGGCGCTTGAGGCCGAGCCATAGTGGATGTGCTCGTTGCCGATATGGAGGTCGTTGGCCGGATTGCGTGCCCGCATGGTGAATTCGGCAGGCGCCAGCTTTAGAAAATGCTCCACCACGTCGGCGGGAAAGCGGGTCATGCCGGTGTCGCGATCGACCGAACAGCCGTTGGCTTCGAGGATCGGCCAGGTCTCTTCGGAGTGAAACTTGAGCCCGGTCTCCGCCAGCAGCGTGAGGGAGAGCCGGTGGACGCGGTCTTCCTCGTCTTCGCTCAGGATGTCGAGGGGCGTGTAGGCGCGGCGGATGGGAGTGAACTGTTGTCCCGAAACGTCAGGGCTTCTGGCGCGGCGCTGGCGGCGGGCGGACATGGAATGGCTCCGGGGCGTTGCAGGGGACGCAACTATTGCCGGACGCGGCGATGCTGTCGCCTGAAAAGATGTTGTCTCAGGCGCAATAATCTTGCGTCAGTGCATGGCGCCTCAGCAGCCCGCAAGATAGCGGCACGGGCAATCGGCAGTAAACCGGCAGCTGAATTCGTGAGGGTAGGGTGTTCCGAGGGCGTAGAAACCGGGGTCGAAATAAACGGTCCGCGCCTTGTGGGCATAGGGCGAGCGATAGGGCGCCCACGTGCCGTTGCTTCGGGAGTGTCGGGTTCCGGGCGTTTGCCGGCCGCGGCGTTCGGCAAGCCAGGCTTCCATGGTCTCCACGGTGCGTCCATGGATGGCGCGAATGGGGTGAACGGGCATCGGGCTGGTGTCTGTGTCCGCGGCGGGCTCATGCATGTCGACGGCGTCGTCCATTCCGCCGGCCTGAGCCGTGCTCGCCAGCGCCGCTGCCAGGGCCATCGTCAAAAACCACAGTTTGCTGATCTTCATGCCTCTCCTCCCGAACGCATCGGATTTCGCCCGGCAACGTGCCGGCGCATCATATGGAGGGCCTCTTGTGAGGTATGAGTGTTGCAGCGAATTCGCGGGCCGTAAAGCCTTGCAGCATCGCTTGGTTAGCGCTCGCGCTCAGGCTCCATCCGGCATCATGGGAATGTCCGTGTCGTCGGGCCTTGCCCCCTTCGCCGTCAGCATGGCGTGAACCTGGCCACGGTGGTGGGTCTGGTGATTGAAGAAGTGGGTGATGAGCAGCCAAAGAGGTTTGGTGATCTCCCGGCCCGCGGCCCCGGAATGCCAGATGAGGTCGCCTTTGAGATCGTCCGCCGCAAGGCCGCCGGCCCACTCGACAATCTGCCGGTCGAGGGTGTCGCGGGCGCCACGCAACTCGTCCCAGCTTTGGGTTTCGCCGGTTGACGAGGGAATGTCCGGTACCGTCGGCGCCGGAAATGGCGCGAAACGGTGCATCCAGATCCTGTCGGCCCACAAGAGGTGGTTGAGGGTGGCCTCGATTGAGCCGAAGAAGGCGCCCTGGTCGGCGCGCCGGTCGGCTTCGCTCAGGGTTTCGGCGGCGGTGAAAATGCTGCCGTTCTGCCAGCGGTTGTAGGCAGCCATAAGCCGGACGTGGTCGGTCGAGATCATCGGTTCACCTCGTTTCGCTGCAGCGCACGGCAATCAGCGTCGCCATGGCAATCATTTCTTCAAGCGTGTCCGCGGACTCAGGATAGCCATCGGAAAAGACCGCGATCTTGTCGCCTTCGACGCGCAAGTCAAGCTGCCGCAGTTCTGACTTGAGCAGCATGTCGCGCACCGGCTGGTCGAGAACCCGACGGGCGAAGGCCATGTCATCGGCCACAATACGGAAGGCCTTGGTGAAGTTTGTCTCGTCGGGCGTGAGCGTTTCGCGGCCGATCGCTTCATCGACCAGTCCTTTGACGTAGCCCTCGACGCTGCCATCGCCGCGCTTCACCGCGAGGTTCTGTCCGGTTTCAAAGGAGAGCTCGAGTTCGACAATCGAGAAGGGACCCTGGCCCGGTGCGGTGGCGCCCGCGTTATCCATCGCGGTGACGAGCCAGGCGCCGTGTGTGTCGCGAAACCTGAGTTGGGGCAGGGCAAACCACCCTTCGTTTTGAATGTTGCCGCCATGGTGCGCGGCAAGTGTCGCAAGGAGCAGCCGCTGCCTGCGGCTTTCACTTGTGTGGCCGCGGTAGCCGAAATACACGGCCGCGCCGACGGCCGCCGAGATCATCATCCACCATTCCATGATCGCACTCCTCGTCTGGATGCGCCGGCGCCGCATGAGCGCATGGCTGCCATGCGTCTGATGCATTGCCATGGCCCGGGCCAGTCCGCATAGTGCGGGCCTTCAAGAGGCGGGGACATGACGCAGAGCGAGGCAACGGCCTCTTATAACAATACTTTGCGCGGTATTGCATGGATGGTGCTGACCGGACTGATGTTCGTGTGCGTCACCGGAATTGTGCGCTATCTGGGCACCGACCTGCCGGCGGTTCAGTCCGCCTTCCTGCGTTATCTGATCGGTCTCGTACTGATCATGCCGGCGCTTATCGGCGTGCTGCGCAACTGGCCGCCCGGTGATGTCGTGGGGCTCTATGTGGTGCGCGGTCTGGTGCATGGCGTGGCCGTGTTCCTGTGGTTCTTCGCAATGGCCCGCATTCCCATCGCCGAGGTCACGGCGATCGGATACACCTCGCCCATATTCGTCACCATCGGTGCCGCGTTTTTTCTCGGCGAGCGGCTCTATGTCCGGCGCATCGCGGCGGTTGCCGTGGGATTTCTCGGCACACTGATCATCATCAGGCCTGGCTTTCAGGAAATCGGCATCGGCCAACTGGCGCAGCTTGCGGCGGCGCCGTTTTTCGCGACCTCGTTCATTCTCGCCAAGAAGCTGACAAGCCGGCAGAATCCGGCGGCCATCGTCGCCATGCTGTCGTTGTTCTGCACGCTGACGCTGCTGCCGGGAGCGATTGCGCAGTGGCGCACCCCGACATGGGAGGAGCTCTTCTGGCTCACCATGACGGCGGTCTTCGCGACCGCCGGGCATTACACGCTGACCCAGGCGTTCAAGGCGGCGCCGATCACGGTGACACAGCCGGTGAGCTTTCTGCAGCTGGTCTGGGCGGCGCTCCTCGGCATGGTTGTCTTCGACGAGGCGCTCGACCCCTTCGTGTTCCTCGGCGGCGGCGTCATTGTCGCGGCGGCCAGCTACATCTCGCACCGCGAGGCGGTAGCGGCGCGCCATGCTGTAACTCCGCCTGCCGAGGCGACCAAGTCTTAGGAATAGTGTTTATCCTCGCCGGCCCGCTCCCCCGGGCCGGTCTGGATCGTGCCCTGCAAGATCATCGCGTGCGGTATTCCGCGGGCAGGAAGTGCAGGTGATCCTGATGCTCGACGGCCAGGTGGCAGGCGATGCAGAATTCCACCCTGCCGGCGGATACGCCCTTGGTCTCGCCGAGAAGGCTGCCGTCCGGCAGTATGGCGGTGTAGCGCCAGTCGCCGGAAACGTAGTTGAACCCCTTCGGCATTTTTTCCATCACGAACAGCAGTCCGGGCCGCACCGTGCCGTCTTCGGAAACCGTGAAAGTGTCTTTGGCGAGCACGGAACCGACAGGCATCGGCCCGGCTTTTTCGAAAAGGCCGTAGTCCTTGGCGGCGGCGTTGCCGTAACTGTTGGCATACCGGTTGCCGTGGGCGGCGCTGACGTAGGGCGCCCGGTTGTAACGAGGCCATGACTGGTAGCCGGCGATGTTGGCTTCGTCTGAAACCGCGTAGCGCCGCGCCAGTTCCTGCTTCAGGTTGCCGTAGATGCGTTCGACGTCGCGGTCGGACACATCGGTGACGTTTTGAGCGCGGAAATGGCGCCGCAACCGGTCAAGGTCCTCCGGCGCCGTTACCGGGCCGGTTCGGTGGGAGTTGGCGTTCAGTTCGCGTTCTTCCACATCGCCGCGCACGGCGGTGCTGAAGACCGCCGCCACCATCATGGCGGCACCGGCTATTCCAAGTGTGCGGATCCAGGGTCGCTGTGGTCGGTGCGAGCGCGGATCCCCATTTTCCAGTTTAGAGGACATTCCTGCCTCGCCTGGCATTGCAGCCTGCATGTTTCGGTGACCGACAAGATCACGTTTTAGGGCGGGATCGCACGGAGAACCGGTATCCACTTTTCCCGATCCCACTCTATTGTGAGCTGGGTACGGCGTGACGAGAAGTCAACTCGCCTCACGTGATTGCGCGAGGGCGAGAGGGCGCAATCACACGATCGTGCACGCATTTTGATGGTGCGCATATTGAATGCGCGAGTTCAGTGCCGCGAGCGGCCGATATTGGGGATGACCAGCACGCTTGCGAGGGCCGATACGATGAGGACCAGGGCGGCAAGCTCTCTCCAGCCCACCGGTTCGGCAAGGATGAAGTGGCTTGAATAGACCCCGACCACCGGCACCATCAGCGTTCCGATGGCGGCAACGGACGCCGGGAACAGGTGGACCGTTTTGTAATAGGCCCATTGGCAGAACACCATGGGAAAGCCGTAGATGTAGAACAGTGCGATGGCCGCATCGCGGCTGAGGCCGGAGATGTCCGGCACGGGCTCCAGCAAGGCGGCGACAACCAGCATCGGCACAGCCGAGAGGAGCAACTGCCAGCCGACATTGCTGGCTATGGGCGCGGTCCAGCGGAAGCGCTTGAAGAGGGTTGTGCCAAAGGCCCAGGAAAGGGCCGCGCCGAGCATGAACATCGCGCCAAGGGGCGCCCGGCCGAGCGCCACGAGATCCGGACCGATCAGGACGCCGAGGCCGATAACGCCAAGGGTGAGACCGAATATCTTGGGCAGGGTAAACCGTTCACCGAGGATCCAGCTCGCAAACACCGCGGCCCAGACCGGCATGGTGAAGGCGATGATCGCGGCGCGTCCGGCGCCGATCAGCGAAACGCCATAAGCGGACAACATCAGCCAACCGACGAAGTTGAACAGTGAACAGATAAGGGCGAGGGGAATCTCGCGCCGTTCCAGGCGTATCGAATTGCCCGATGCGGCTGAAATCGCGAGCAGGGCGCCGCCGCCGACCAGCGCGCATGACGCGCGGAACCACCAGGCGGGCAGTTCGCTCATGATGATCTTCATGCCGGGCCAGTTGAGACCCCAGAACAGCGACAGGCCGGCGAGCAGGACGAAGCCCATGGGCGGCAGGGCCCGGGCGGCAGATCTGGAGGAAGTCTGTGACGACATGTGTTCTCGAGATGTGGCGTGCCGGGCGGCGTCACAGCCACCGGAAACGCGTGCGGCGCGATGGTTCTCCCAATTCGCCGTGGAAGTCCAGCACCATTTGCCGAAGGCCCCGGCTTGACGCCACCCGATTCTTGTGGGAAAGTGAACGAACGTTCATTTAGAGGATTGAACCACCTTGAAACCTGCCCCAACCCGCAAAGAGTCCGCGCCGCAGCAGCGTTTCCTGGACGGCGCCGCCGACCTATTCGCGCGCAACGGGTATCATGCGACTTCAATCCGCGATATCGCCCGTGCGCTCGGCGTCACGCCGGGCGCCATCTATGCGCATTTTCCCTCGAAGGCCGGCATCCTTCTGGCGGTCTATGAGGCGGGCGTTGCCAGGATCACCGAGGCTGTCGACCATGTGATGCAGTCCGGGGAGACACCCTGGATCGCGCTCGAAAAGGCCTGTCATCGGCATCTCGACGAAGTTCTGGCCGACAACGGTTATGCAAGGGTGGTTGTGCGCGTTGTGCCGGAAGACGTGGCAGAGGTCAGCGCTGACCTGGCGCGCCTTCGGGCCGACTACGAATCCCGGTTCCGGCACCTGGTCGATGCGCTCGATCTGGCGCCGGGTACCAATCGGACACTGTTGCGCTTCACCCTGCTCGGAGCGCTCAACTGGAGCCAGGTCTGGTACCGGCCCGGACTGACGGCGCCCGGCGACATCGCCGGAGAAATCGTGCGCAATCTCAAAGACGGCGTGGCCGTGAAAGGAAATGAGGCATGACACTCGCACAACATGACAGTTTCCCGCCCCGGGTGCTGGTGACCAAAATTGGTTTCGACGGGCATGACCGGGGCAGCCGTATCGTTGCCTCGTTCCTGCGCGATGCGGGCATGGAGGTGATCTACACGCCGCCGTGGCAGGAGATCTCGCAAGTTGTGCGACTGGCGCTCGAAGAAGACGTCGATGTGGTTGGCGTCAGCTCGCTTTCGACCGACCATCTCCTGATGCCGAAATTGATGAAGGCACTGGATGAGGCGGGGCTCGGCCATGTCAAGGTCGTTGTCGGTGGTATCGTGCCCGATGAAGATGAAGCGCTGCTGATGGACGCCGGCGTCTCCAAAGTGTTTCATCCGGGCGTCGGCCGCGAAGAAATCGTCGGCGGCGTTGCCGAATATGCGGCGCAGGCGCGTCAATTGCGAAGCGAGGAGCTTGTGACATGAGCGATCGTTCAGATCAGGTTGTACAACTGCCGCTGCCGGGTTTCGAGACCGCGAAACGCCAATGGCGCTCCGAATTCGACGGCCAGATGAAGGACAAGCCCAATCCGAAGAACCGCTCAGGCGTCGAAGTGAAGCCGGTCTACACGTCGGATGACTGGGACCCCTCCTCCTATATGGACGACCTGGGCTTCCCCGGCCAGCTGCCGATGACCCGCGGCATCTATCCGAGCATGCATCGCGGCCGCACCTGGACCCAGCGCCAGTTGATCGGCCTCGGTACGCCGGAAGACTTCAACGAGCGCCTCAAGACCCTGATCGCCTCAGGAGCCTCCGCGGGCAGTCTCATTCCCTGTAATTCGGTCTATCGCGGCTATGACGGGGACGAGGTCGACCCCCTGCTGCTGGGCACCTGCGGTGCCGTGGTCAATACGGTCGACGACATGGAGATCTGTTTCCGCGACATTCCGATCGGGGATTTCTCAACCGCCCTCAACGATCCCTCGCCGTTCACCTTGCTGGCTCTGCTGCTGGCGGTCGCCAAGCGCCGCCAGGTGCCGTGGAACCGTATTTCCGGCACATCGAACCAGAGCGATTACATTTCACATTTCGTCTGCAATCACATGTTCTTCCGTCTCGCCCTGCCGGGAGCACGAAGGGTGCTGACCGATCACATTGTGTTCGCCCAGAAACATCTGCCGGGCTGGAACCCGCTGTCCGTGGTGGGCCAGCATATGCAGCAGGGCGGGGCGACGCCGGCCGAAGCCATGGGCCTGACGCTTTCAACCGCCATTCAGTATGCCAACGACTGTGCGGCGCGCGGGCTCGATCCGGACGATTTTCTCGCCAAGTTCACTTTCTTTTTCGACATCTCGATCAGCTTCTTCGAAGAGATCGCCAAGTTCCGCGCCGGGCGGCGGATCTGGCAGCGCATCGTGCGCGAACGTTTCGGCGCGCAGAACCCGAAGGCCTGGCGCTTCAAATTCCACGCCCAGACGTCCGGCGTCGATCTCACCCGCGAGCAACCCCTGAACAACATCGCACGCGTCACCGCGCAGGCGATTGCCGGTATCTTCGGCGGCCTGCAGTCCCTGCACACAGATGCCTATGACGAGGTGCTGAGCGTCCCGACCGAACATGCCGCGCGCATCGCCATTTCGACCCAGGAGATCCTCAAGCGCGAAGCCCATCTGACCGATGTGATAGATCCGCTCGGCGGTTCGTACTACGTTGAAACTCTGACCAATGAGATGGAGGAGAAGATTCT
Source organism: Hyphomicrobiales bacterium (assembly GCA_021775615.1). GTDB lineage: Bacteria > Pseudomonadota > Alphaproteobacteria > Rhizobiales > JAJFHB01 > JAJFHM01. The sequence continues at coordinate 73,073 of JAJFHL010000171.1, forward strand.
TTCCGTCATCGAACAGATCGACGAGGCGGGCGGCATGTATGCCGCTGTCGAATCCGGCCTGGTCCAGAAGATCGTCGGCGATTCGGCGCTCGCCTTCCAGGATCGTGTCGACCAGGGCGAAGAGACCATCGTCGGGGTCAACAGGTTCCAGGTGTCGGAAGAAGACGAACTGCCGCGCCAGCCGCTGCGTCCGCCACAGGCTGATGTCATCGAAGCCCAGCTTGAGCGCCTGAAACGCTACAAGTCCGACCGGGACCAGGCGGCCGCATCCCGCGCCGAAGACGATCTGGCGCGCGCGGCGGAAAGCGAAGACGAAAACGTGTTTGAAAAGATTGTCGACGCCGCCTGTGCCGGCGTGACCCACGGCGAGATCTGCCATCGGCTGCGTGACGTCTACGGCTTCGGCAATCCGCTCATCGTTCCATGACGGCGACCGGAGCGGAAGCGGCTTCCGCGGGATCTTCCCTGGTTGAGCGTGTGCGGGCCGGCGAGCTTGCCGCCATCGCCAGGCTTCTCACCGAACTTGAGCGCCTGTCTCCCGCTGCCCCGAAGCTGATCGCAGAGATTGCCCCGTTTCTCGGGCGCGCCCAGGTGGTTGGTTTCACCGGGCCGCCGGGCGCCGGCAAGTCGACCCTGGTCAACGCCTATATCGGTGCGTTGCGCGCGGCCGGTAAGACCGTGGGAGTGATCGCCGTCGACCCTTCGAGCCCGATTTCCGGCGGCGCCCTCCTTGGCGACCGGGTGCGTATGAACGATCACACCGACGACGACGGGGTCTTCATCCGCTCGCTCGCCTCGCGCGGTCATGTCGGCGGCCTGACGCCGGCCGCGGTGCGCATGATCGATGCCTTCGATGCCGCCGGCAAGGATGTGGTGATCCTGGAAACGGTCGGCGCAGGCCAGTCGGAAATCGATGTGGCGCAGGTCGCCGACATCCGCATCGTGCTCAACGCGCCGGGTCTTGGCGACGACATTCAGGCGATGAAGTCCGGCATCCTCGACATCGCCGATATTCTGGTGGTGAACAAGGCGGATTTGGCAGGCGCGGACAAGACCTTCAGTCAGCTCGCATCTGCGGTGGCGCTGTCTTCGGTCAAGGCGAACACGCCGGTGCTGAAGACGGTGGCGACCAAGGGCGAGGGCATTGCCGAGCTTGTCGCCGAGGTGAACGCCGTTGCCGAGGGGCGCAGCGAGACCGCTGAAACACGGCGCCGCAAACGCGCCAGGCGGCTCCTCGCCTGGGCCGCGGCGGATCTCATCGAGGCCCAGGTGCGCGACCGCAGCGATCCCCGGATCGATGCCCTGTGCGATAACATTCTCAACGGCCGGTCAAGCCCGGAAGAGGCGGCAAAGGCATTGTTCGAGGCAACCTGATTTTAAGACTGACGGGAATGCGGAACGGCGGTGATCTCTGATATGGATGGCCGCGTTCAGGCCCGGGCGGCGGATGTGCGTTCTTGCCGCGAGCGGATTTTTGCCTTAGGGCCGGTCGCGGCATGTTCGAGCTTACGTGAAACAGGGGAGCGATGCATAAATGGCAGGGAGACTGGAGGGCAAGCGAGCATTCATAACCGCCGCCGGACAGGGGATCGGACGCCAGGTGGCCGAAACCTTCGCCGGGCAGGGCGCCTATGTGTTTGCCACCGATATCAACGAAGATCTGCTTGGCTCTTTGGCGGGTTGCGATACCGCGGCCCTCGACGTCCGCGACAGCGCAGCCATCGAACGGTGTGCCGGCGACCTTGGCGCCATCGACATCCTCTTCAACTGCGCCGGTTTCGTGCATGACGGTTCGATCCTGGACTGCTCCGAGGACGACTGGGATTTCTCGTTCGACATCAATGTAAAGTCCATGTACCGCACCATCCGCGCGTTCCTTCCCGCCATGCTGCAGGCGGGCGGCGGGTCGATCATCAACATGTCGTCGGTGGTGAGCTCGGTCAAAGGCGTGCCCAACCGGTTCGTCTATGGCACGACCAAGGCGGCGGTGGTCGGGCTCACCAAGTCGGTCTCCGCCGATTTCATCACGCAAGGCATCCGCTGCAATGCGATCTGCCCGGCAACCATCCAGTCGCCATCGCTTGAAACAAGGTTCCACGCGATGGGAGACTATGATGCGGCGCGGGCCGCCTTTATCGCGCGCCAGCCCATGGGGCGTCTGGGAACGCTGGACGAAGTGGCGGCGCTGGCGGTCTATCTGGCGTCCGATGAATCCGGCTTCACGACCGGCTCGGTGCATCTGATCGATGGCGGCTGGGCCACGTAAACTAGATCGAGGGGTTTGACGGTGGACACTACTGAATTCGAAGGCCAGACCGCGGTGGTAACCGGCGGCGCCCAGGGGATCGGCAAGGCAATCTGCCAGCGTCTGATGGCCGGCGGCGCGAGGATCGCCATCTGGGACCTTGATACGGGGCTTGCAGAGGCGGCGGCGGAGGAGCTTTCCGGTGACGGGGATGCGGTTGCTGTCGCGGTGGATGTAACCGATCTTGCGTCGGTGGAAGTCGCCCTTGCCGCGACCCTGCAGCGGTCCGGTTCGGTTGAGATCCTGGTCAACAATGCGGGCATTTCCGGCCCCAATGCCACGACGTGGGACTACGCACCGGCGGACTGGCACAAGGTTATGGCGCTCAACCTGACCGGCCCGTTCTACTGCTGCCGCACCCTCGCGCCGCACATGATCGAGCGGGCCTATGGCCGTATTGTTTCCATTGCCTCGATCGCCGGCAAGGAGGGCAACCCGGGGGCACCGGCCTATTCGGCCTCCAAGGCCGGCCTCATCGGCCTGACAAAGTCGCTGGGCAAGGAACTGGCCGACCATGATATTGCGGTCAACTGCGTGACGCCGGCGGCCGCCAAGACCGCGATCTTCGATCAGATGTCGGACGAGCACATCGCCTACATGCTCTCAAAGATCCCGCGCGGACGGTTCGCGCTGGTGGAGGAAATCGCCGACACGGTCGCCTTCGCGGCATCGCGCAGGTGCTCGTTCACCACCGGGTCCGTGTTCGACGTTTCCGGCGGCCGCGCCACCTATTGACCGCACTACTCGGCGGCTTCGGCGAGCTCGTCGCGGACTTCTCGCAGGCTTTCGAACACGGCTTCCGAGAGATGATCGATCTCGGCCTGCTCCATGGGTGTCGACAGGCAGCCGAAGCCCCAGGCGGCCATGAGCACACCGCGGTTGATCAGCTTTGGAAACAACGCTCCCATGATGCGGTGATGGCGGTCGGCGGTGGCCCGGTAATAGGACCTGTAGTCATGGAACGGCTCGTCTGTGAAACTCATCAGGAACAGTGAGCTTTCCCCGGTCACCTGGCCGCCGATGCCGGACTGAACGAGGGCGTCGCGCAATTGCGCCCGGGCGGTGTCGCCGAGCTCGTTGAGCCGGTCGATGGCCTCGCCGTCATAGGCGCGCAGCATCGCCTGACCGGCGGCCATGGTGAGCGGATGTGCCGTGAACGTGCCTGACTGGGGGACGGCCGGTTTGCCTTGAGTGGCATCGAACAGGCTCATCACGTCGGCGCGGCCGGCCAGCGCGCCGATCGGCATGCCGCCGCCGATGATCTTGCCGAATGTGGTCAGGTCGGCTTCGACGCCGAGCGCCTCCTGGGCGCCGCCGCGTGACATGCGGAACGAGATCACCTCGTCGATAATGAGAAGCGCGCCGCTCGCCGTGGTGAACTCCCGCAGCATGGCGATGAACTCGGGGCTTGCCGGCTTGGCGCCGCAGCGCGCCGCGGTCAGGTCGACCAGCACACCGGCGAGGTCCGCGGCGTGCGCCTCCAGAATGGCGCGGGCGGCGTCGGGCTCATTGAACGGGATGACCACCACATTGTCGGTCACGCCTTGCGGGACGCCTTCGGAGAAGCCAATGCTGCGCGGCGCCTCCTGGCCCCAGTTCTGCGGCGTCGGATCGAGGCTCACCTCGGCGAAGTCGTTGGCGCCATGATAGACCCCCTCGCACTTGGCGATCTTGGGCCGGCCGGTAAAGGCGCGCGCGGCCTTCATGGCGTTCGCCACGGCCTCCGAGCCGGTGACCATGAAACGGATGCGCTCGAAATTCGGATTGCGGGCGCAGATGATCTCGGCGAGCTCGATCTCGGCCGGCACCGCAAGCGCGGCGCACATGACCTGCCTGGCCTGCTCGATAACGGCGCGTTCGACGTCGGCATGGGCATGGCCGAGAATGGTCACCGTGTAGTCGTTATGGAAGTCGACCAGTTCATTGCCGTCGACATCGCGCATGCGGCAGCCGGACGCTTCGGCCGCATAGATCATATGCGGCGGAAAGTAGGTTTGATTGCGGGTGCTGCCGCCGGGAAACACGGCTTGCGCACGCTCGAAAAGCTTGGCGGATTGGCACGCGAAATCGGGGAAAGTCGCAGTCATGAGGGGGATTTCCTCCGGTACGAAGAGTTGGCCGCGATGGTAGCGGATTTGGCCGGTTGCCGGTAGCCCGTGGCCTAACTAACGGAATTCGCGTATATTATTTGTGTGACGCGTAGAAATGTTCGCCAAAAGCAGGAGTTGATCTCATGCATGTTGCGCGCGTTCTGAGAATGTTTCCATTGCTGGCCGCGATGATTGTCGTTGGCGCCGGCGCGCTCGGTGCCCAGGAGCGAAAGGCGCCTTTTGTCGACGAGGGAGGCAAGGACTCCTCTTTTGCAACCTACAGAGAAACCCTGATTGCGGCGATTGCCAGCCGCGACGTGGACACGGTCGTCGCGTCGGCGGCGCCCGATATCCATCTCGATTTTGGCGGCGGTGAAGGGCGTGAGGAGTTTCGAAAACGCCTGACCGTGACGGCGGAGGACTTCAGCGAGGAATACGCCCATCTCGCCGACGAACACCGCGAAGAATACTGGGACGCGCTGGAAGAAGTGCTGCATCTCGGCGGAGTGTTCCGCGAACCGACCAGTTTTACCGCGCCCTACACCTGGTCGTTCAAGTTGAAGGATGACGAAGAGCCCTTCGCAACGAGCTTCGTGGTCGGTTCGGACATACCCATGAGGTCGCGGCCCAGCAGATTCGGCGATATCATTTCAGTGCTCGACGAAGACGTTGTCCGGATGCTCGACGGCGGCAAGGGAACGGACTTCCGCGAGGTGCATGTGATGGACGGCCGCAAGGGCTTCGTCCACAAAGACCACCTGCGCAGCGCCATCGACTATCGTGCGATCTTCGAAAACTCCGGCGGGCGCTGGCAAATGACGGTGTTCATCGCCGGGGATTGAAACTCCCGTCGGCATCGTGGAGATGCAGCTCAAATCGCTGTCCCCGAATAATCACCTCAGATAAGATCGCTCCTGATCTAGGGAGGGATTCAGTGCTCGGCAAGGAATTGAAATCCGCCATCGTAACCGGTGGCAGCGGGGGTATCGGTTCGCAGATCGTCAGGCTGCTTCATGCCGACGGCATCCATGTCATCGCGGTATCGCCGGAGCGCGAAAAGCTCGAGGCGTTGGAGGCGGAACTCGGCATCGAGATCCACTGCATGGACATCGCCGATGATGCGGTGGTTTCGACCGCCTTTGCCGGGCGCGAGACGGACATTCTGGTGAACTGCGCCGGGGTGCTGGGACCGATGACCAAGATGCATGAGACGCCCCCCGACATCGCCAACACGCTGGTGGCGGTCAATCTGGTGGGAATGCTCAACCTGGTGCGCGCGGTGACGCCCGGCATGGTCGAGCGCAACCGCGGCCATATCGTCAATTTCGGTTCGGCGGCGGGTGTCTACCCGATCCTGGGAGAACCGTTCTATGCAGCAACCAAGGCCGGGGTGCATATGTTCTGCCAGAACCTTCGGATGGATCTCTTCGGCTCCGACGTCCGGGTGTCTGAAATCCTGCCTGGAAGGGTCGCCAGCGGCATGCATGCCGAACTGGTCGGCGGCGACAAGGAACAGGGAGACCGGCAGTTCTATGCTCCCTACGAGTGCCTCGAGCCGGTCGATATCGCCAACGCGGTTCACTATGTGCTCTCGGCTCCCGCCCATGTGGACATCACCCATATGGAGATCATGCCGACCCGCCAGGTGATGGGTGGCGCCAGGTTCCTCGAAACGGAGCGGTAGCCACATGAGGCTGGATCCACCGCCGCATGGCTGACGGCGCCGCACCGGCACCCTCGCTTCATGCGCGCGGCGCGCTGCTCGCCTGTGCCGCCGGGGTGACGTTCAGCTTCTACGGCCTCCTCTACCGGCTGCTTGAGACGGCGGGCGCCTGGCACATCATCCTGTGGCGGACGCTCGGCATCGTCCCACTGGTTCTCCTGGCGATGTATCTGGTCAATGGCCGGGATCTCTGGCGGGTGGCGGTGCGCAGCAGGCGGGCCGGACTGATTGCTGCGGTGCCGCTCGCCGGCGCCCAGATCTGCATCAACCTCGCCTTTGCGCAGACCACCGTTGGAGCGGTCCTGTTCGTGGCGGCGCTGGCGCCGTTCGGCACCGCGGTGTGCGCCTGGCTGGTGCTGCATGAACGCATTGGAAAACGCACGGCGTTCGGCATGGCGGTCGCCCTGGCCGGGGTCGCCCTGGTGGCCGGCAGCGGCGTGGCCGAAGGGCGTGTGCTCGGGTTCGTACTGGCCATGGGGGCGGTGGTGCTGATCGTTGGCTATAATCTCGTGCTGCGCGCCAACCGTGACATCGAAATGCTGCCGTCGGTGGCCTATTCGGTTGTGATCACGGCCTGTGTGTCCGGTGCGGTACTGTGGGCGAGCGGAGACGGGTTCGTGCTGCCGGTGCGTGATCTGGTCATTATTCAGCTGATGGGCGCCGGGTCGCTTGGGGCCGGGCTGGTGCTGTTCACGCTCGCCACACGGCTGCGTCCGGTGGCGGAACTGTCGCTGTTCGCGCAGTTGGAAATGGTGCTCACGCCGCTCTGGGTGTGGCTCGGCGTCGGTGAGATTCCCACACCAACGACATTGGCCGGCGGTGGACTGATCGTGCTGGCGCTGGCCATCGCGCTGGCGCCGTCGCGCCGATAAGTCGATAGGGCCTATTCGCGGCCGGTGCCCGATATGGTGATCCCGCCGTCAACCACGATGGTCTGGCCGGTGATGAAGCGGGCGGCTTCGGAGGCAAGAAACGTGGCGACGCCGCCGATGTCTTCCGGCTCGCCGATGCGGCGCAGGGGATAGGCGTCCTCGGTGCGTTTGAGTTTGTCCGGATCGTCCCACAGGGCGCGGGCGAAGTCGGTGCGCACCAGCCCGGGCGCAATGCAGTTGACGCGGATGTTGTGCGGACCCCAGCCGACCGCGAGATTGCGCGCCATGGCCTCTTCCGCCGCCTTGGAGACGCCGTAGATGCCGATATCGTCGTTGCCGCGGCGCCCGCCGATACTCGACACGAATATGATGGCGCCGTCGCGCCGCTCCGCCATTTTCGGCAGCACCAGCTTGGCGAGCCACAGGTTGGCCTTCACATTGGTGTCGATGATCTTGTCGAAGGCCGGTTCCTCGATCGTGGTCATGGGTCCGTAATGGGGATTTGCCGCCGCATTGCCGACAAGGATGTCGATCCGACCGAACGTGTCTTCCGCGGCCGCCACCAGACCGGGCAGGGCATCGAGATGCGACACGTTGCACGGAACCGCTGCCGCCGAGCCGCCGTCCGCTGTGATCGCCGCGACGGCTTCGTCGCAGGCGTCCGCCTTGCGGCTGGCGATCACCACATTGGCGCCGGCCCGCGCCATGGAGCGCGCAATGGCCAGCCCGATGCCCTTGGACCCGCCGGTGACGATGGCGGTTTTGTTCTGAAGTGAAAACTCGCTCATGCAAACTGATCCGATATGGGTGACCCTGCCGGATTCAGAATCCGGCCGGCTGTTTGTCCCATAGCGGTTCTGGCGTGTCTACCCGGCGTTCCTGAAGGCGCGGGTCGAAAATGCCGTCATCGCAATGATGTAGAGGTCGAGCCAGATCGACCAGTTGTCTATGTAGTAGAGATCGTGTTCGACGCGGGCGCGCATCTTGTCGTCGGTGTCGGTGCGCCCGCGCAGACCGTGGATCTGGGCCCAGCCGGTGATGCCGGG
>JAJFHL010000172.1 GCA_021775615.1 Hyphomicrobiales bacterium
ACGCCGGACCGGCCCGAGGGCGTTGAGGTCACCGCAACCGGCCTCGGAGCCCCGAAAGGCAGTTTCGGTGCCTCTGACAACACCGGCACGGAAAGCCTTGGGGTGGTGATCGGCTTCGCGGCGGAACCGGGCACTGTCGCCTTCGACGGCGAGCCGGAGGGCAACAGCCCCTATGCCGCGGCGCTGTTGAAGCATTTCGCCGCGAGGGGCGCGGCCTTCGGCGACGTCATGACCATGGTGACCGAAGAGGTCTATCTCAAGACCCGGACGCAGCAGCGCCCTTGGACCAACACGAGCCTCAGGCGGCTGCTCTACTTCGGCGGCGACGGCGAAACCGAAACCGGCGATAAAGCGCGTCTCAAGGACGCCCGGCGCAACCTGCTTCTCACCATCTCCACAACACCGCGACACACGCGCAGCCTGGTCGAGGGTCTGGCGCGGCGGGACAGTCTGCCGCTCGGCCTGCTCTATGGCATGTTGAAGGAACTCGAGGTCGACACCTCGGTGGGGCCATCGAAGATCGAAGAACAGCTGCGCACCGGCGCGGACAACCTCAAGAAGTTCATGGCAGAACGGGTCACCGCAGCGCGCAAGGACCCCGAACTGATCCGCCTCTCAGGACTTGCCGAGGAAGCCCAGTTGGAAGGCGCCATCGCGCTTGCCCGCGAGTATCGCGCCAAAGCCTCCGCCCGGGCGGACGAGTTGGACAAATCCCTCGACGAGCGCCAGGGCGAGCTCAAGGCCGACCGCCTGGAACTTGCCGCCACCTATGCGGACGAAGCCGAGACCGCGATCCTCGCCTTTGACTACAAGACCGCGGTCAGGCAGTTCGCAGCCGCTTTTGAACAAGCCGAACGGTGGGATGACAATCTGGCCGCCCACTACAAGCTGCGTGAAGGTGCCAGCCATACAACATTGGGCCACAGTTCTGCCGCGCTCACCGCTCTTCAAATGTCCCTGGCTGTCCGAAGAGGCATGGCGACTGCAAATCCGGACAACACAAAATGGCAGCGCGCTCTGTCTGCGGTGCAGGAAAGAATCGGTGATGTTCAGGTCGCACAAGGAAACCTGCCTGCCGCCCTCGACACGTTCAAGGCGGCATTGTCCATCAATGAACGTCTGGCCAGGACAGAGCCGGAAAACAAAGGGTTGCAGCGTGACTTGTCCATTGCGCACGAGAGAGTCGGCCAAGTCCAGTTCACGCAGGGCAATTTGTCCGCTGCCCTTGAGAGCTTCAGACTTTCGCTCTCGATCGGCGAAAGCCTGGCCAGGTCGGACCCGGATAATGCTGCGTATCGGCGTGATCTCGCGGTGACACGAGATAGCATCGGAGAGATTCAGGTCGCACAAGGCAACCTGCCCGCCGCATTAGAAAACTTCACCGCATCACTCGATGTAAGTGAACATCTGGCGAGGTCAGACCCCGACAACACCACATGGCAACGCGACCTTTCCATTTCGCACAACAACGTCGGAGACATTCAGGCCGCGCAGGGCAATCTACCGGCAGCGCTTGAGAGCTACTGGGCATCGCTGAACATTGCAAAGCGTTTGGTCAGGACCGCCCCCGGAAACACGAATTGGCAACACGATCTTTCGGTCTCGCATGACAACGTTGGAGACATTCTGGTCACACAAGGCGACTTGTCTGCCGCGCTTGATCAATTCACGGCATCAATGGCCATCAGGAAACGCCTTGCCAGGTTGGATCCCGACAATGCTCAATGGCAGCGTGATCTCTCTGCTGCTTACATCCGGATCGGCGACGTTCAGGTTGCCCGGGGCAATCTGACGGCCGCCTTCGACAGTTTCACCGCGTCTCTCACCATTAGAAAAAGCCTGGCCAAGTCGGACCCGGCCAATACCGGATGGCAGCGTGATCTTGCCCTGTCCTACGGCAAGACCGGAAAGGTCTTGGTTTCGCGAGGCGACCTGGCTGCCGCCCTTGCCAATTTCACGGCATCTCTCTCTATCAAAGAGCATCTTGCCAAGTTGGACCCCGACAACGCCCAATGGCAGCGCGATCTTTCCTCAGCGCGGGAATGGATCGGTGACGTTCTGGTTGCGCAAGGCAATCTGACCGCCGCGCTCGACAGTTTCCTGGAGTCATTCAAAATCAGAGAGCGCCTTGCAAGGTCGGACCCAGGCAACGCCCGATGGCAGCGTGGTCTGAGTGTTGCCAACGAACGTTTGGGCGACATTTACAGGATGCAGGGTAACTTGGAGGCGGCGCTTGAACAGTACAATGCGAGCCTCGACCGCATGGTGCCCCTCCGTGATGCTGATCCGACCAATACGGATTTTCAGCGTTTCACCTCTGTGACCCTGGACAGAATCGGCCGGATACTGCTTGCAGAGGGAGAGCTTTCCGCCGCCCTCGACAAATTCAAATCGTCACTCATCATCAGGAAACGCTTGGCCGGGTCAGATCCTGACAATGCCCGATGGCAGCGCGATTTGTCCGTGTCGCACAACAAGGTCGGAGACGTTGAGCTCACCCGAGGTAATCTGGCCGCGGCACTGAAGAGTTTCGGGTCCGCGCTCACAATCAGAGAACGCCTGGCCAAACTGGAGCCCGGCAATGCCGGATGGCAGCGCGACCTTGCCGTTTCACACGACAATTACGGTGAGGTTCTTTTGGGACAGGGCGATCTCGCCGCGGCGCTTGACAGCTTCAAGGCATCGCTCGCGATCATAGAACGCCTGACCGCCGCAAATCCTGGCAATGCCGAATGGCAGCGGGATCTGAGCGTGTCATTCAGCAACATCAGGAAAGTTCTGGTGGAACAGGGCGATCTGACGGCTGCTCTCGGCAGCGCCAAAGCGGCTCTGGCCATCGATCAAAGTTTGGTCAGTTCGGACCCTGGCAATGTCCGGTGGCGGCGCAATCTTTCCATGTCGCACACCAGATTGGGTGGGGTTCAGTCTGCGCAAGGCGATCTACCCGCCGCCCTCGGCAGTTTCAAAACGGCTCTGGCCATCAATCAGCTTTTGGCTCAATTGGACCCGTCCAGCACCCGATCGCAGCGCGACATGCGCGGGTCGCTGGAAAGAATAGGGCGCATCCTGGTGAAGCAAGGCGATCTACCCGCCGCTCTCGATAGCTTCAGGGCGTCGCTGACCATCGCCAAGCGCCTGGCCGAGGAGGCCCCCGGCAGCGCCGCAGGGCAAATCGATTTGGCCCTGTCCCACTGGTATCTCGGAACGTATGGCGGATCGCAGCAGCTTCATTGGGGCAAAACCGTCGAGATCCTGAGGTCCCTGAAAGCGGCTGGCAAACTAACGCCCACCAGACTCAAATTTCTGTCTCTCGCAGAGCGGGACCTTGCGGCACTTGAAGCCGGCGGAGACGAACCGGAACCACCCGAGCAAAAAGAACCGGAAGACGCGCAGACCGTGCCGGGACATCATGAAGCCCATTCGGCAGGTTTGAGCAGCTCCGGCCAAAAATAGGTGCCGCCACGCACTGTGCATGGGCGAAGCTGTTATGCTCCGGCCGCAGCCCTCTCCTCACGTCCCCGCCAGGCCGAAATAATAGATGATGCCGCTTATCAGATTGACCGTGCAATGGGCGGCGATCGGCGGCCACAGTGAGCCTGACTTCCAGCGCACGACGCCGAACACCACGCCATAGACGAAGATGATCGCGATGATCAGCCAGGTGTATTGGATATGCAGCACGGCCCACAGGGCCGACGAGACGACGATCGCCCCCACCGGTCCGATGACGGATGGCGCCAGACCACCATAGATAAAGCCGCGAAACAGCACTTCCTCCGACAACGGCCCGATCAGCACCAGAACGATGAACCCGATCCATGCGGGCTGCAGCACCGCCAGCCAGGCGAGCGCTTCCTTGTCTCCAATGTCGATAAAGAGCTTGGGCAGTTCGCCAAGCGCAATGACCACCGCAAGGCTGCCGACGGCCCATAGCGCGCACTTCCGCAATGGGATCGCATCCATACGCAACATGCGCGCCCGGCTCAAACCGTCCCGCGGCCGGGTCAGGAGATACACCATGGCCAGGACGGTGAGCGCCTGCACCGCCGCCAGATAGGCGAACTGCTCGTTCATTTTGGTGAAGAGATATTCGGCCACCCCATCTTCTGTCTGCGGAACCGACCCGGCGGGCTCGCGCAACAGTTCGATCACGCTCACCCCCAACCCGGCGCCCAGCGTGACAACGAAGGTCACCAGCGCGATGACAAGGGTCCACAGGACCGTCATCCCCGCCCCCCACCGGAAATCGCGGACTGCCTCATTCATTATGGTGTTCCTTCTGCGCTGCGGATCACCGTCATGCGATCCCGACCAGTTCGGGGAGTTCATTGAGGCTGTCGAGCAACGCATCGGGCTTGCCGGGCATCACGTCATCGGGCAGCCCGAAGCGGTTGATGCGGGCGACCTTGAAGCCGAAATGGGAGCCGGCCTGGGCGTCCCAGGTGTTGGCGGAGACGAAACAGATCTGATGCGGGTACTCGACGCCGGTACGCTCGACGGCGAGCTCATAGACCCGTGGATCGGGCTTGTAGATGCCGACATCCTCGACCGAGATCACCTCGTCGAGCACTCCTGCGAGATCAGCCGACCCGACCGCGCCGTTCAGCATCTCCGGCGAGCCGTTCGACAGGATCGCCGTCGTCAGCCCGCCCTGCTTGAGAGCGGCAAGCGCGCTGCGCGCATCGTCATAGGCGTCGAGCGCCAGATAGAGGTCCATCAGTTCGTCACGCAGAGCGGTGTCGTCGATGCCGTGGAACCCGAGCGCGAAGTCGAGCGCCTCGCCGGTCACCTGCCAGAAGTCCGCATGCTCGCGCATCAGGCTGCGCAGCCACGTATATTGCAGCTGCTTCTGGCGCCACAGGTTGGACACCGCATCGGCGTTATCGCCGATCTTCGAGGCCACCTGCCCCACGGGCGCGTGAACATTGAACAGCGTGCCATAGGCATCGAACACGCAGGCCTTGATATTGTCGAGTGATGTCATGTTGAGTATCCTCCGCCCGGTCTCACAGCACATTCAGATAGGGTGCCTCGCCTCGGAATCCTATGGTAGTGTGAATTGAGCGTATTGCACATATTTGACGGCATCGATTGCGGCCGAACGGGAGTTTCACGATATGGCAGAAACCGACCACCATCACGACCATGGCGAAGGCTCGGAGCTGCCCGACATCGCGCTGCGGGTGAAGTCCCTGGAGTCGCTTCTGATCGAGAAAGGCTATGTCGATCCTGAAGCTCTCGACCTCCTGATCGAGACCTACGAACACAAGGTCGGACCGCGCAACGGAGCCGCCGTCGTCGCCAGGGCGTGGACCGATCCGGGCTTCAAGAAACACCTCATGGAAGATGCCGGCGCGGCCATCGCCTCGCTCGGCTTCGTCGGTCGCCAGGGCGAGCACATGGTGGCTCTGGAGAACACGCCCGAGACCCATAACATGGTCGTGTGCACCTTGTGCTCATGTTATCCCTGGCCGGTGCTCGGCCTGCCGCCGGTCTGGTACAAATCTGCGCCCTACCGCTCGCGCGCGGTCGGCGATCCGCGCGGCGTTCTTGAGGAATTCGGCACCCAGATCCCCGAAGGCAGCGCGGTGCGGGTCTGGGATTCGACCGCCGAGATCCGTTACCTGGTGATCCCGATGCGCCCGGAGGGCACCGACGGCTGGAGCGCGGAACAGCTCGCCGAGCTCGTAACCCGCAATTCCATGATCGGCACCGGCGTGGCGCTGACCCCGGAACAGCTTGAGGCATCGCAGCAGGCATGAACGGCGTCCACGACATGGGCGGCATGCACGGCTTCGGGCCGATCGATCCCGAGCCCGACGAACCGGTGTTTCATACCCAGTGGGAAGCCCGCGTGTATGGCCTCGCATCGGCCTTCGGCGCGGTCGGCGACTGGACCCTCGATGCCGACCGCCATGCCACCGAAACCATCGCGCCGCACATCTATCTCAATGCGTCCTACTACGAAAAGTGGTTCCTCTCCATGCACACCCTGCTTCTGGCGGGCGGCTATGTGAGTGAGGAAGAGCTCGCCTCCGGCAAGATGGCGACGCCGGCAAGACCGGTCGAGGGAGTGCTGAGACCGGCCGGGGTCGAGGACTATGTCCACGACGCCTCCCTGTCGAGCCGGCCCGCCGGATCCGACCCGGCCTACGCCGTCGGCCAGCAGGTGCGCGCCCGCAACACCAACCCGCCGGGCCACACCCGGCTTCCCCGCTATGCCCGCGGACGCATTGGCACGGTCGAGGGCATCCACGGCTGCCACATCTTCCCCGACAGCAATGCCCACGGCCGGGGCGAACAGCCCCAGTGGCTCTATTCGGTGCGCTTCACGGCGCAAGAACTGTGGGGCGCGGGACAGCCCCGGCGGACCGATATCTATATCGATCTGTGGGAGCCCTATCTGGGGCAGGTCGACACCGATGATTGAGGAATAGACACCTATGAACGGCGCACAGGACCTGGGCGGCATGCAGGGTTTCGGCCCGGTCGCCCCCGAACCGGACGAGCCGGTGTTCCACACCGAATGGGAGCGCCGCGTTTTCGCGTTGACCGTCGCCATGGGCTTCACCGGCCAGTGGAACATCGACATATCGCGCCACGCCCGCGAGACCCTCGACCCGGCGCAGTATCTCTCATCGAGCTATTACCAGATCTGGCTCGCCGGTCTGCAGAAACTGCTGCTGCGCAACGAGCTGGTGAGCCGCGACGAACTCGCCTCCGGCAAGGTCACGGACCCGGCCGTCGAGCTCAAGAGCATTCTCGCGGCGCCGGAGGTGGCGCGCATGCTCGGACGCGGCGGCCCGAGCCAACGCGAAGTTTCTTCCGAACCCGCCTTTGCCATCGGCGCAACGGTGCGGGCGAAGAACATGAACCCGCCCGGCCATACCCGCCTGCCGCGTTATGCCCGCGGGCGCGTCGGCATCATCGACCGCAACCACGGCGCCCATGTCCTGCCCGACGCCAATGCGCATGGCCAGGGCGAACAGCCGCAATGGCTGTACTCGGTGCGGTTCGCGGCGGAAGAACTGTGGGGCGCGCCCGACCCGGACGGCGATGCTGTCTTCATCGACATGTGGGAGAGTTACCTTGACCCTGCATGAGGGCCAGAAGGATGCCTTGGTTGCGGTCCCCTCGATCCCGCGCGACGACGAGGGGCCGGTGTTCCGCGAGCCCTGGGAGGCCCAGGCCTTTGCGCTCACCGTGCAGTTGCACGAGCGCGGCGCCTTCACCTGGAGCCAGTGGGCCGAAGCGCTTGGCGGTGAAATCGCCAATGCCGGACCGAACGATCCGGCGGAGAACTACTATGTGCATTGGATGGCGGCGCTGGAGAAGCTCACCGCCGAGCATGACATCGTGCCGCGCGAGGAGTTTCTCGCCCGCAAGGACGCCTGGGACCGCGCCGCCCGCGCCACACCGCATGGCGAACCGATTGAGCTCGGCCGCGAAACCAACAGCCACGACTGATCGCAATCCCGATTGATCGCAATCCCAATTGATCACAATCCCGATTGATCACAATCCCGATTGATCACAATATTGTGTGACCAAAGATTGCCGCTTGGGTTAAAAGCGAACAGCCGCCACATAGCGTTTCGGACAGAACAGGAAATCCCCCACGACCATGACGAGCCCAATTGTGCGAGACATCGGCGCCTTTTCCGAACCCGTTCTGGTGTTCGGCGGCGTCTACGGCAACCTGGAGGCGTTCGAGGCGCTGACCCGGATAGCGGCGGATCTCGGCATTGCACCGGAGCGCATGATCCATACCGGAGACGTGGCCGCCTATTGCGCCGATACGTTTGCCTGCGCTTCCGGTCTGAAGGACCTCGGCTGCCATGCCATCAAGGGCAACGTTGAAGACCAGCTCGCCTCCGAGGCGGACGACTGCGCCTGCGGGTTTGACGAAGGGTCGGAATGCGACCTTCTCGCCATGCGGTGGTACGCGCTGGCAAACCGGCAGACGACACCTGAACTGAGACAGTGGATGGCCGCGATGCCGGATCATCTTACGTTCTCTATGGCCGGGCGCCGCTTTCTGGTGGTCCACGGCAGCCCGCGCCTCGTCAACGAGTTCGTCTTTCACTCTTTCACCGATGCCCTGTTCGCCGAGCTTGCGGCAGTCGAGGCCGATTGCATCATTGCCGGCCATTCCGGGCTTCCGTTCACGCGGGTGTTCGATGATCGCATCTGGCACAATTCCGGCGCCCTCGGCCTGCCCGCCAATGATGCGACAGCCCGCGTCTGGTTCTCGGTCATCGCCCCTGC
>JAJFHL010000173.1 GCA_021775615.1 Hyphomicrobiales bacterium
GATCGGATGTCCGCCAATGAAATGCACTCCGTCGGGCATGTGCGGAAGCATCACCTCGACCACCTTGGTCTTGACCGAGCCCACGTCGGTAACGATGGCGCCGGGTTTGAGATGCGGCCCGATTTCTTCCGCGACCGCGCCGCAGGCCCCGACGGGAACGCAGATGATCACGAGATCCGCATCGGCCACCGCATCGGCCGCGCTTTCATGGATGCCGTCCACAAGGCCCAGCTCAAGCGCCTTTTCGCGGGTTGCCGCGCTGCGGGCATGGCCCGAAATGTGGCCGGCAAGTCCCTCGCGGCGCATCACATGCGCAAGGGAGGATCCGATCAGACCGATCCCGACCAGAGCCACACGGGCGAACATGGCATCACTCATGATGGTTCCAGAAATTCAGCAAGCGCCGCGACAACCGCCTCATTGGCCTCAGCATCGCCGATGGTCATGCGCAGCGCGTTCGGCAGGTGGTAGTTCTCCATGCGCCGCAGAATGAGCCCGCGCGCGGTCAGGAATTCGTCGGCGTCCGGTGCCCGCTTGCCGTCTTCATCGGGGAAATGAACCAGCACGAAGTTGCCGACACTGGGCGTCACATGCAGCCCGAGATCGCGCAAGGCCACGCTCACCTTCTCCAGCCACACATCGTTGTGTTCGACAGCCGCTTCAAGATGCGCCCTGTCGCCCAGCGCCGCCACGCCCGCTGCAATGGCCGGCCCGTTGACGTTGAAGGGACCACGGATGCGGTTCAGCACATCGGCAATATTCGGCGGCGCGTAGGCCCACCCGAGACGCAAGGCTGCCAGACCGAACACCTTGGAGAAGGTCCGCGTCATGATGACATTCTGCGACCCCGACACCAGCTCGATGCCGGCTTCGTAGTCGTTGCGGCGGACATATTCCGCATAGGCGGCGTCGATCACCAGCACGGTTTCAGGCGCAAGACCGCGATGCAGGCGCCGCACCTCCTCGATGGGGATATAGGTGCCGGTCGGATTGTTGGGATTTGCCAGGAACACAACCTTCGTCTTGTCGGTCACGCAGGCCAGAATGTTGTCCACATCGGCGCGGTGGCCGACCTCCTCGGCCACGACAGGCGCCGCGCCGTTGGTGCGGATCGCAATCTCGTAGACCAGGAACCCGTGCCGCGTGAACACCGCCTCGTCGCCCGGCCCGAGGAAGGCCTGGGCAATCAGAGAAAGAAGCTCGTCGGAGCCGGCGCCGCAGACGATGTGATCGGCATTCAGACCGTACCGTGCCGCGACCGCCTCGCGCAGCGCGCCGGCGGTTCCGTCGGGGTAGAGTTCAAGCCGGTCCGCAAGGCCGCGATAGGCCTCGATCGCCGCCGGGCTCGCCCCGAGCGGCGTCTCGTTGGACGAGAGCTTGCGCACTGCGACACCGGCCGGTCCCTTGCTCTTGCCCGGCACATAGGCCGCAATGTCCAGGATCCCGGGCCTCGGCGCAGGCTTTCCAGCCGCCTCATTCATCACGTCTCTCCCAAGTCGATTGCCGTGGCATATCCGCCGATGCGGCGCAGCCCTTCCAGTCCGGCGTCGGTCAGCCTCGCATCATCGTCGGCAACATAGCCCGCCACCGAAAACACCCTCCAGTCGCCTCCGGCATATGCCTTCGACGGCGCAACGGACACAAATCCCGCCGCGGCCAGCGCTTCATCGGTGAGTTCGCCGCCTTCGGCCGCGAACAGGGACACATCATCGCCTGAAGGGTCGAACGGAACCTGTCCCACCACCAGGGCCGCAACGGTTGAGGTGCCGGCGACAAACGGCAACCGGGCAACGATCTTCACGTTGCGGTCAAGCACGCCGAACAGGGCGCGCATGCAGTCTTCTTCGACGCCCGAAAGCGTGCCGTCTCCCTCGTCGAGCGGGCAAAGGCCGATCCCCCCCGGCGAGCCTGCCGCGGCGCGAACCGCGTCTGCGGCCTGGCGATGCTCAACCACCGGCAATTCGGCACCCGCATGGAAGCGGATCAGGTCCTGATGCTCCAGTCGCCTGGCGCTTTGCGGGAGATGAATGGTGATCGGCGATTGGAAGCGTGACGCGGCCGCCATCAGTTCGAACCAGAGTTTTGCGACCGTTGCGCCCGGCACGACGCCTTGCGACGCGGCCACCAGACGGCGGACGACCTGCGCCTCGCGGGCCGGCCTCAGGGCAATGCCCCGCGTGTCTCCGGAAAGCCCCTTGATCTCCTTCACTTTTTCCACCACCGCAAAACGCCGTTTCAGGAGATCCAGAATCGCATCGTCTATGGCGTCGATCTCCCGGCGCACATCGTCAAGATCCCCAGAACTGTCATCCCGGCGGCTCATCGTCGAAATCGTTTCCCAATATTCGGTGGCAGCCCAAAGCCCTGCGGCCCGCGAAAAAGTCGGCTATTCATAGGGCCGAGTTCATGTAAAATCAAAGAAAACATTGACATAACCACGCCTTGGACCCTAGATCACGCTCGGCTTGGGTGGTTACACCTTGGCCGATAAAACGTGATCGATTCCAATATTTTAGAGCGGGATCAGACGGAAAACCGGTGACCACTTTTCCTGATCCCGCTCTGGCTACAGCCCCCGTTTCGGAAACGATCCGCAGGGCCCGAATTGCAAGGCCGGCCCCGCAGAGGAGCGCGCCGGCGCCAACCAGTGGGCGGCAACTGGCAGTATGACAAAGTCGATGGAAAAGCCCCGCGCCAAGAAGCGGTCGAAGCTCACCGAGAGCCGCGATCTGGGCTGCTCATACGCCAGATTCGGCCCGGACCAGCCGCTCAAGCTCGATTGCGGACAGGACTTGAGCCCCCTGCAGGTTGCCTATCAGACCTACGGCACACTGAACGAAGACAAATCAAACGCGGTCATGGTCTGCCACGCCCTGACCGGCGACCAGTTTGTCGCCAACACCCATCCGATCACCGGAAAGGACGGCTGGTGGGGCCTGATGGTCGGGCCCGGGCGGCCGGTCGATACGGACCGGTTTTTCGTCATTTGCGCCAACGTGCTCGGCGGTTGCCTCGGCACCACCGGGCCGAGTTCCATCGACCCGGACACCGGCAAACCCTACGGGCTCACCCTGCCGGTCATCACCGTGTCCGACATGGTGCGCTCCCAGGTCATGCTGCTCGATCATCTGGAAATCCCCAAACTGCTCTGCGTGACCGGCGGATCAATGGGCGGCATGCAGGTGCTCGAATGGGTGGCGAAGTATCCCGACCGCGTGGCATCGGCAATCCCCATCGCCACGGCGGCCAAGCATTCGGCCCAGAACATCGCCTTCCACGAAGTCGGCCGCCAGGCGATCCTCGCCGACCCAGAGTGGCACGGCGGCGACTATACGGTTGCCGGCACCAGCCCGTCCAAGGGCCTGGCGGTTGCCCGCATGGCCGCGCATATCACCTACCTGTCGGAGACCGCTCTGCATCTCAAGTTCGGCCGCAACCTGCAGGACCGCGACAGCCTCACCTTCGGGTTCGACGCCGATTTCCAGATCGAAAGCTACCTGCGCTATCAGGGTTCCACATTCGTCGACCGTTTCGACGCCAACGCCTATCTCTATCTCACACGGGCGATGGACTATTTCGACCTCGCCGCCGATTACGGCGGCACGCTCGCCGCCGCATTCAGGGGCATCCAGACCCGTGTCTGCGTCATCTCATTCACCAGCGACTGGCTGTTTCCGACCTCGGAAAACCGCGAAATCGTGCGGGCGCTCAATGCGGTTGCCGCCAATGTCAGCTTCGTCGAGATCGAAACCGACAAGGGCCATGACAGCTTCCTGCTCGACGTGCCGGAACTGTTCGCCACGGTCACGGGGTTCCTCAACTCCGCCGCCGTCCAGCATGGGCTGAAGGGGTAGGGCCTGTGGGCAACAATGGTTGCGGTGTCGGTTTGACCAGATTGTTTCACTGTCTCGTTGCAAGGAGGAAGGACATGCCGGGCATATTCGACGACGAGCGACGGGTCAGTGGGGCAATCTGGTCAAATCACGCGGGGACGCGGCCCATTTGGCCCCTGGACCGCGTTGCGAAAGGCTTGTATTGGGCGCCACTACGGCGCCGTTCACGCCTCGCCAGGGGCCAAATGGGCCGCGCCGACATCACAACCATTATTGCCCACAGGCCCTAGAACCATGGACGCCCACAACCCGGCAGCAGACACCGCCAATCGCGTCGACTTCCTGCAGATCGCCGACATGGTGGAGCCGGGCTCGCGGGTGCTCGATGTCGGCTGCAGCGACGGAGCGCTGCTCAAGATCCTGATCGATCAGCGCGGCGTCGACGGGCGCGGCGTCGAACTCTCCCAGCGCAACGTCAATCACTGCGTCGCGCACGGCCTCTCCGTGGTGCAGGGCGACGCCGACACCGACCTGATGATCTATCCCGACGGCGCCTTTGACTATGTGATCCTGAGTCAGACCATTCAGGCGACCCAGCACCCCAAACAGGTGCTCGAACAGATGCTGCGCATCGGCAAGCACGCCATTGTGTCGATCCCCAATTTCGGCCACTGGCGCATCCGGGTCCATATCGGCGTGCTCGGCCGCATGCCGGTGACCGAGAACCTGCCGCACGCCTGGTACGACACGCCGAACATTCACTTCTGCACCATCAAGGATTTTGTCGCCCTGTGCGATGCCGTGGATGCAAAGGTGGAAGAAAAGATCGCCGTCAATGCGCAGGGCCGCAAGGTCAATCTCGGCAACAACCTCACCTTCGCCAACCTGTTCGCCGAACAGGCGGTGTTCCTTCTCAGGCGGTAGGGCCGTTTAGCCCTTCGTAAGCGACAGATGTGCCTCACGAATGCGGATGCGCACCTCATGCGGCTGCTCATCGACCGCCCGTGCGAGCGCCTTCATTTCCCGCCGCAGGCTGAACACCTGGTCCATCAACGACAGAACGACCGGAACCGCGTCCTCAGCGATTTTGAGCTCGTCGCGCAACTCGCACAGGAGGCGCACACGCGCGACGTCAGCAGCGTCGAACAAGGGACCGCCCTCACCTGTCACCGGCGCGATCCAGCCCTTTCCAACCCAAAGCCGCAAGCGTCGCAGCGTCACCGCATCGACCTGGAGAACAACATCTTTTTCGCTCAGTTTCATGGCATGTCCCTGAGTTGTGACCGTGGATCGTAGCCGTGCCTGTCACGCCAGGTCTTGAGGAACGTCTCCAACTCCGCATCCGGCGCTTCAGGCAGCATAACCTTCAGTGTCACCAGTTGGTCGCCCGGTGTCCGGCCTTCGGCATTGATACCCTTGCCCTTCAGCCGCAGCACATCTCCGGTGTTTGCCCCTTTCTGGATCTTCATCGCAACACGACCGCTGACGGTCGGCACTTCAACTCTGGCGCCGAGCACCGCCTCGTCGATGGCGACCGGGAGTTCCAGAAGGATATCGTCTCCGTCACGCCGAAACAGCCGGTGCGGCCGCACCGAGATCTCAACCAGTGCATCTCCGGCGGACCCGCCGTTAAGGCCGGCGCCGCCCTTTGCCTTCAAGCGCAGGGTGGCACCATCACGCGTGCCGGCCGGTATGTTCAGATCGAGCGACTTTCCTTGCGGAAACGCAACCCGGCGTTTCGCGCCTTCGGCGGCTTCAAGGAAGTCGATTTCCAGGTGGTAGTGCTGATCTCGGCCCCGCATTTTGACGGTGCCGCGACGGGCTTCTTGTTGTCCGAAAAGTTCCGAAAAAAGATCCGAGGCGTCGGCAAAGTCTTCAAAGCTGGATGTCGAGTGGTAGCGCGTACCCTCACCCGTGTCGGCATACCGGCGGTAGAACTCCTGCTGCGGCCGGTCCGCACCCGAGGCATCGATTTCTCCCCGGTCGTATCGCGCCCGCTGTTCGGGATCGTTAAGCAGATGATAGGCGGCCGAAACTTCCTTGAAACGCTCTTCGGCCGCGGCATCACCCGGATTGAGGTCCGGGTGCAGTTCCTTGGCGAGTTTCCGGTAGGCCTTGGTGATATCGCCCTGGGCGGCATCCCTGGCAACGCCAAGCAATTCATATGGGTCTTTGCTCATGTGACCGACAATCGGGCTTGCATCACGGCATCACGGTGCGAACAGGACAACTCCGCCGAGCCGTGTCGGGAAGCCCCTGCGCGACAAAGGTGACGAGTGTTCAGCACCAAACAGCTATTCCTGTATCGTTTCCAGATAGCGGACCAGCGCACCGATGCGCTCACGCACCCGTTCTTCGGTCGGCTTGGCATCCTTGTCGAGCACGCGTTCGCCGACCGCCTGGTTGGCGAACCACAGACCCCACACCGGCATCTCGCTGGAGCCGTGCGCGTTGGGCATATCGACGCCTTCGATGCTCTTATAGACGACTTCGAAAGGCAGGGCGCCGCCATATTTGCCGGCAAGCTTCGTCAGGTCGGACGGGCGTGTCTTTAGCACTTGGGCAACCGGCCCGTCGCCGCGGGCATCAAGCCCGTGACAGGGCGCGCAGTAGGAACGAAAATCAAACGCGGCTTCGGCCGTTTCGTCTGAGCCGGCGGCAAATGCCGAGCCGCACCACAGCAGCGCCGCGGCCAGCAACACGCAGTGAAACAGGGGCAGCGCCCGCCCATGCGCCACACCGCAATCCGATTTTACACTCATGCCCGCAACCTCCATTTCCGGCAGCCATTCCGGCGTGCCAAGTGGGGCGCAAGATGACGTGACCGTCAGCCCGGTTCCATGATCCAGATCAAGCCGCTTGCCAGCCGCTCCAGGTTCCGACAAGAAGGATGGATCGTCATGCACGAGGGCATTCCCGAATGACCAGTTCCGCCGAATTCTTTTCAGCTCCGATCGGTGCAACCGATCCCGTGGTCGCCGAGGCGCTTGATGCCGAAACCGTCCGTCAAGCCGGCCAGATCGAACTCATAGCGTCGGAGAACCTGGTCAGCCGTGCCGTGCTCGACGCGATGGGGCACATCATCGCCAACAAGACGCTGGAGGGCTATCCGGGCAACCGGTTCCATGGCGGCGGTGAGAATGTCGATACCATCGAGCAGCTTGCCATCGACCGCGCCACCGAACTGTTCGGCTGCGCCTATGCCAACGTCCAGCCCCATTCGGGCACACAGGCCAATCTTGCGGCTTTCCTGCGCCTCGTCGAACCGGGCGACCGGCTGCTCAGCCTCGACCTTGCCGCCGGCGGACACCTGAGCCACGGCGCCCGCGCCAATCTGTCGGGCCGCTGGTTCGAGACCCACAACTACACTGTCGACCGCGACACCGGGCTGATCGACTATGACGCGGTGGAGCGCCAGGCAAAGGAGGTGCGCCCGCATCTCCTGATCGCCGGCGGCTCCGCCTATCCCCGGGAAATCGATTTCAAGCGCATGGCGGACATCGCCCGTGAGGTCGACGCAAGGTTCCTCACCGACATGGCGCATATCGCCGGCCTGGTGGCGGGCGGCGTGCACCCTTCGCCGATACCTCATGCGGACATCGTCACCTGCACCACGACGAAGACCCTGCGCGGCCCGCGCGGCGGCGTCATCCTGGCGCGTGACGAAACCTGGGCCAGGAAACTGCAATCGGCTGTCTTCCCCGGCGCCCAGGGCAGCCTGCACACCCAGATCCTGGCCGGCAAGGCGGTCTGCCTCGGCGAAGCCCTGAAGCCGGAATTCAAAGCCTATGCCCGGCGGATCCGGAACAATGCCCGTGTCCTGGCGCGGGTGCTGATCGAGCATGGGATCAAAGTCATCAGCGGCGGCACCGACACCCACATCGTGCTGCTTGATCTTAGGACCACGGGCATCAACGGCCAGCAGGCACAAGATGCCCTTGCCCGGGCGGGCATCACATCCAACAAGAACCCCATTCCGTTCGATTCTCCCAAACCTGCCGAATGGGCCGGTCTCAGGCTCGGCGTCAGCGCCGCCACGACACGGGGTTTCATGGAACCCGAGTTCGAAGCCCTCGGCGCCATGATCGCCGAACTGATCGCAGCCGAAGCACGGGGCAATTCGGCAAGCGCCGCCGCCGAAGCCGGCGCCCGGGTGAAGGACCTTTGCGAGCGTTTCGCAATCTACCGTTAATCATCCGTTAACCGCACCAAACGATCATGTCTGCTCGGCTTTCAGGATCTGCACGACATGCAAATCGGCGCTTCAGCTTCATCTATTTTCGGGTCGCCTTCGGCCACCGATGTGCTGTTCGTCGGTGTTGCCGAGAGCACCTCGCCGGCCCAGGAAACGGCGCGCGTGACGATCGAGTCCAACAAGCGTGAAATCAACCGCATCCGCGGCTACAAGCTGCAGCTCTCCGTGACCGAAAAGCAGCAGCTGGCGCGCATCCAGGTCGAGATCCAGGAAATCAACCAACGGGTGAACGACGGCACCGCCCGCCAGGATGAACTCGATGACCGCCAGGAGCTTTTCAACGACGCCGACCGGATCATCGGCAAACCGATCGTCGACGCGGAGGCCGACGAAGTGCTGGCCGAGCTGGCCGGCGGCCTCGAGGAACTGCTGCAGCCGAGGCTCAACAATGCGCTCACCCAACAGGTCGAGCGTCTCGAACGGCTGAGGCTGACCCTGGAAAACAAAATCGTCGAAAGCCCCAACAACCGAACCGCGGCCCAGCAGTTCCAAAGCGTCGTCGCCACGCTCGCCCGGATCAATCCTCTGCGCGATGTGGCGCAGCTCTCCAAGGCCGAAACCCGGGTCTATAACGATCTGGTCGAGCAGATCAATGACCGCGCCGGCGCCAAGGTCGAGCTCGAGTCGCGAGACGCCATCCGCGTCGCCGAGCTGCAGAGCTCCATAGCAAGCCTCCAGTCTCTCCTGCCGGCCGACATCTCGCAGCAGCCGTCCTCACGCGACGTCGCACGCGCCTATGTGCGACTGAGTTAGACTTTATTGCGTTCAATCTGCACCAGCCCACGCCCCCTGCCCAACCACCCCTAGGGTACCTCTGTCGGGTGGTTGGGCAGGGGGCGTGGGCTGGTGCCGGTTCACGTAAAGCGCAACACCCTTAAGCCTTTCTGAAATCGCTCGAGGCAAGTCCAACGGCAAACGCGATGTAGGCCGATCCCATCAGCCGGTCGAACACCCGCTTCCGGTCGCCGGAAAAGAGCCGATTCACGCCCAACCCCACCGCGCAGTACCCGACATAGACGGCGATCGTCACCGAGAGCGCCGATGGCGCCAGCACGGCGAGCTGCCCGGCAAGCGGCGTCGCGGTGTTCACGAACTGGGAGAATACCGCGAGCCAGGCAAATATCGCCTTCGGGTTGCTCATGGATATCGCGATGGCGCGGCGCATCAGCTGCCATCGCGAGAAACCGGGTTGCGCGGCGGCGATCTGCGCATCGCCGTTGGACCGCAGCATCGAGACGCCCATCCAGGCGAGATAGGCCACGCCAAGCCATCGCAGAACTTCAAACAGGGCGGGATTGGCGCTCATGAAGGCGGCAATGCCCGATAACGCCAGGGCCATGTGGATGTTGGCGGCGGCGAACACACCGGCAACGCTCCACAAACCCTTGCGAAACCCATAGGCGGCAGACGTCGAAATACAGTTCAGGGCATTGGGGCCAAGCGGAACGCTGGCCGCAATCCAGATCGCCATGAAGAAAAGCCAGTCGTCAGCCGACATGATGAACTCCCGAACGGTGCACACTTGGGCCGCGCCTGTTTGCGATGGTCATATTCACGGACAGCTTACTGCGACCGTGCTGACAGCACTATGTCAGGAGCGGGCCGTCTTCACGTGTCGGCGGGCGCCTCTGGCGAACTGTCCATCCGTGAGCGGCTGGTGGCCGCCGCGCCGGACACCGGCGACAGCGCCGGCCGCAGCCGGCTGGCAAGCTTGCGTTCGCGCTTGCCCTCGACCCTGGCATAGACCTGCTTGGTTGCCTCGACGATGATCACCCCGGCAGCACCGGGCCACAGCCACAGGCCGGCCCGCTCCCACCACCCTGCGGAACGGCGCAGGAAACCGCGATTGAACGGCGGCATGTGGAGCGCGTAGGCCCACCCACCCGGGTCGAACATCGCCTCGCGCAGGATCTTGGAAAGCTGGGTTCGGCTGAACGGGCGCCCATGGCCAAATGGATTGGCGTCGCGCATGGCCCACAGGCCGCGCCGGTTCGGCACCACGGCGATGATCCGACCCCCGGGCTTGAGCACCCGCCACACCTCGCGCAGGGTGTGCGACAGGTTGTCGGTGAATTCGAGGCCGTGCACCACCAGCACGAGATCGATGCAGCCATCCGGCAGCGGCAGATCGGCGTCATCCACCAGGGACGCCAGGTTGGCGCCGTCACTCGGCCACCGCGCCACCCCCTGACGCGCCGGCATGAAGCCGAAGACCGCCTGCGCCTCCTCCCGCCAGCCTCCCAGATACGGCGTCGCATAGCCAAGCCCCAGGATCGTAAGCCCCTTCGGATTGGAGATCCGGGCGCGCACCCTGTGCGAGATCAGGTGCCTGGCGACGCCACCCAGCGGATCGGCATAGAATTCCTGCAGCTCGAACACATCCATGGGCGCGACTGTAGTTGAAGCGGCCGGAGGTCACCAGTCCCACGATGCGCCATCGCCACGCCCGGTCAAACTGACCCTAGACGCTCGGCCCGCTCGTATGCGATGACTGCCCGCACCCACCCAGTCAAACGGTATAGAGGCGGTCATGGCACAGCTTGAAATTCATCAGTTTCCCTGCTTGAGCGACAATTACGGCGTCCTCATTCACGACGCGGATGCGGGCGTGACCGCGTCCATCGACACGCCCGAAGTGGCGCCCATCGAGGCCGCCCTTGCGGAGAAGGGCTGGACACTGACTCACATCCTCAACACCCATCACCATGGCGACCACACCGGCGGCAACACCGAACTCAAGGGTAAGACCGGCTGCACCATCGTCGGCCCCAAGCCGGAGGCGGCCAAGATCCCCGGCCTAGACGTTGCGGTGGGCGAAGGCGAGACCTACGACTTCGGCGGCCACGTGGCGCAGATCATCGAAACGCCGGGCCACACGCTCGGCCACATCGCCTACCACTTCGCCGATGATCGGGTCGTCTTCGCCGGCGACACCCTGTTTGCGCTCGGCTGCGGCCGGGTCTTCGAAGGCTCCATGGCGCAGATGTGGTCGGGCCTGCAGAAACTGATGGCCCTGCCGCCGGAGACCACGGTCTATTGCGGCCACGAATACACCACCGCCAACGCCGCCTTCGCGGTCACCATCGAGCCGGACAACCGCGACCTGCTCGACCGGGTGCGGGAGATCGAGGCCCTGCGTGCCGACGGCAAACCGACCGTGCCGACAACCATCGACCGCGAACTCAGGACCAATCCGTTTTTGAGGCCGGCCATCGCGAATGTGCAGAGGCACCTCGATATGGTGGGCGCCGATCCAGGCGACGTCTTCGCCGAGATTCGCACGCGCAAGGACAATTTCTGAACCGCATGGACGCGCCCGACGTCATCGCCAGGCTGGGGCTCGCCCCGCATCCCGAAGGCGGTCATTACCGGGAAACCTGGCGGGCGGAGGGCGACGGCGGCCGCGCCGCCGGCACGGCGATCTACTATCTGCTCCAGGCCGGTGAGGTGTCGCGCTGGCATCGCATCGATTCAGCCGAGATCTGGCACTGGTATGCCGGCGACCCACTGGAGCTGGCCATCAGCACTGACGGCAGCGCGAGCGAAACCCGCACTCTTGGCAACGACCTCACCGCCGGCCAGACGCCCCAGGCGATCGTGCCTCCGCACGCCTGGCAGTCGGCGCGAAGTCTCGGCGCATGGTCGCTGGCCGGCTGCACGGTGAGCCCCGGCTTCGAGTTCGAGCACTTCGAGATGGCGCCCGCCGGCTGGCGGCCGGACTAGAGTCCATTCGATGAATTCCGAGCCGCTTTGGTCCATCAAAATGACTCCGAATTCACCGAATGGGCTCCAGGTCATGGAATGGCGTTTAATGAATGGGCTCGATCCTGCGATCCGAACTGTTCGCTCATTGCACCTGAAGCGTCACCTGATATCCTTTGGCGATGTCGTTACGAACAGCCCAATGCTCTTGTGGTCAGCTGAACGCAACATGCAGTCGAGATCCCAAATCCGTCTCGTTGTGCCACTGTGTCGAGTGCCAGAGAAGAACGGGCAGCACGTATGGAATCGCGGCGTTTTTCGAAGAAGCCCGCGTCAGGCGTTCCGGTCAACCCAATGAACTCACACGGCTCTCCGACACGGGCATTCCGTGACGTTTCATTTTTGCCCGACTAGATCACGATCGACTTAGGTTGAATCACATAAGTCGGTGAAACGTGATCGATTCCAATATGTTAGAGCGGGATCGGACGGAAAACCGGTGTCCACTTTTCCTGATCCCGCTCTTGTGGGAGCAGCGTGTTCTGGAGGCCCGCTCGATTGCCCGGTCTCGTTGCCGTTGCTGTTGGGGCCTTTGGGGACCCATCATTTCCCCGTCCCACGAAAAACGCCTTCGCTGAACATCGCCATCGTTGGGTCGAGGTACCGGAATGAGACAAGATCCAAGCTGATGGTGCAGGCTTGCAAGCTTGAGCCGTGAAGGAGCCACGGCCGATGCCTGCTTGCGGCACACAATCCAGGGCAAATCCCAAAAATCATGCACCGGCCCACTCCGAAAGGTCGTCGGAGCGGGGCCGGCGCAGATGAGTTTTGGTTTGCGTCAGCCGTTTGCCATGTACTGGCCGCCGTTGACGGTCATCACCGAGCCGGTGACGAAGCCGGCATTGTCGCGGGTCAGGTAGACCACCGCATCGGCGATTTCATTGGCCTCGCCAAGGCGGCCGACCGGAATGCCGGCGATGATGGTATCGAGCACGTTCTGCGGCACAGCGGCCACCATGTCGGTGTTGATGTAGCCCGGGCAGATGCAGTTGACGGTGATGCCCTTGCGGGCGCCTTCCTGGGCGAGCGCCTTGGTGAAGCCGATCACGCCGGCCTTGGCGGCGGAATAGTTGACCTGGCCCATCTGGCCCTTCTGGCCGTTGATCGATGAGATGTTGACGATGCGCCCGAAACCGCGCTCGCGCATGCCCTCAATCACCGCCCGGCTCATGTTGAAACAGGAATCGAGATTGGTGCTGATCACCGCCGACCACTGCTCCTCCGCCATCTTGTGCAGCACGCCGTCGCGGGTGATGCCCGCATTGTTGATGACGATGTCGACCGGTCCGAGATCGGCCTCGACCTTGGCGACCCCGTCGGCACAGGCCTGGAAGTCCGACACATCCCACTTGTAGGCGGCGATGCCGGTTTCATCCGTGAAGGCCTTGGCGGCCTCGTCATTGCCGGCGTAGGTCGCCGCAACCTTGCAGTCCGTGGCATTGAGGGCGGACGAAATCGCAGCACCGATACCCCGTGTACCGCCGGTAACAATCGCAACTCTTGACATGATAAATCCCCTTGGCTGCCCCTGCGCAACCCAAGAGGTCAACGAAGAGGTCAACTATGTGATGGTTGGCGGGAGCGGTTGCCCGCTCCCGATTTTCTCGAACAACACCATACGCGGCGAGGTCAGTCCCGCTCGACGCACATTGCGATGCCCATGCCGCCGCCGATGCACAGGGTCGCGAGCGCCTTCTTGGCGTCGCGGCGCTTCATCTCATGCAGCAGGGTGACCAGGACCCGGGCGCCCGATGCGCCGATCGGATGGCCGATGGCGATGGCGCCGCCATTGACGTTCACGATGTCGGGATTCCAGCCCATGTCCTTGTTGACCGCACAGGCCTGCGCGGCGAAGGCTTCGTTGGCTTCGACGAGGTCGAGATCGCCAACCTCCCATCCGGCGCGCTCAAGCGCCTTGCGCGACGCCGGGATCGGGCCGGTGCCCATGATCGAGGGGTCGACGCCCACATTGGCCCAGGACTTGATCCGCGCCAGCGGGGTCAGGCCGCGCTTTTCGGCTTCGTCCGAGGTCATCAGAACCACTGCCGCGGCTCCGTCATTGATGCCCGATGCGTTGGCCGCCGTCACCGTGCCGTCCTTCATAAAGGCCGAGCGCATTTTCTGCATGCCCTCGAGGTTGGCGCCGTGGCGGATGTATTCGTCTTGGTCGACCACAATGTCGCCCTTGCGGGTCTTGATGGTGACCGGCGTGATTTCGTCCTTGAACTTGCCGTCCTTCTGGGCGGCTTCCGCCTTGTTCTGCGAGCGCACGGCGAATTCGTCCTGCATGTCGCGGGTGATCTGCCATTGCTCGGCGACGTTCTCGGCGGTCGTGCCCATGTGATAGCCGTTGAACGCGTCCCACAACCCGTCCTTGATCATGGTGTCGATCATTTCGTAGTTGCCCATCTTGGTGCCGTCGCGCATGTGGCCGCAATGGGGGGACTGGCTCATGGACTCCTGGCCGCCGGCAACCACGATCCCGGCATCGCCGTTCTTGATCTGCTGCAGGCCGAGCGCCACCGCGCGCAGGCCGGAGCCGCACAACTGGTTGACGCCCCAGGCCGGGCTCTCGACGGGAATGCCGGCATTGACAGAGGCCTGACGGGCCGGGTTCTGGCCCTGGCCCGCGGTGAGGATCTGCCCCATTATCACTTCTTCGACTTCGTCCGGCTTGACGCTGGCGCGCTCCATCGCCGCCTCGATCGCGACCTTGCCCAATTCATGAGCGGGAACGCTGCCGAGAGCCCCGTTGAAGGACCCAACCGGGGTCCGCGCCGCCGATACGATCACCACATCTTGTCCATTGCCGGCCATTCTGTCTGTCTCCTTGATCCCTGTGAATGCATTGCCCTAGCCGCCTTCGGTCAGTCTGCCGCGCTGCACCATATGAAGATCTCATTGTGCAGGTCTCGCTTGTCGGCGGGCCTGACCAGGCCGGCGCCATATCGGGCGCATGGTTAAGATAATCACATCGCTTCTATTGTGCAACTGCAAAATAAATGGTGCACTGCACAAATTACCCGACTTTAGTATGATTTTCAGTCAGTTTTTGGAGTTGGCCGGTCTCGCCGCACTGCACGCGTTCACCCTGAGTCGGATTCCGCACTTGCGTTCTGCATCTCGCAGGCGCAAAAATGTGGCGCAAATGGCCGTCCTGATAGTACGGCGTCTTCCGGGAAGGGTTCAGCTGTGTCGCAACCGTCGGATTCGGACCAAGAGCCGATCACCATAAAGAAATATGCCAACCGGCGGCTCTACAACACCGCCACCAGCACATATGTGACGCTCGAAGACCTGGCCGACATGGTCAAGGAAGGCACCGACTTCCTGGTCTACGATGCCAAGAGCGGTGAAGACATCACACGTTCGGTGCTGACCCAGATCATCTTCGAAGAAGAGAACAAGGGTCAGAACCTCCTGCCGATCAATTTCCTGCGCCAGCTCATCCGCTTTTACGGCGACAGCATGCAGGCCCTGGTGCCCTCCTACCTGGAGGTCAGCCTGGAGAACCTGACACGCGAGCAGGATAAGTTCCGCGAACACATGGCTCAGACCCTCGGCGCCCATCCAATCCAGGCACTGGAGAACCTGACCAAGCAGAATCTCGCCATGTTTCAGAACGCCATGAGCATGTTCACGCCGTTTGGCGCAGACAAACCTGCCAAGGCGGAGCCGGACATGCCGCAGGAGCCGGAGCCGGAAGCGTCACCGGATGATCTGAAGACTCTGCAGCAACAGCTCCTGGCGATGCAGAAACAGCTCAACGATCTGGCCAGCAAGAGCTGAACCGGTTGCCCGGCATTCGCGCCGGGCGGCAAACCGCCGGCCTGCAATAAACGTTTCAGAGAGAAGAGATCTTCGACGGCGTCTGACCCGAGGCGTCCGCCCATGGCTGTTCGACCATCGCGGCGCCATACAAAAAGCCCTGCAGATAGTCGACGCCAAGATTTCTCAGCACTTCCGCATCGCGCTCATGCTCGACCCACTCCGCCACGGTCTTCAGCTTGAAGTTCTTGGCAAGGTCGATCAGCGTTTTCACAAAGAACTGATTGTCCTTGTTTTCCGAAAGGTTTTCGCAGAACGATCCGTCCAGCTTGACCATGTCGACATCAAGGGTCTTGAGGTTCCGGAACGATGTGTATCCGGCGCCGAAATCATCGATCGCAACGCGGCATCCCATGTCGCGGAGCTTGCCGATGAACTCGGAGATCTCTTCCAGGTCCTGCAGCGCCACGGTTTCGGTGATCTCGACAGTCAGCCGCTCCGCCGCACTGCGGTGCGCGCTGATATAGGCCGCCAGGTTTGAGAGCCAGCGCGGGTCGGTGGCGGTCATTCCCGAAATGTTCAGGGAGAGCCGTGCGTTCTTGTTTTCCTCAAGCGTTTCTACCGCCAGCTCCAGCACCCGGTGATCTATGAGACGCACCAGTCCGAGCTGTTCCGCCACGGGTATGAAATGCCCCGCCGACACAATTTCGTTGTCGGGCTTGATCAGCCGCAACAGGCACTCATACAGAGCCGGTTGCTTGCTTTCGGCACCAACAATGGGTTGATAGGCGATGGCAAGGCGCCGCCCGTTCAGGGCCGAGACGATTTCATCGGCCAGCATGACGTTGCGCTTGCGCACGGACTCGCGCTTCTGCGAGTGCTTGTAGGCGACGAAACTGTCACGGTGTTTTGCCTTTGCCCGGTCGAGTGCTTCTTCCGCCCGCACCATGGCCTCGCCACCGGTGCGCGCATGCCTTGGCATGGTCAGCCCGCCGATCGAAACCGTTGCCGATACGGGCCCGGCGTCGGTCTCCGTGACCGTGTCGCGCACCGCCCGCAGCAGCCTCTGTGCCGCCACCTGCATGTCCGCTTCGCTGCAGTTGGTCAGAATGATTCCGAACTTGTTCCCGGCATAACGCCCGATGGTGTCTCCGGTCCGCAGAACACCCTTCAGCCGCTGGGACACCGCCGCGATCACCTGATCGGCGACATCGAAGCCATAGGCGTCGTTGACCATCGCCAGATTGTCCACCGCGGTCAGCATGAACGCGCACGACATCCGGTAGAGTTCCGCGCTGGCAATGGATTCCTGCAGAGCCTCGGCCAGCCGCGAACGGTTGATGAGGCCGGTCAACTGGTCATACGAACTCAGATAACTCAGTTCTTCTTCCCGCTTGTAGCGTTCGTCGACATTGCGCAAGACGCCGACCACCCGCGCGGGTCCGCCATCGGATCCGACAAACCATCGTCCGGTGTCTTCCACCCAGATCGCGGTTTCGGTGGTGCGGCCCTTGGGGAAGATCCGGTATTGCAGCTGAAACGAAACGCCTTCGCCTTCGTCAACCTTGCCGGAATTCATTACCGTCTCATAGCGGTTGGTAACGTTGCCCGGATCGAGCAGGCTTGCGAAGTATTTGCCGGTGCCAACCGCCAGGATATTGCCGATGCCCAGAACCTGTCCGGCATTGTCGCTCCAGATAATCCGGTCGGACGTCACATCCCATTCGTAAACCACATGGTCCACGGCAAGGATTGCGTCGCGAAACTGGTCGCTTTCGGTAAGAAATGGCGACGGCGTCACGCCTTGACCGAGAGCGGGCGCACCATTTGAAAGCGCTGGCGTTCCAGCACCAACCGGAGCGCCGACGGCCGCTTGCGCCGTTTCGAGGTTATGTCCAGCAAGAGTTTCCACGCCTGATTCCCAAGTTTGCATGAGGCCGCAATTGTTCTGCTTTGCGCGTCCGCCAAGCATGGCAAGACGGTCGGCCTGCATCGGAAACTCTAGACGGCAACCCTTAAAGAATGGCGAAACGGAGCTGGCAGTACTGGCCAGTTCTGTCGAATTGTCGGCAAATTCGACATTAACTTGCCGGTTTCTCGGGCTAGGGTTAACGAAATACAGCAACTTCTGGCAGGCAATTTGCGTCTATTCGGTTTAGCTGTTTCAGAACGGTACGGTTGGCCGAATGGTATTGTCGATACACACCACAGTCCGCATCTCCCCGGTAACACGGGTGGATGGTGCGCGTGCGCGCAGACGCGGCGCCGCCGGTGATGTGGACGAAACCATTATCGACGAAACCCATCATATAGATGGCGCGCCCGCCGAAACCGCGCTGGTTCCCCATGGCGATGCGGAAACCCGCCGGCGCGAACAAGCTCCCAAACCCTCAATACCCGGAACACTTGCCGCGCAGCTGATCGCCCAGCGACTTCCCGGCAAGTCCGAGCGGCGTCTCGCACGCTACTTTCCCGAGCGTGCGCACCAGGCCTATCTGCGAGCCGCCCGCACCGCACCCACGACGAGCACTCGGCGAACGGCCTAGGGTCAGTACCCGAGCGCCATCCCGTCCTTGCGCGGATCCGAACCGCCGGCAAGGGTGCCCTGATCCCAGTCTATGACAATGCCCTGTCCGCCGCCCCATGGAGCGCCGGCCCGCACGACACTGTGGCCAAGATCCGCGAGGGCCGAAGCCACGGGTTCCGGCACGCCTTGTTCCAGCCCGGTCACGTGGCTGTGCGGGTCGGGGAAAAATCTCGGATAGTCGATCGCCTCCTGCACGTCCATTCCATAGACCGCCATGTTGAGGAGAACCTGGGCATGGCCCATCGGCTGGTAGTCCGCGCCCATCACGCCGAACGGCATGGTGACCCTGCCCTCCACCCTGGTCATGGTCGGAATGATCGTGTGCATCGGGCGCTTGCTCGGCCCGATGCAGTTCGGGTGGCCGGGCTCGGCAACGAAGCAGGACCCGCGGTTCTGGAACATGATGGAGCTGTCCGGAGTGGCGATGCCGACGCCGAAGGCGGCGTAGACCGAGTTGATGAAGGAAACCGCGTTACGGTCCTTGTCGACAACGCACAGATAGATCGTGTTGGAGAAGCGCGGCCCGACGGCGGCAGGAATGTCGGCGATGGCGGTCTTCATGTCGATGCGCGCCGCCAGCCGGTCGGCCAGCTCGTCCGACAGCAGGTGCTCGACCGGCACGTCGGCGATATCGGGATCGGCGACATGCCGTCCGCGCAGTTCATAGGCAAGACGGGCGGCCTCGATCTGAAGGTGATGGCGCTCGACGCTGTCCGGCGCAAACCGGTCCATATCGAAACGCTTCAGAATATTGAGCATGACCAGCGCGGTGATGCCCTGACCGCTGGGCGGGATTTCAAGCACTTCGTTGCCGCGATAAGTGGTCGAGATGAGGTCCACGTAGTCCGCCGAAGTGGCGGCGAAGTCGTCAAGGGTGAGCAGGCTGCCGGCGTCCTTGAGACAGGTGACCATGCTTTCCGCCAGTTCGCCCTCATAGAACGCATCGCGGCCCTTTTCCGCCAGGATCCGCAGGGTCCGCGCAAATGCCGGATAGCTCATGACTTCCCCAAGCGCCGGCGCCCGGCCGTCCTTTAGATAGTGACGCGTCGCACCGGCATCGCCGGAAAGCTTGTCCACCTTCTCGGTCCAGTCGGCGGCAAGCCTCGGCGTCACCACAGATCCGGCTTCGGCGATTTCGATCGCCGGCTGCAGGGCCTCCCCCAGCGACACCGTGCCGTGATCGCGAAGCAGACGGTCCCAGCCGTCGATTGCGCCCGGAACGGTCACCGAGTGCACACTGTTGCCGGCGATTTCAGTCAGCCCGCTGGCCCGCAGCCAGTCCTCGTTGGCTGCTGCCGCCGACCGGCCGGACGCATTGATCCCGGTCACCGTGCCGTCGGCCCGGCCGATAAGCGCAAAGCAGTCCCCGCCGATGCCGGTCATATGCGGCTCGCTCACCAGCAACACGGCGCTCGCGGTCACCGCGGCGTCGATCGCATTGCCGCCCCGCCGCAACATGTCGATGGCGGCAAGCGTCGATGCCGGTGTCGAACTGGCGCACATGCCGTTCGCACCGTATGCCGTCGACCTGCCGGGAAGCTGAAACGAACGCATGATCAAAATCTCCGTGGGTAGGAAGGGCGCGGACGGCCGCACCGCGAAAGGGCGGTAGTGTTCTATGGGATATCGTCCCGGCGGGCAATTGACGCTTCCGCATGCTGGCCGCTGCCAAATGGCATAAAATCGTGAAGTCCGGGGAACGCGCTGGTCTGATAGGGTGCGACGCAACCAAGGAGGTCCCGTGCGCCGTCTGATACGCATACTCACCGCCACACTCGTGTGCCTGGTGCTGGCGATTGTCATCGCCGCGTCAGTGCTGCCCGTCAACATTCCGTTCACCGGACTGCTGTTCGGCTCGAGTGTCGACTATGAACAGGACGGCGACTTTCAGGCGCGGATCACGCTGCCGCCGGGATACCGGATCAACATCTACGCCACGGACATCGCCGACGCCCGCTTCATGCAATTGACGCCGACAGGCGACCTGCTGGTCCCGTCGACGGACGAAGGCCTTCTGTTCCTGGTCAAGCGCGATGCCGATGGCGATGGCCGCAGCGACGGGGTCGAAGTGCTCGAAAGCGGACTGGAACTGCCCCATGGCATATGGCTTGACGGCAAGGACCTCTATATCAGCGAGGAACACCAGGTCATCCGCTACCGCTACGAGGCGCAGTCGCGGGTCTTGAGTTCCAAGCAAGTGGTGCTGGAAGGCCTGCCCGCCGGCGACGGCCACCATACCCGCACCATAAAGAAAGGCCCGGACGGCTGGTTCTACGTTTCGATCGGATCGAGTTGCAACGTGTGCATTGAATCACATCCCTGGCGCGCCGCGATCATCCGTTTCAAGCCGGGTGAGGAGGCGCCGCAGGTCTACGCAACCGGCCTGCGCAACACGGTCGGATTCGACTGGCGGCCCGAAACCGGTCTCATGTACGGGGTCAACAACGGCCGCGACTGGCTGGGCGACGACTTCCCGCCCGAAGAGCTCAACCAGATCTCACAAAGCGGCTTTTACGGATGGCCCTTCTTCAATGGCGACAACGTGCCCGACGAAGACTATGGCGACGACCCCAAGGCCGCCGACGTGACCCCCATACCTCCGGTGCACACGTTCCTGGCCCACGTCGCGCCCCTGGGGTTGACCTTCCTGAAGCACCAGTCCGGCACGCCTCTCGAGGGCGCCGCACTGGTCGGCCAGCACGGCTCATGGAACAGCGACGTCAAGGTCGGTTACCGCGTGGTGTCGCTGCACTGGGATGAAGACGGCAGGATCACTCAGAAAAGTTTTGCCGAAGGCTTTGAAAAGGACGACGACGTGATCGGCCGCCCGGTCGACGTGATCGACGCACCCGGCGGCACCATCTACATCTCCGACGACTATGCCGGCGCGATTTACCGGGTCACCTATGACGGCGACTGACGAGACCGTCAGCTGCGCGGTTTGAGGTTCTCCGGATCGTAGAGCGGTTTGTAGCCGATCGCCTCGACCCGCACCGGATAGTGCTCGCCGAAATAGTCGACCAGCAACTCAGCTCCTTCCTGGCAATAGGCCTGAGGCAGATAGCCGAGCGCGATGTTCTTGCCGATGGTCGGGCCGAAAGCGATGGACGTCGTGTAGGAAAGGCGGCCGAGCGGGTCGACCAGGGTTTCCTTGGTTTGCGGATCGAGGATCGGCAGCGTGCCCACCGGATAGCGGGCAACGCCTCGGGCGTCTACATTGTCCGTCATCACCAGCGTGCACAGCATGGCCGGCTGATGCTCTCTTGCGCGGTATTCGAGGTGTTTCGCCTTGCCGCGGAATTCGGCCTCCTTCACCTTGGGGCGGGCGAG
>JAJFHL010000174.1 GCA_021775615.1 Hyphomicrobiales bacterium
GTCTTCCATCTGGCCTCGGTCGTTTCCGGCGGCGGCGAGAAGGATTTCGACCTCGCCATGCGCGTCAATCTCGACGGTGGCCGCCATGTCATGGAGGCGGTACGCGCCCGCTCCGGTCCTTCGGGCCTGCCCCGCCTGGTGTTCGCCAGCTCAATTGCGGTGTTCGGCGGCGACGGCATGCCGGAAAGCGTTGGTGACGCCACCAAGCAAACCCCACAGACCACCTACGGCATCACCAAGTCGATCTGCGAACAGCTCACAAACGACTACACGCGCAAGGGCTTCTTCGATGGCCGCAGCGCCCGCCTGCCGACAGTCATCATCCGCCCCGGCAAACCCAACGCCGCCGCTTCAGGCTTCGCCAGCGCGGTCTTCCGCGAACCGCTCAACGGCGAGGACTACGTGCTGCCGGTCGGACTTGACACCGTCATGCCGGTTCTCGGCTACCGCTCCATCGTCGAGGGCATTCTACACCTGCACGAACTGCCGGGAGAGGCGCTCGGCACCGACCGCGCCGTCAGTCTGCCCTCACTCACCGTCACCGTGGCCGACATGATGGCGGCCCTGCGCCGCGTCGCCGGCAACCGGCACCTGGGCGAAATCACCGTCGAGCCCGACCCGTTCATAGAAGCCATCTGCGCCGGCTGGCCGCAGGATACCTATCATGAGCGGGCGCGCGAGCTGGGCCTGCCGATTGACGATGGCCTCGATACGCTCGTGGCGGAGTATATCGAGGATTACGTGGAGGCAGGGTAGCGCGTCAGGGTCCGCCGTCCGCGCGCGCAGCACGCTGTCACAATCGCCATCCTTAAATCGTCATTACCATGTAAGCCTGAACTGCGGGCACCCGGGCGCGGACCAACCAACACCAATTGACGGCGATGGAACACGGGCAGAACATCTCGGGCATTGACATGGTGTACAATCCGGCCAAGCGCACGGTTCGGTCACGATCCGCCGGAATTCAGCAACGAACGCCGTAAGGAAGGAGCACACATGCACTCACTCAAGACAGCCCTGAGCGCGGGAGCACTCGCACTAATGACCACTTTGACATCACCGGTCTCCGTGGCCCAGGAATCAGACGTCGAGCTGACCATCGTCAATCCCGACGGCCTCTACAACCCGGCGCCTTACGGCTACAGCCACGCGGTCGTCGCCAAAGGCGGATCCCGCATCGCCTACATCGCCGGCCAGGGAGGCGAGGACGGCTCGGGCGCGTATTCGCCGGACTTCAACGTTCAAGTGAAGCGAGCCTATGCCAACCTCCGTACCGTGCTCGCGGCAATTGGCGCGAAACCGAACCAGGTCACCAAGATCACGACATACGTTGTGGATTATGATCCCTCCAAGCTCGCCGTGATGACGCAGCTTGTTCAGGAGACGTTCGGCGACGCATTGCCGGCGCAGACCCTGGTTCCGGTACCACGCCTTGCCCTCGACGGAATGCTGTTCGAGGTCGACGCCGTGGCTGTACTTGATTAGAGCGCGCCTCACTTCACCACGTTGAAGTTCCGCACCTGAGACGTCGACCCGTCGCGATAGGTAAGCTGCACCCGCATCGCCCCGGTTCCGCGGGGGATCTGCATGTAGATCTTGGCGTTTTCCGGCACCGCGTGCGGATTGGTCTCATCGCAGGGCGGCAGCGGCCATATCTTGTCCACCGGCTGATCGTTGAGCCCGTAGCGGATTTCCTCGATGCCGCAGCGATAGCTGATCAGATGGGTGAAATAGACGGTCAGTCCCTCCCACTCGCGGTACGCGATCCAGGCGGTCCACAGTTGCTCGAGGATCTTCTTCTGCCCGTCTGCAAGCGCACCATGGGGATTGAATCTGATCGGAAACACATCCGCCTGCTCGCCGCGTTTGTCGCGCCAGGTGACATAGATGGTTCCCGGCTTCTGGTCTCCCGGCAGCACGAAATTGGTTTTCGGCATGCGCAGGCCGGTGCGCTGATCGAGATGGTCGTGGAAGCCCGGGTCCTGGAACTCCCCCTCCTCGCCGATCCGGTAACCGAACTGGACGGCCGGCTCGGGTAGGGAAATGTTGACCAGCCAGCCGGCGTTCGAGCGGGTGAAATTGGCCAGCGGTTTGCCGGTCGCGGGCGGCAGGGCGGCGAGCTGATCATTGGGTTTCGGCAGCACGGTCGGTCCGGCGCCCTCGTCCAGAGACGTGACGGCACCTTCGGGCCGCGCGCCTTCCGGCGCGAGATAGAGATCACCGATGATCTGGTCGTAATAGGCCGGCGTCTGCTCGTGGCCGACCTTGCCGGCCAGCTTGCGAACCTCGACCTGCGTCCGTTTGGCTATCTGCACCATGGAGAGTTCCGGTTTCGACAGCTCCGCAAGAAGCGTCCGCGTAAACACCGAGTTCTCATGCCGGTCGTTTTCGCCGAGCCGGTCGAGCGCCGCCTGCCCCGAGCCCGCCGAATAGAGAACGAACATGCCGTCCGACGGCGACATGCGCGCCAGTCCGCGCGTGCCCCCAAGGCTGCGCTTGCCCTTC
>JAJFHL010000175.1 GCA_021775615.1 Hyphomicrobiales bacterium
CGGCGCTGTTCGTTGGCACCATGCTGCACGTAAAGTCAAAGGATGCGTTTACCATTTCGCCGCCGGAGGTGGTGACCGCGCAAACCCCGATCGACCAGCTCGAGGCCGAACCCGGTGATGCCGAGCAGGTTCCGGTCGAGCCCTCCACCGTCACGCCGTCCCCCGGCGCGGCGAAGTACATGCTGTTGCCGCTGGGGTCGCCAGGCGATGGTTTCGGCTTCAAGTTCACCGCGCTGCAAACCACGGTTGCGGTGATCATTTCCGGGCTGGTGGTCATGACCCTTGTGTTCCGCTTCGCAGTGGTTGAAGCCCAGTCCTTCCGCTTCGGCCCGCTGCTCTATGGGGTCATCTGCGTGCTCATCTTGATGCTGTTCTGGTTGGTTGCCACAAGAAGCGACGCCGCTGAACAGAACGCCATGCAGCGAATTTCGGTGGAGCAGGCGTGATGGCGACCACCGCAACGGCAAGCAGCTACATTCCCAAATCGCCATTCCTGATCTGGGCGAGCATCGCCGTGTCTCTCGTGGTTTCCGGAATTGGTTTCTTCATGGGCTTCGTCCAGGGATTGCCGGTTCAACAGATACTTCTCTACACAATCATTTCTGTCTTCGTGCTGCTCTGGGGACTCAATTATGTCGCGGTCACCTTTGAAGCTCATCGCAGGGAAAGATCGGAAACAGTGGAAACGGCCGCGCCGCGGACAGCGGTCGGCGTTGACAATGTCTGGCGCAACGACAAGGTGCTGATCCTTTCGATGGCCGGCCTGTTGCTGCTCTATCTCATTTTGACGGCGACAATCAGCGAGTTCCGTTCGGTCAACAATCTGCTCGCCTTCC
This sequence comes from Hyphomicrobiales bacterium, assembly GCA_021775615.1. Classification (GTDB taxonomy): domain Bacteria; phylum Pseudomonadota; class Alphaproteobacteria; order Rhizobiales; family JAJFHB01; genus JAJFHM01. Next base: position 837 of record JAJFHL010000175.1, read on the forward strand.
TGATCCTCGAGGCGATCTTGATTTTCGCATTCAAGGTCAGCAGGGTCTTCGTCTACAACCGCAGCGCTTTCATCGGGCTCACCATCCTCGCCGCGTTGATCGCAATTAGCGCCTTCACCATTGAAGGGTTCCTGTCGGCGGCGAATGTCAGGTCCATTCTCGTGTTCGCGGCGTTTCTGGGGATCGCCAGTGTGGGGCAGACGAAGGTGGCCCTGCTTGGCGGTCTCGATCTCTCCATTCCGTTTGTCATCGGGTCGTCCAACATCGGACTGCTGTTTCTGATCAGCCTTGGAATGCCGTCCTGGGTGGCGGTACTCGCGGTCCTGGTGATCGGTGGCCTGATCGGTCTCCTGAACGGACTGCTGAGCTACCGGCTACAGGGACAGGCATTGATCCTCACGCTCGGCATGGGCTTTGCGGTTTCCGGACTGACGCAGATCCTGACGAGTATCGGTTCCAAGTTCAGCGGTAATGTCTTCGGATCGGTTCCGGGATGGCTGCGTAATCTTGCCGCCATGAACGGCGAGACTTTTGGAATGAAGTTCCCTCCGATCATCGCGATCTGGGTGGTGATTGCGATCGTTCTGATCGTCGGGCTGAAATGGACCGCGTATGGCCGCTACGTCTATGCCCTTGGCGGCAACAGAGAATCGGCCAAACTGAAGGACATATCCGAGCTCAAGTACTGGACCCTTGCCTATGTCATCAGCGGCGTATTTTCGGCCATGACAGGTGCATTGCTGCTGGGCTGGAGCGGCGGAGGGTTCATCGGCGTTGGTGATCAATACCTGTTCACGACTTTGGCCGCCGTGGTCATAGGGGGCACCGCGCTTTCGGGCGGATATGGCGGCTACGGTTTTACGGTGATTGGCGTTCTGGTGTTGCAGGTACTGACCTCGTTCCTCATTGGAATCGGGCTCGACTACGAATGGCAACAGTTCATCTTCGGTTTGCTCATCCTTCCCATGGTGGCGCTCTACGGGCGCATGCCACACATCAGAACGCAGATATAGAGGACGCGGAATGTTTGGAGTTCTGTTCGAATCCAAGGACCTGGTGAGTTCATCCTTCGAGGTTGCCACCATAGCGACACTGAGCATCGCCGCCCTTACGTTTCTCAGCCTGACATGGACCGCGACGTTGTGGCGGCTGACGGTCGCGCTGTCCGGCATCGCGCTGCTGGCTTCGGGGCTCAGCTACCTTGAGGCCACCGAGGTTTGGCTGACCGGCAAGCAAATGACGGCGGCGCACCGTTACGTCGGCTGGTTCGTGGTTCACCCGGTGCAGGTGGCGGCGATATTCTTCTTTGCTCTCACCGTGGACAAACTGCCGGTCGGAATTTTCTGGCGCATGCTGGTGGCCTCCATCCTGATGGTGCTGGCGCGTTTCCTGGGCGATGGAACCTATTTCGAGCCCACCCTCGGCGTGCTCATCTCTATGGCCTTCTGGCTCTACATCCTGGGCGAGATGTATTTCGGCCGCATCAGCGACAACATCGCCAAATCTTCCCGCCCGGTCCAGCGTGGCTACTTCTGGATCAGGCTCATCATGACGATCGGCTGGGCAATCTATCCGATCCTGCACTTTGTCGATGTGATCATCGGCGTGGGGCACACAAGCAGTATAGTCGTTCTGTATACGCTCGCGGACCTTCTGAACCTGATTGCCATCTCGGCGATCGTGGTCGGCGTTGCAGGCAAGGAAAGTTGACGGTTCGAATCACCCTGCACATGGGTGCCATTAGAGGGAGATGAATATGATCGGTGGTATGACTGCAGCGGATGCCGTTGCCATCTTAATTCTGCTCACGATCATCATAGCCATAGGCGTTTATCTGCTCCACTGGCTGTACCGGCGATCATCAAAGGATCAGTCATTCGTCCGCACCGGCCTGGGTGGCGAGAAGGTGGTCATGGGCGGGGGCGCATTCGTGGTGCCGATCGTACATGACATTACGGTCGTGAACATGAACGCCATTCCCATGGAGGTGCGGCGATCAGGCGAGAAATCTCTGATCACGAAGAACAAGATGCGCATCGACGTGACGGCGGAATTCTTCGTCCGCGTCATGCCGACCGTTGAACATGTCGCCACCGCGGCGCGCACGCTGGGGTCGCGAACCACCAATCCGGAAGAGCTCGAGCAACTGATCCAGGGCCGTTTTGTCGATGCCATGTCGGCCGCCACATCGACAATGACGATGGACGAAATCCACACCGGCCGTATCGAGTTCATGAAGATGGTCGGCGAGCTTGTCGCCAACACTCTGGGGGCCAATGGTCTGGAACTTGAGAATGCCTCCCTGACCCACCTCAATCAGACGGACATCTCGGTCTTTGATCCTTCGAATGCGTTTGACGCCGAGGGCCTGACGCAACTGACCGAGCAGATCGAGGAAAAGCGCAAGCAGCGCAACAAGATCGAGAACGAGACGCTGATCAGCATCAAGAAGAAAGATTACGAAACGGAAAAACAGGCCCTCGAAATCGATCGCGACACGGAATATGCGCGGATCGACCAGAGCCGTGAGGTTGAGGTCCGCAAGACGCTCCAGTTGGCCGAAATCGAAGAGGAAAAATCCAACTCTGCCATCAGTATCAGCAAATCGAGGACTGCCGCCGAGCGCGAAGCGGAGAAGCAGCAGATCGAGAAGCAGAAGCTGATCGAGGCAGAACGCATTCTGACCGAGAAAGAGATCAGAAACCTGGAGATCGAAAAGCAGAAGGAAATCGAGCTTCAGGAAACCGAAGCGTCAAAGGAAATCGAAACCCAGCGCATCGTCAACAAGCAATCCGTCGATGCTGAGCGCATCGAGAATGAAACTCAGCTGAAACAGCTCGAAATCGAGTCCAGGCAGGCGATTTCGGTAAACGACGCTCAGGCGCTGGCCGAGGTCGACGCGGCCAAGATCGAAAGCGAGAAAAAGGTCGAAACAGCCAGGATCGCGACAGAGGCAGATATCGAAAAGCTGTCGATCGAAAAGTCCAAGGAAACCCGGCTGTCGGACGAGGACGCGCGGGAAGCTGTCGAAAAGGCCGGGATTGCGGTCAGGCGCAGCATCGACGTGGAACGCATTGCCAAGGACGATGAGGTCGAACAGCTCGAGATCGTCAAGAACCAGAAGATCGCCGTCGCCAGGACCAACGCCGACAGGCTAATCGAGGATACAGTCGTCACCAACACCCGCGAACTCGACGAGCTTCGCATTGCGGCGCGGAAATATATCGAACGGTTCGAGATCGAGCAGCAAAAGGAGATCGAGATCGTCGACAAGGAGCGCCTCATCGCGGTCATAAACAAGTCGATCGAAGAGGCCGTGGCTCAGGCCAAGGCCGACGAAGCCTGGAAGGTCGAAGCGGTGCAAGCCGAGCAGATCGTGACCGCCAAGCAGAAGGAGATTGCCGAACGCACCAAGTTGGTGGAACTGATCGACATGTCGTCCAGGTCGGAGCGGGACGCCATGCGGGTGGTCGCCCAGGCAACGGCGGAAAAGGAAGCGGCAGAGCAACGCGCCGCCGCCGAGATCGCCGAGGCCCAGGCATTGGAGGTGCGCTACGAAAAGGACGCGGAAGGTCACCGCAAGCTCAACGAAGCGGAGAACATTCGCAACGACGCCAACCGCAGCAGTGCGATATATGAGAACCTCGTCGCCAACCTGCCCTCCATCATTCGCGAGACGGTCAAGCCGATGGAGAACATCGAGTCGATCAAGATCCTTCAGGTCGACGGCGTGCCCGGCATCAACAGTCCATCGGACACCGGAGGTGGCCCTTCGGATGACGGCGGTGGCGGTGGTGGCGGCAACATGACGGACAAGGTCGTGAACTCGGCCATGAAGTACCGCACCCAGGTGGCGTTCGTTGACGGGCTGATGAAAGATCTCGGATTGCCGCTGGAATCGATCGGCAGTGCCGGCGGTCTGTCGTTCCGAAATTTCCCGGGTGCCGATGGTCCGGGGAAACCGGGACCCGCCGGCCCGGACAAGCCGGACACCACCGACAAGACGGACAAGAAAGGCAAGTGAACTTAGATGTCGATGCCACGTGAACAGCGCGTCGGGGGATGATGTCCGGTTTGTCGCGAAAACAACAGGTCGAGCGGCACGCTCTCGTGCTGTCGTTCTGGCTGGCGCTGGGGTTCGCCGGGTCTATTCTTGTTCAGTTGGGATTTCGGCGCAGCGATGCGCTTGTCACGCTTGCCGGATTTGCCGTGCTGATCGCCGGCTTCATCGGCCATATCATCATCAACAAGTACTACGAGACGAGTTTTACTGAACGTGAAACCGCCTTGGGGCTGCTGATGTATTCAGTAAGCCTGCTGGGATTCCTGTTACTCGGCGTGTTTTCGGATGCGTTCACCAGAACCAATTTCATCTCCGGCGCGGCGGGCTTCGTCGCCATTTTCGCCACCGTGATATTCTTCATGATCAGCCGGTATGGGCTACGTCAGGCGTTCAATTTCTTTGACGTGATTCGAAAGTTCTAGGGCGTGTGCGAAAGATGATCATCCGAGAAAGCACACCATAAATGTGGTTACTGCTGCTCCTGACGATCGGTTCGTTCTTTGCGTTCGCCATCTACCTGGCATCGCTGAGTGTGAAGCACTTCAGGGATCCGTCTGATTTTTTGAACGCCGATCAAGGATTGCCACCGTGGGTGTTCTTGTTTGCGGCGACCGGCATTGTGTTGGCCGGGCATGGTCTCTACACGCACTTTATCCTGGTTTCAAAGTTCGGATTTCAGTTCAACCACGTTGCTATCGGTCTGGTGATCGTTTCGATCGTCAGCATCTTGTTCATGCAGCGTCTGTGGCTCGCGTCGCGAATCTCCGGCCTCAAGACTGCCGGCGATGTTTTCGCCGGATACTATTCAAGCCACTCCATCCGAATTTATCTGTTCGTGCTCCTGCTTCTGTTCGCGGTTCCGTTCACAAGCATGGGGCTCATCCATATCGGTGCCTTGCTCGAGGCGATCACTGATGGAGCTATGGATCGTGATTTCGCCATATGGGGCGTCGGCTTTTTTCTGTTTTTGTATGCCTGTATCGGCGGTTGGCGAACGGTTGCCTTCGTGGCCACCGCGCAGACCATAGTCCTTCTGGCAATGCTGATGCTGTTCGGAGTCTATTCGTTCACCGAATTCGGCAGTATGCGCGCCATCATGAACACGATCACCGTGACGACCGGTTCGGCACAACAGGCCGAGGTCGCCTTCTCCAGCATTCCCGGCGTCATCCAGTTCACAAAAGGTCTGGGCAAGGAGGCGTCGGCCGGGGGCGTATGGACCACCGCGGCGATCCTGTCCTACGGACTTGCGCTGACCGGCATTGTGCTGAGCCCGGCTGTCTGTTTTCTCGCCATCACCTCCAAGGAGCCACGCGGGTTTGCGTTCCAGCAAGTCTGGATGACCGGCGGTCTGGCGGCAGGCCTCCTGCTGTTGATTGCGCCACTCATCGGCATGGCCCTTTACAAAGCCGGTGGGGTGAGTGTCGACAGCGGGCAGGTCGAGGGGCTCTATGTTGCGCTGGTCGGTCAGATGGCGGATTTCGACCAGCTATTGGCAGTGGCATTCGTGTTCATGCTGCTGTTGTCCCTCAAGATCGCGGTTGTCTTTTTCGCGCTTGCCGGAGCCAATATTTTCGCTCTTGAGATCTTCGGCCGCTATATCAACCCGAATGCCTCGGGGGAAACACTCAAACTGTGCGCCAGGGTGACGCTCGCCGTCATTTTCTTCGTCATGGCCCTGATCGCCAGTGTCGCACCCGCGGTGTTCGCGCATCTTTTTGGCGGTCTTGCCCTGAGCCTCGCCACGCAACTCATTCCGGCCTTCATGGGCCTTTGCTGGCTGCCGTGGATTTCCCGGCAGGGGGTCATCGTCGGTCTCATCATCGGAATGATCCTTGTGATCTTCACCGAGCCGCTCGGCATCGTCCTGTTCGAGATGGCATTTGTTGAGCTGCCATGGGGACGCTGGCCGTGGACGGTGCACTCCGCCGGGTGGGGGCTCGTGTTCAATATGGCGAGCTGCCTCCTGGTGTCCGGCTTCACACGGAGCGCTGCGGGGCGTACACATCGCGACGGTCTGCATGCCGCCTTCGCCCGTGATCACGGCGTTCTGCAAGGGCGTCGGCGCATGCGAACCGCGCTCTGGTCGCTGACGCTCATCTGGGCGTTTCTGGCGATCGGTCCGGGAGCGATCCTGGGAAACAACATCTTCTCCCTACCTGTCTTGACTGACCAAATCGCCAAAGTCGACATGCCGTCCATATGGGTATGGCAGGTGGTGTTCTGGTTTGTCGGCGTAACGATCCTATGGTGGATGGCGTATCAATCCCGTTTTTCGGTGCTCACCGCCGATCCCAAGAGCTCGGTCGAGCTCATTGCCGACAGCTCCCTGGTCAGGCAGACAAGGATTCCAAACTGGATTGGTCTGTTCCTGGCACGGTTCGCGGCGCGTGACGGCGGCAAGTAGCCGCATAGCAGGCGTGACCGGCGAAGCGAGACACCTCACCGTGGAGACAATCGGCGCAAACAGCAACATGGATGGCGTGAGCGAGGCGGGCGGCATAAGGCGATCGTTGACCTAAGCGTTTCTGGAGCGAACATTAGAGACCCGCAAGGAGGGCCTTGCCCGACGCGCGCGGGACAGAGACGTTCAAATCCTGCCCCCCGCAATCAGTGCCGCTTGTGCCGGCGTATCTCCGGAACGGGGGTTTTTGTTTGTGAGATTGATGAGAGTGCCGAGTTCGCCAAGGAACCCGGCATCCATGGAATCTCTGACCCGTGTCGGTCGAATTTCGTCACTTTGAGCGCGGACTGCCCGAGCGGCTTCATGCCAGCCGACGGGGTGAGGGCCGGATCGACCGGCATCTCCAAATCAAATCTGCACGACTTCGTGAATTGACTCAGTTGCTTTTCGCTTAGCGATGCCCTTTACTAGAAAGGAGGCTGATTAGGCTGGCTCGGGGGAGCCGGCGGCAAGTGGGGCAACCGGGGCTGGCAATGAGGCGGGTGTATCTTTCCGCGTGTCTGTTTGTTGTTGGAATGTCCGCGGCGGCGTTCCCGATGACTGATACGCATGCTCTTTCCTTGAAAGAAACCGTTCAACATACGGTAACGACGAACCCTACAATCGGCTCGACACAAGCGGATCGCAGGGCGACCGGCTATGTCTTACGGCAGGCACAATCTCGATTGCTGCCGCAGGTCGATGTGAACGCGGAGTTCGGCCAGCAGAGAACCGACAAGAGCGGCGTGGCGCCGCCGGTCAACCGCATCTGGCGCAACAACCGACAGGCGACGCTCACGGTGCGGCAGATACTCTTCGATGGCTGGAACCGGGCGAACGATATCTACAAGAATGCCGCTCGCGTGGATGCCTCTGCCTGGCGGGTGATGGAAAATTCCGAAGCACTCAGTCTTGATGCCGTCGAGGCCTACATTGATGTCTGGCGCCACCAGCAGCTGCTCGGCATCGCACGGGAAAATGTCGAGCGTCATCAAAACATACTGGGCCGCGTACGCGACCGCCAGGAAGGCGGCAAGGCCGCCAGGAGCGAAGTTGATCAGACGCAGGAACGGTTGCTCGCCGCCCAGGCCGTGATGGAAGAAGTCCGGCAGGCATGGCTCGAGGCGGTGGCCAAGTTCCGGCGGGTTGTCGGACTTCAGCCGAAAGGAATTCGAACCGTTTCCTACCCCGGACGTCTGCCCCGCACCGTGCAGGCCGCGAGAGACAGGGCCCTCGCCAACAGCCCGATCATTCGAGCCGCGCGGGCTGATGTCGATGCGGCGGGCTTCGATGCCGATCAGGTGGAAAGCGAGTACATGCCGGAGGTCTCAGTCGAGGGGTCCGCCACATGGGGCAGCGATCTCGACGGCGCGACCGGCAAGAACAACGATCTGACCGGCCAACTGGTGCTGAGCTGGAACCTGTTCAATGGCTTCAGCACAACGAACCGGTATCGCGAACTTTCCGAGCGGCGCAATCAGGCGATGATGGAACACCACGCAAGGGTGCGCGAGGTGACCGAGGCCATCGAGCGCACATGGGCTGCCTACACGATCGGCCACAACCGGGTCGTCCTGTTCAGTGAGCAGGTGACCAAGGCGAAGCAGGTCGTTGCAGCGTACAAACAGGAATATGAACTGTCGAAGCGCAGTCTGCTCGATCTGCTCGACTCGGAAAACGCGCTGTTCTCGAGTCAGTTCCAGTTGATCAGCGTAAGCGCGGTCCGCACGTTCTCGGCCTATCAGTTGCTTGCGACCATGGGCGGCCTGCTGCATTCTCTGGGAATTGCTCCGCCAACGGAAGTCGTGGCGAACCACCGTGAGCAGAGCCAACGGCATTTCGGCATCTTTAATATCGAGATCGAGCCCCTGCGGAGGCCGTAAAGCTGGCATGATGGGCTGCGGCGTGATCGCCTGTTGCGTGGCACACCGCGGTGTTAACCGTGCGCTGCAAGCAGGCGCGAAATGCCAGCCGAATTGCTTCAGTATGAGGGCATCGTGCTCAACCTGGGACCGCCCTTGATCGGCGGCAAAGAGTGTGGACGCCAAGCTAAGCGAAATGGCGCCGGTGGATCCGTCGCTTGACGGAACGGCGGACGGCGGCGGTGGCGCCGCCCACGACGAACTTCTTGACTGCCTGGAGTTCGTGGCGCGGACGTTCGCGAAACCGTTTTCGCGCGCGTCGGTGACCGGCGGCCTGCCGCTTGTGGACGGCAGGCTCTCCACCGCACTGTTCGCCCGCGCGGCTGAACGCGTTGGACTGTACGCCCGGCTCGTCAAGCAGCGGGCGTCTGGAATCCCATCCCTGGTCCTGCCTGCGATTGTGCTGCTCCGCGAAGGCGGCGCCTGCGTTCTGGTGTCGAAGGATCGCCGGCGCGGCGTCGCGGAAGTCGCCTATCCCAGTCACACGGGCGGCACCAAGCAGGTCCCCATCGGCACCCTGGATGACGAAAGCTCAGGCTATGCCATCTATATTACGCCGGAAACCAAGGCACACGGTCTTGGGCTGGCCGGTTCGGCGCAGGGCCGGGGTCATTGGTTCTGGAGTTCGGTACGGCGGTTCTGGCCGTCCTGGGTGCAGATTGTCATAGCTGCCCTCCTGATAAACCTTCTCGGGCTGGCGCTGCCCCTGTTCGTCATGAACGTCTACGACCGGGTCATTCCGAACCTGGCCATCCCGACCTTGTGGGCGCTCGCGGCCGGCGTGGTCGCCGCTCTTGGATTTGACTTTCTTCTCAAACAGCTGCGCGCCCACATCCTCGACCGCACCGGGCGGCGGGTCGATATGAAAGTGGGATCATCGCTCTTCGATCATGCGATGGCGGTTTCCATGTCGGCGCGCGGCGGCTCCGCCGGCGCGATGGCCAACCAGATCCGGGAGTTTGAATCGGTCCGCGATTTCTTCACATCGTCGAGCATTGTCGCGGTCACGGATTTTCTGTTCATCGGCGTCTTTGTGCTGGTGCTGCTGGTGATCGTCGGCCCCATCGCCTATGTGCCGCTGGCCGCGGTCCCCCTGGTCCTGCTGGTGACGCTGGCGATCCAGATACCCCTGTCGCGGGCGGTCAAGGCGACGCAGGCACAGGCGTCGCAACGCCATTCCATCCTGGTCGAGGGACTGGTCAGCCCGGAAACCATCAAGGCCGTGTCAGGCGAAGGCGTCATGCAGCGCCGCTGGGAGCATGCAATCGCTGCAACCGCGCGCTCAAATTCCAAGGTCAAGTTCTGGTCGAACTCCGCCGTGACCTTTACCGCGTCGGTGCAACAGGCCGTCAGTGTCGTGATCATTGTCTGGGGTGTGTTCCTGGTCTCCGACGGGATCATCACGATTGGCGGCCTGATTGCCGCCAACATTCTTGCCGGCCGTATACTGGCGCCGCTTGGAAACATCGCCATGACGCTGGCCCGGGCGCAGCAGGCCTTTGCCGCGATGCGCGAGCTGACGCATTTCATGGGCCTCGACACCGATCGCCGGGGCGATGTGGTACACGGGCGGACCGTCGAGCGCGGCGAGGTCGAATTCAAGAATGTCAGCTTCAGCTATCCCGGAGCCAAAACCGACGCCCTCATCGACGTGTCGTTCAAGATCGCCCCTGGTGAACGGGTCGGCCTGATCGGCAGGGTCGGGTCGGGCAAGACCACCATCGGCAAACTGCTGGCCGGCCTCTATTCGCCGGACAGGGGCGGCTTGCTGGTCGACGGGATCGACATCAGAGGCTTTGAGGCGGCCGACCTGCGTGACGGGGTCGGCTTCGTGTCTCAGGATCCGGAGCTGTTCGCGGGAACATTGCACGACAATCTCACGCTGGGTTGTCCGACCGCGTCGCAGGAACAGATCGAGAGGGCAACGCGGCTTGCCGGCGTCGACGCGTTCGCCGCCACGCACCCGCTCGGGCTCAGCATGCCGATCGGAGAGCGCGGCCGCGGGCTTTCGGGCGGGCAGAAACAGGCGGTGGCGCTGGCCCGGATGCTCATTCGCGAACCCCGCATCCTGTTCCTGGACGAGCCTTCAAGCGCCATGGATACGGTAACCGAAGCGGCGCTCATCCGCGAAGTCGAAAACCTGCCCTCTGAAATGCACACGCTGCTCATCTGCACGCACCGCACGTCGTTCCTCCGGCTTGTCAACCGGCTCATCGTGGTCGAGGCCGGTCGTGTGGTCTTGGACGGTCCCAAGGCGGACGTGATCGCGGCGCTGGAGGCGAAGGCGCCGGGCGGAGCTCCCGGCGCCGGCCGGTCCGATGGTGATGGGCCATGAGACAGGATGAGTTTGAGTTCGCAAACGACATTCGCACCGCGCTGGAAGAGCGTGCTCCGCGCACCGCATGGCTCTTGATCGTGGCGATTGCCCTGATCGTGGGCTCGGGCATTGCCTGGGCGAACTGGGCCGTGATCGAGGAAGTGACGACGGGACAGGGGCGTGTGATCCCGTCGAGCCAGCTCCAGGTGGTGCAGCCGCTCGAAGGCGGCATCGTGCGCGAGATCCTCATAAGCGAAGGCGATCTGGTGGAGCGCGATCAGGTGTTGATGCGCATCGACGACACCAGTTTTGCGTCAAGACTTGGAGAGATCAAACAGCGCCAGTGGACATTGCGCGCGGAGATTGCCCGTCGCTCGGCGGAAGCCAATGGCCAGTCCGAAATGACCGAGGACGCGACGGTGGCGGCCGAGGCGCCGCACATCATGGCGTCGGAGCGTGCGGTGTTTCAGGCGCGGTTGGCCAAGCTGGACGAAGACCTGACGATCCTGCGCCAGCAACTGATTCAGAGCCGGCAGGAGCTTGAAGAGCTCAGGGCGCGCCAGACGAAGCTTGAGCGTTCCCTCGCCCCCCTGAAACGGGAGCTCGAACTGACCGTGAGTCTGCATCAAAAAGGCGTCGTGCCTGAAGTGGAGCTGTTGCGCCTGCAGCGGCAGTTTGCGGAACTGGAGGGCGACCTTGAAATTGTGAAGGCTTCGGTCCCGCGCGCCGACTCGGCAATCGTCGAGGCGCAAGCGCGGGTGCAGAATGCTCGCGCGACATTCCGCTCAGAAGCGCGTGAACGCCTGGTCAAGGCGCAAGGCGAGCTCGCGGTCGTTGAAGAGTCCATAAAGGCGGCGCGCGACCGCGTGTTTCGGGCGTCGCTCAAAGCTCCGGTGCATGGCGTCGTCAACAAACTGAACGTGAACACGATCGGTGCGGTGGTCAAACCGGGTCAGGACCTGGTGGAAATAGTGCCCTTCGGCGACACTTTGCTCATCGAGGCGCAGATTCGCCCGCAGGACGTCGCCTTCATCCGGCCGGACCAGTCCGCCAGCGTCAAGCTGACGGCCTATGACTACTCCATATACGGATCGCTCGACGGCAACGTCGAGCGGATCAGTGCCGACACGATCACCGATGAACGCGGCGAAAGTTTCTATCGGGTCATCATTCGAACCGATCGCAGCGATCTTTCGGTTGACGGGAGGTCTCTGCCGATCATCCCGGGCATGGTCGCAACCGTGGACGTTCTGACCGGGAAGAAGACGGTTCTGGACTATCTGCTCAAGCCGGTGACGCGCGTCCGACTGGAAGCGCTGCGCGAGCGCTAGGTCATAACTCAACCGAGTTACGCCGCCACATTTTAGCCGTTTCGCAACCAGTATCTGTACGAAGCAGTACAGTTTTTACTGACGTTAATCTTACAAAATTAATCACTTTTTAAGGAATCGCCATCGTGCGCCATAATTGCTACTATTGAAGTGCTGGAGATATTGGGTTTGATCACGGTTTCGTGAGCAAACGGAAAGATGTGGGGAACATAAGACGATGATCGCGTCAGGGAGACGACCATCAACTACACAGAGGCAACACCACATCCCACAACGGTAATCGCCCTGTCCGGAGGCAAGTTCCTCAAAATTCCGGATGCGGAGCTGTTGTTTCAGGGGGAGTTCGGCCGCTCCGGCAATGATCTGATCATTACCGGAGCAGACGGCGTTGTCGTCGTCGTCGAAGGTTACTTTTCGGCCGAGCCGCCTCCGACCCTGATGTCGCCGGAAGGCGCGGTTCTGACGCCGGACGTCGTGGCCGCGCTGGCCGGTCCGTTGGCGCCCGGCCAGTACGCCCAGGCCGGCGAGCCCGACGGCGCCAAGCCGATCGGCCAGGTCGAAACGCTGGAAGGCTCGGCAACGGCCACCAGAGCCAACGGTGTCACCGTCGAACTCAAGGTCGGCGATCCGGTCTTCAAAGACGACGTCATCGCCACCGCCGACGGCTCCAACCTCGGCATCACCTTCATCGACGAAACCGTGTTTTCGCTGTCGGGCGGCAGCCGCATGGTTCTCAACGAGCTGGTCTACAAGCCGGGCGGCTCGGACAACTCGATGCTGTTCAACCTGGTGCAGGGCACGTTCGTCTTTGTCGCCGGCAAGGTCGCGCCCACCGGCGACATGAAGATTGAAACGCCGGTCGCCACCATGGGCATTCGCGGTACCTGGCCGATCGTGAAGATTCTGGCGGAAAATGGTGCCACCGACTTCTCGGTCGCCGTCGAGCCGGACGGCACCACGGGATCGTACGATCTCTTCGACAAGATCACCGGTAATCTGCTTGGCACGGTGAGCGATGCCGGCACAAAACTGGTGCTGACAAGCATCACCGGCGAAGTTCAGACGATTCAGAAGTCGCAGAGCGACATATCCGATGACGCGGCGGCGCAAGCCGAGCTGACGCAGGCATTCAATGCCTGGCAGCAGCGCGCGCAGCAAGGCGAGTCCGCGGTGGAAAATGACGGCGAGCCGGAGCCCGAACCAGAACCGGAGCCCGAACCGGAACCTGAACCGGAGCCCGAACCCGAGCCGGAGCCTGAACCCGAACCGGAGCCTGAACCCGAACCGGAGCCTGAACCCGAACCGGAGCCTGAACCCGAACCCGAACCGGAGCCAGAACCCGACCCCGAACCCGACCCGGACACGCAACCACCATCTCCGGACACGAACACTCCGAACAGTTCCGGCGCGCCAAGCGGTGGCACGGTCAACGATCTTGAAGGTCTGCCGGATGGCGGCACGGGAGGCGGTGCCGGTCCGGGCGATCTGGGTGGAGGCGACGGGGGCGGTGATCCGGCCAACACCCAAACGCAGAACACGACCATCGAAACCCCGGATCCCGACCCTGAGCCCGAGCCTGAAGTTGCCAATAACGATGTGCCGCCGCCGCCGCCTACTCCGGTAATTGCCCTGCCGGCGTCGCCGACGGTCAATGAAGATGCCACCGGTGTCGTGATTTCAGGTTTCAACGTGACCACGCCGGGAGACGCAGCTGAAAACGTCACCATCGACGCGTTGTCGACCGTCACACTGGCAAGTACGGTCGGGCTGACCAACGTTCAGGGCAACGGCACCAATCAGGTCACCTTCACCGGGTCGGGTACGGCCATCACCACGGCCCTCAACGGCCTCGTCTACGACGCGACGGCGGATTCGGAAGTCGGCGGCATCAATATTTCAGTCGGCGCCACGACCGCCGCCTTTAACATTGTGGTGACGCCTCAGCCGGACGATCCGACGATCACCACGGCGAGCCTGTCGCTGCAGGAAAATGGCACGGCTGCCGGGACAGTGGCCATAGACGATCCCGATGTCGGCGACACTTTCACATTCCAGCTGACCGGCAGTGGTGCCGACGACGCACTCTTCTCGATCAATGCAGGCACCGGTGCGCTGACATTCAACGGGCCTCCCGATTTTGAAACACCGCTGGATACCGGCGGCGTAGCCGGGGACAACACATATCAGGTTGAAGTCGAAGTCGAAGACTCGTTCGGAGGCACGGATACCGCGACGATCGACGTGACGGTCACCAATGTGAACGAAGCGCCGGTGATCACGACCACCAACCTGTCGCTGGACGAGAACACCACGGCGGCGGGCACGGTTGTCGCGACCGACTTCGACAACCCGGATACCCAGACCTTCAGTCTCACCGGTGCCGGCGCGGACGATGCCCGCTTCTCGATCACCGCCGGCGGGGTCTTGAGCTTCAATGCCGCGCCCAATTTCGAGAATCCGCAGGATGCCGGCGGTACGCCTGGCGATAACGTTTACGTTGTCCAGGTTCGGGTAGCCGATACGGCCGGACTGACCGATATCCAGAATGTTCTGGTTGAGGTCGACGACGTCAACGAAACCCCGTCCATCGGGAGTCTCAACCTCGACGGTTTCAGCTACGCCGAGGGCAGTGGTCCGCAACTGATTGATCGGGGCGCCGCCGCCCAGGTCACCGATCCCGAAGCTAGTGTCGGCGGCGGGTCTCTCACCGTTTCGGTGTCCGCCGGCGGCAACGCAACCGAAGACCTCCTGGCTTTCGGCGGAACCGTCACGTTGGCCGGCACGGCGCCCGGTTCGAACGTGCTGATCGGCGCGACGGTCGTCGGCACGCTCGGCAATGCCATAGCCGAGGGCAATGATCTCGTGGTCAATCTCGATGCGGCCGCAAGCCGTGCCGATCTCGAAACCCTCGTTCGCGCGATCACCTACGAGAACACCGACACCGCCGCGCCCACGGCCGGCGTTCGTACCCTAAGTGTCGTCGTGGAAGACGACGTTGGAAATCAGTCGCCGACAGCAAACGTCTTCGTTGCCGTGCAGGCCAGCAATGATCCCGCAGTGATCGGCGGCACGGACACCGGCACGGTTCAGGAAGACGTGCAACTGACCGCGACCGGTGCATTGACAATCACCGATCCGGACGGCGTCGCGGAAGAGGCCTTTACGCCGGGGGCAAGTCTCGCCGGCACCCATGGGACCCTGGACATAGATGCCGCCGGCGTCTGGACATATACGCTGAACAACGCCAGCGCGGCGGTTCAGCAACTGGGCGCGGGCGGCCAGCTCAATGACACCGTCACGGTTCAGTCCGTCGACGGCACCACCCACGACATCGACATCCAGATCGACGGCTCCAATGATGCGCCGACGCTAACGGCCCTCTCCGGTGATACGCTCAATTACGATGAAGGCGATGGCCCGGTGGTCATCGACCAGGCGCCGTCGGCCATCGTCCAGGATATCGACAGCGCAAATTTCGACACAGGACAGCTGATCGTCTCGATCACGGCCGGCGGCGTCAACGGCGAGGACCGGCTCGACATCGAGGAGCAAGGCACCGGGGCCGGCCAAGTCAATACGTCCGGCCTCCAGGTGCGCATCGGCACCACGCAGGTGGGCTCGGTGGTCGGCGGCGCGAACGGCGCCCCGCTGCAAGTTACGTTCAACTCGGACGCGACCGCGGCAGATGTCGAGGCGGTGGTTCGAGCGATCACCTTCGAGAACACCAACACGGGCAATCCGACGCCGGGCAACCGCACCGTCACCTTCAGCCTGAGCGATGGCGACGGCGGCAGCATCACTCCGCTCAACGCGACGGTCGCCGTTCAGGCGGTCAACGACGCGCCGGTCATCAGCTTCCTGAACCAGACGCACAGCTACAATGAGGGGCAGGGTGCGCTGATCATCGACTCGCTGACGCCCGCTTCGATTACGGACGCGGACAGCGCCGACTTCAATGGCGGCAACCTGACCGTCAGCATCACCAATGGCGGTGTCAACGGTGAGGATGTGCTCGGCATCCAAAGCCAGTCGCCGCCGGAGAGTGCCGGAAACATCTCCGTGTCCGGTACGAGCATCCGCGTCGGCACCGACGGTGTCTCGCCGCCGACCGAGTTTGCCACTTTCACCGGGGGTACCAACGGCGCGGACCTGGTCATCACTTTCAACGACGCGCTCGCGACGCCGGCGCTGGTCTCAGACCTCGCCTCTTTGCTCACCTACACCAACAGCAACACCGGCAATCCGACCGGCGGTGCCAGGACCATCGAAATCACCGTCGGCGACGGCGATGGCAGCGGCACATCGACGGCGGCCATCTCCACCGTTACCGTGAACCCGGTCAACGACGATCCGGTTCTGGCCGATCTTGCCGGTGACGATCTCGCCTATGACGAGGGCGACGGGGCGGTCATCGTCGACCAGGCTCCCTCGGCGACCCTCACCGACGCCGACAGCCTCGACTTCGATACCGGTGTGCTGACGGTTTCGATCACCAACCGGGTCGGCGCGGAAGATGTGCTCTCCGTGTTCACCTCACCTGCGGGGGTCACCCTGCCGAGTGGAACTGCGGCCGGCGGCGATGTGATTGTTGGCGGTCAGATGGTCGGCGTGTTCGGCTCCGGCGGCGCGCTCAACCAGAATGTCGTGATCTCGTTCAACTCCAATGCGGACGCCTCCGACGTCCAGACCGTGATCCGCGCCATCACCTACGAGAACACCAACAATGCCGACCCGGACACGACCCAGCGGATCGTGCGGTTCCAGTTTACCGACGGCGACACCGGATCGATCGGCAACATCGACACGACGGTCACGATCACCGCCGTGAACGACGCGCCGGCGATCGCCGG
>JAJFHL010000176.1 GCA_021775615.1 Hyphomicrobiales bacterium
TGGAGCCAAACCGGTTCGCCCGGCAAGGCGCGGTGCGCAGCGCGATGTGGTGCATCGGGCAAGCGCTGCAACGCTGCCGGCGAGCCGGTTTGGCCCACCGAAGGCCGGATTTTCACGCCTCCTGACTGCGTTACGGCCCCCATGTGGACGGCAAGTCCACGGCGGGACCCCTGCCAGGTCAGCAGACGTGAAAATCCGGTCAAAGCGTTTCCGTATAAAGATGAAAGGGTCTAGATCACGATCGACTTAGGTTGAATCACCTAGGTCGATTAAACGTGATCGATTCTAATGTTTTGGAGCGGGATCGGACGGAAAACCGGTATCCACTTTTCCTGATCCCGCTCTAGCGCGTTTCGGACGCGGTAACCGTCCAGAACTGCTGCACGAACGACACGATCATATAGGTCGCGTGGAAATGGTCGACGTGACCGATGGTGTTCTTCGCCATCAGGCAGGGCAGGAACACGCGCCCCCTCATGGCGGACGCCTGGTGCAGGTGATCGGTGTCGTCGGTCTCGTCCATGAAACGCAGGGGAACCTTCGCAACAATCCTTGTTTCGCCGAAAATCAGCTCATGGCGCAGCTGATCCTGCTCCTCGTCGAACTTCTCCAGATGCAGCGGGCAGACATATTTGCGGATGTTGCTCATCAGCTGGGTGTAGGAATAGACGCGAGACTCGTAGTCGCCGAAGTCCGAGGCCGAAACCGCGAAGATCTCCCTGAACCCCTCGTTCCCGTCGCACACGACCACGTCACCCTCAATGTCTTCAGGACGGTAGTCGTTGCCGGGGCCGGTCTTCCCTTTCCAGCAGATCCGCAACAGGCTTGTCGGAAGGTAGGCGAACCAGTGTTGCAGGAAATCTTCCGGCAGGCGCAGCTTGCCGACATGCTTGAACACCGGCTGGGCGTGGCGCACGTCGCCGTAGGTCAGGTGATCCAGGGCGAACGCCATCCGGCGGTGCAGATGCTGGTCATACTGGATCATGGCCTGCTCGACATCGCTATGCAGTGTGTCATCGCGGAAGCTGATGCTCATCTGGTGCTCGAAGAACCGCGCATAAATCGGGTCGTTGGCGTAGTTCTCCTCCGGCCATTCCGGATTTGGTTCGTCGAACGGAATGCAGACGTTTCGGGGAATATGGATCGGCACCAGATCCTCGATCCGCCCGCGCACCTGCCTGCTGTGCAGTATGATGGTTTCCGAGCGAACGGTATCGCGGTAACCGATCTGATAGGCCAGTGTCGGACTGGGCTTTGTGAGAACCGCAACAACGACATTGGCCTCGGCAATGTCACGCAGCACTTTTTCTTCCTGTTCCGTCGCCAGTGACGAAAGGTTCACCTTGAACTTGAACCTGCGCATGCCTCCAACACCGCCGACGGGGCGGGTGAGCACGATCCCGTTTTCAAGATGATGTTTTATGCGGTGGTAGATGATCTTATGCCGGAGCTCGTCATGCATGTCGAACTGATCGAAATGCATCAGAACCGTCACGGAGAGCGACAATTGCTGTTCTCCGGGCAGCGAGGGATCTTCGTCGATCTCCGCGAGCACCGGCTGAGCCGCATTGAGAATCAGGTCAATCGGAACGCCCCGGTTATCTTCGTCGCGGGGGCCGGCGTGATGCACCGCGATAAGCCTCATCTGCTGGTCGAAACAGGGCCCGCCGGATGAGCCGGGCTCCGTCGAGGCGCTGTAATAGATCCGTGTCCCGTTGTCGTTGACACGGGTAACCTGACCCATGCTGAGCTGCATGGGACGCCCCTGGGGGTGTTGCAACACGAGCAACTTGGTCATCAGGGAGTATTCGGAGGAAAACTCCGTGACCCAGCCGCGCTGCTCGCTGTTTGCGACGTCCAAGCCAACACTCTCGTTGAGACGCAACAGTGCAAAGTCGAGCAGATCGGCGCTCGGTTCTTCCGGTCCCTCGTCGCGGCCAAGCTCCCGCGGGCTCGGCATGCTTTCATCGACCACCCAGTCCCGCGCCGCCAGCCCGCAGGTTCGCCCGACGGTCTCCTTCGCGCCATCGGTCGCATAGTCGAAGCGGATCAGCGCCGCCCCGGCATCGTCGATGCCGTCTTTCACATGCCAGTTGGTCAACACCAGATCCGGGCCAATCAGACACCCCGAACCGATAGGCCCGTGTTCGGTGTGCTCGATACGGCACACCTGGCGACAACGCCTCATGAAGGCATGGGCGAAGGCTTTCGTCGCACTGAAGTCGTTGTCGTCCCTGATGATGCGTTCCAGCTCACTCGCCTGGGTGTGCTGCAGCTCGCCGGACTGCGGCGGCTTCGCCGCACTTTTCTTCCCCGACTTGCGCTTGCTCATGGAAGTCCGCGCCCGCCGCGACGTGGCGGTCGCGAATGCGGTTCCGGCTGCCTCTCCCGGGCGGACCTCACGGGCATGAGCGCTGCGGCGCGACACGCGCGCGGTTCAACACGAAATCGATGGTGTGATTTGAACATGCGAACGCCCCCGTTCCTGCAGAGCCATCAGACCGGCGCGGCGAAAACCGCAGTGCCTGTCCGAAGCCGCCGCCAGCCTGTTGCCCGTATGAGCGCTCGGCCAAACACTTTGTACACAAAAGAATAGGGCGCAATTGTGCTCGTCGTGTGGCCGCCTGCGGTCGGCAAGAGCGTGGCATCCACGGCGCCAGACCGATGACCGTTTCGAAGTGAAGAGCAGCGGACCTGCGGATCCTGCGGCACGCTCCACCCGGGCAAGGAACCGCCGGCTGGATGGGTCAACATTTGAGTTCAGTCAAAATCCACATGTACATGATCGTCATGGCGCGCCGCCTTGCAGCCCTGGAAGCGGATGAGCTTTGAGTGCACGCCGAGCCGCTCGCCCATATGCGGTTCGATGATGAGACCGCTGACGCCGTAGGTGGGGCCTTCCAGCACCAGCCAGGTGAGCATTTCCGCGGTGCGCATGTCGTCGAGCGTATAGGGTGCAAGGTAGGGTTGCAGCCAGGCGAGGTCCCATCGCAGGGTCTTGAAACCGGTCTCCTGCGCACACGGCAGCTTGGCGTCGGCGGCCGGCTGCTCGAACCCGAAATAACCGATTGGCGAGCGGGCCTCGCCGGGAAGATAACGTCCCGACCCGCCCAGATAGAAATAGGCCAGATCGATGTCACGCCCATCGCGATGGCTCAGATGCGGCAGCAGGGGAAACCCTTCGACAAACGGAAAGCCGGCATCGAGATAGGCAACGACCGTGCCGGGCTGCGCCACGCTGAGCTCTTTCGACATGCGCATGAGTGCCGCCTCCACCTCCGGCACCACATAGTGCCGGTTAAGCAGGCAGGAAAGCGGGTTGAGCGCGCCATAGACCTGACGCGCGGTCGGCAGGCACTGCAGGGCCACCCGCCCGTTGATCTGCGCCACCGGCGGGATCAACAGCAGGCAGATGGCGCAGTAGAGAGCGGCAAAGGCGAATGTATGGGAAAGCAACGCTTTGATACGGCCCAGCCGGCCGACGGGAAAGATCGACCAGACAATCAGGGTGGAGAACATCAAGATGGCGCCGCCGACCTGCGTAAGGGCGGTCAGTGCCAGAAGAACAATGATGTACAGAAGCCAGCCCAGGGCCCTGAGCATTCCGACGGTTCCCCATTATCTAGGTACGGAGGTGGCGAACCCCGCCTCCGGCGCATCAATCCTCGAACGGATCCTTCATCAATATGGTGTCATCGCGTTCCGGCGAAGTCGAGAGCAATGCGACCGGCGCTTCGATCAATTCCTCGACATGGCGCACATACTTGACCGCCTGGGCCGGCAGGTCCGCATATGTCCTGGCCCCGGCTGTTGATTCCGACCAGCCTTCGAAGCTTTCATAGACCGGTACGACCCGCGCCTGAGCCCCTTGCGCCGACGGCAGGTGATCGATGTCCTCGCCGTCGAGCTTATAGCCGATACAGACCTTCAACTCTTCGAAACCGTCGAGAATATCGAGCTTGGTGAGCGCAATACCGGTGATGCCGCTGGTCTTGATCGCCTGGCGCACCAGCGCCGCGTCGAACCAGCCGCAGCGCCGCGGCCGCCCGGTCACGGTGCCGAACTCATGGCCGCGTTCGCCGAGCCGCTGGCCGATCTCGTTTTCCTGTTCGGTCGGGAACGGTCCCGAGCCCACCCGCGTCGTGTAGGCCTTGGTGATGCCCAGAACATAGTCAATCGCGCTCGGCCCCATGCCGCTGCCGGTCGCCGCCTGCGCCGCCACCGTGTTGGAGGAGGTGACAAACGGATAGGTGCCATGGTCGATGTCGAGCAGCGCGCCCTGCGCCCCCTCGAAAAGGATCCGGCTGCCGTCGCGACGCTTGCGGTCAAGCAGGTCCCACACCGTGTCCATGAAGGGCAGGATCGTCGGCGCAATCTCGGCAAGCTGGCCGTGCACCTCTTCGCTCGAGATCTCGGGCTCCTGCAACCCGCGCCGCAGGGCATTATGGTGGGTGAGCAGCCGATCGATCTTGGCGTGCAGGGTTTTCAGGTTCTGCAGGTCCATGACGCGTATGGCGCGGCGTCCGACCTTGTCTTCGTAGGCCGGGCCGATGCCGCGCTTGGTGGTGCCGATCTTGCCGGCCCCGGCGGCGGCCTCGCGCAAGGCGTCGAGCTCACGGTGCAGCGGCAGGATCAATGTTGCGTTCTCGGCAACCCGCAAGTTGGTGCGCGAAACCTCGATGCCCTGTTCGCCAAGCCGGCCGATCTCGTCGGCCAGCGCCCAGGGGTCGATCACCACGCCGTTGCCGATGACGGAAAGTTTTCCGGGCCGCACGATACCCGACGGCAGCAGCGACAGTTTATAGACATCGCCGTTGATCACCAGGGTATGCCCGGCATTGTGGCCGCCCTGGAACCGCACCACCACATCGGCGCGTTCCGACAGCCAGTCGACAATCTTGCCCTTGCCTTCGTCGCCCCACTGCGAGCCGACAACAACCACATTTGCCATGAAGAACGCTCCCCCAAAGAGCACAGCCCCGCAAACCAAAACCCCGGCGCAATCCGCCGGGGCTTGCAGTGTTATGTACACCATCGCGGCCCGATTCCAAAGCGAGAGTCCTCTGTCATAAACCGGATGAAATTCGGGTATAACTCAATACGCCAGCATCCAACCTCAGGAGATCAGGGCAATGTCGAGCCACGGCACATTTCACTGGAACGAACTCATGACCAACGATGTGGAAGGTGCCAAGACCTTCTACGCCAATACCCTCGGCTGGACGTATGACGATTTCGCCGGCGCCGGCTTCACCTATTGGGTCTGCATGGCCGGGGAAACGCCGGTTGGCGGCATCATGCCGCTTGAAGACACCGCGCCTCAGGATGCCGGCCCGCACTGGTTCGCGTACATATCCGTAGACGATGTCGACGCCCGCGTCGAAGCGGCCAGGAATTCGGGCGGCACTGTGGTGCGCGAGCCGTTCGACATCCCAATGGTCGGCCGCGTCGCTCTCATTCAAGACACGACCGGCGCCGGCATCGGAATAATCACACCGGCGCAGAGTTAGAGTTGCTTATGAGGTGGGAAGCGCTCTAGGCGGCCAGCTCTTCGAGCTCTTCGTCGATCTTGCGGATCGTCGCGATTTCTTCGGCGATTTCGGTGCTGAGCTCAAGCAACTCGGCTTGCAGCACATTCATCCGCTCGAATTTCTGTTCGAGCCGCTCGAGCCTGCTCCAGCGGTCGGCGGCGGGAATATCCTCTACATCGCCATCGATCAGCCAGGTGACCGGCACGCTGAGGATTCCGGCCAGCAGATGCAACTTGTTGGAACGGGGCGCGGAGGTCCCGCTTTCCCAGTTTCTGAGCGTTTCAGTCTTCACTGCCATGCGGCGCGCCGCCTCGACGACGGTCAGGCCGCGCTCTTCTCTTGCTTCGGCGAGCCGACTGCCAATGGTGTCTTGATCAGACAAAATAACCTCCTGCGGGTGAATCGGTGTTGCGGATTGGTAGCGTTTACATAGACCAGTTCGCCGTTGTATCGGCATGACAAATTCGCACACCGGCTATGCAATCGGTCATCAGCACTATCCCTCACTTCAGGCCACAAGCGCATAAAGCCATCCGGCGCACAGGGAACCGGTCACTGCAAGAGCCAGGAACAGCATGAACGGCTTGAGCCTGAGCACAGGGAAAATCGCCATGGCGCCCCATATACTGACAACGCTGCCGGAAACCAGAAACGCCATTGCCGCGCCCGGCGACATGCCGTGGTCCATCAGTCCGCGGGTCAGCGGCAGCGCCGCATACCCGTCAAGATAGGCCGGTGCTCCGACGAAGACCGCAAGTGGGATCGCCCACCACGCATCGTGGCCGACATAGGCGGCCAGCGCTTCGGGCTGCAGCAACCGGTTCAACAGGTGTTCCGCCGCAAAGGCCGGCGTCAGGCAGATCAGCACCAGCCGCGTCATGCCGACCAGTTCGTTGCGAAACAGCAACAGCCGGGCGGCATCCGACCAGACCGCGGCATGAAACCCATGCCCGGCACCGCACGCACCGCCGCCCAGATTGGTCACCAGCCGGTTTCGCCGCAACGGCGCCGTTGTCCAGGAGTGCCCGGGAAGCACCGCCGTGATCCATCCACCGAAGAGGCCAAGGCCGAAGGCCGCAACCGACTTGCCGATGGCGAAGCCCCAGCCCAGCGTCGCGGCCGTGGTCGCAAACATGGCCGGATCGGTTACCGGCGAGGCGAGCCAGAACGCCATGATCGGCGCCAACGGAACGCCCGACGACAGCAGGCCGGCCATCAAGGGCAGCACCGTCACACCGCACACCGGGGTAATGGCGCCGATGGCCGATGCCATGAAGATGGTTCGGTGCAACCGCCCATCGAACGCGCGGGCAATACGTCCACCCGCCCCACTCGCGCTGACCCAGGCTGAGATCAGGATACCGGGCACCACCAGCGGGGCCACGACGATCAGGCCGTGTACCACAAACCCGGCGGTCTCCAGGGCGCCTTGCGGAAACCATGCACAGAGCGCGGCAACGCCAACAAGCGCCGCGATCCACAGGGCACGGGCGCGCGGCCAGCTCTCTTTTATGGGGGTAACGTCGTCCATCGCACGCTCCAATCTTGTTGCGCGGCAATGTGGCAGGCGATAAGCTTTCTGAATATCGAATTGTTTAGATATCAGCCATGAGCCAAACTGATAGCTTGCCGAGCATAGAGAAGCTGGACAGCGATCTTCTGCGCACCTTTCTGGCGGTCGCCGAGACCGGTAGCGTCACCGGTGGCGCGGAACGGATTTTCCGCTCCCAGTCTGCCGCCAGCCTGCAGATCAAACGGCTTGAGACCGTATTGGGCCGCCAGGTGTTCGAACGTCACGGGCGAGGCGTGGTCCTCACCGCCACCGGCGAAACCCTGCGCCCGGTGGCGCAGCGGGTGGTTCAGCTACTCGATGGCACCCTTGCCGAACTCACATCCCGGCATCTGAAAGGTTCGCTTCGCATCGGCATTCCCGATGAATATGGCGGAACGGTCCTGCCACAGGTCGTCGCGCGTTTCGTTCGCGACCATCCCAGGGTCGAACTGGCAGTCAGATGCGCGCTCAGTGCCGACTTTCCCCATGCCCTGGAACGCGGCGAACTTGATGTCGCGGTCTACGATGTCGAAAAACCGAAGGCTGGCCTGGCCGTTTTGCGAACCCAGCGGACCGTCTGGGCCGCCTCGCGCCGGCACCGCGCCCACGAGGTCGACCCGCTGCCGCTGGCCCTGTTCGACCGCGCCTGCTGGTGGCGCGATCTGGCCCTCGACGGCCTTCGCGCGGCGGGCAGGACCTTCCGTATCGCCTACACCAGCGAAAGTGTTGCCGGCGTCTTGGCCGCCGTCGAGGCCGGAGCGGCGGTTGGCCTGCTCGGCGAGGATTCGCTTGGAAACGACATCGTGGAACTCGCCGCCGCCGACGGCTTTCCCGTCATGCCGCAGTCCAGCCTCGTGATCGAATGCCGGAACGGAGCCGCGCCGGACCTGTCGCGTGCCATGGCAGCCGCGATCCGAAGCGCCTTCGACCGGGCGGCCTGACGCGTGTCTTGAAGCGGACGGTCGCGCCTAAAACGCCAGCGCCTTGGCCTGCTGCACATGCGGCAGCGCGTTCACCTTGTTGAGCACCACCGGATCGATCGCCTCGTCGATCTCGACCAATGCGATGGCATCGCCGCCCTCCTTCTGACGGCCGAGATGGAACGTTGCGATATTGACGCCCGCATCACCCAGTGTGGTGCCGAGCGCGCCGATGAAGCCGGGCTTGTCGAAATTGGTGATGTAGAGCATGTGGGGCCCAAGCTCCGCCTCCATGTTGATACCCTTCACCTGGATGATGCGCGGTTTGCCGTCCGAGAAAACCGTACCGGCAACGGAACGCTCCTGCCGCTCGGTCTGCACCGAGAGGCGGATGTAGGTGTCATAGGCGCCGCGCGCGTCTCGCGTGGTCTCGTCGATGGCGATCCCCCGCTCGCGCGCCATCACCGGAGCGCTCACCATGTTGACCTCCGCCAGCATCGGCCGGAACAGGCCGGCAAGCAGCGCCGAGGTGAGCGCCCGCTTGTTCATTTCGCCCACCTGGCCGGCATATTCGATCGAGAGTCCGGTGAGGCTGCTTTCGGTCAACTGCCCGGCAAAGGATCCAAGCTGCTCGGCGAGCGCCACAAAAGGTCTGAGCCGCGGCGCCTCCTCCGCCGAAATGGACGGCATGTTGAGCGCATTCGTCACCGCCCCGGTCAGGAGATAGTCCGACATCTGCTCGGCCACCTGGATGGCGACGTTTTCCTGCGCCTCCTCGGTTGCCGCGCCGAGATGCGGCGTACAGATGACATTGTCCATGCCGAACAACGGGTTCTCGGTCGCGGGCTCTGAGACAAAGACATCGATGGCGGCTCCGGCGACATGACCCGCCTCGAGTGCCGCCTTGAGCGCCTCTTCGACGATCAGCCCGCCGCGCGCACAATTGATGATGCGCACGCCCGGTTTGGCCTGCGACAGGGCCCTGGCATCGAGAATGTCTTTGGTCTTTTCGGTCAGCGGCGTGTGCAGCGAGATGAAGTCGGCCCGGCGCAGGAGGTCTTCAAGCTCGACCTTCTCAACTCCAAGCTCGACCGCCCGCTCCTCGGACAGGAACGGATCGAAGGCGATCACCCGCATGCGCAAGCCGATGGCCCGTTCCGCCACGATCGATCCGATATTGCCGCAACCGATGATGCCGAGTGTCTTGGAGTAGATCTCCACCCCCATGAAGCGGGACTTCTCCCAGGCCCCCGACTGCGTCGAGCGGTCGGCGGCCGGGATCTGCCGCGCCAGCGCCAGCATCAGGGAAATCGCATGTTCCGCCGTTGTGATCGAATTGCCGAACGGCGTGTTCATCACGATGATGCCCTTGGCGGTCGCCGCCGGCACATCGATGTTGTCGACCCCGATGCCGGCCCGGCCGATCACCTTGAGGTTTTCGGCAGCGGCGATGACCTTCTCGGTCGCTTTCGTCGCCGAGCGCACCGCAAGACCGTCATAGCGGCCGATGATTTCGATCAGGCCGTCGCGGTCGAGCCCGACCTGGGTGTCGGCCTCGATGCCGCGCTCCTGGAAGATTTCCAGCGCCCGGGGTGAAAGCTTGTCGGATATCAGTACACGGGGAGCCATGTCGTTCCCTCTCTCCAGATGATGCTTTGAAAATGTCTGCGGTCAGGCAGCGTCGGCTTGTGCGGATTTGGCGGTTTCGAACGCCCAGTCGAGCCACGGGCACAAGGCCTCGATGTTGGATGTTTCGACGGTGGCGCCGCACCAGATGCGCAGGCCCGGCGGCGCGTCGCGATAGGAGCCGATGTCGTAGGCAACGCCTTCGGCCTCCAGCAGGCCAACCATCTTCTTGGTGAAAGCGCGACGCGCCTCCGGCGCCATGGCGACGAAAGCGGGATCGACAATGCTCAGACACACCGATGTGTTGGACCGTGTCGCCGGGTCGGTGGCGAGAAGCCCCGCCCAGGGCGTTGCCTCCACCCAGTCGGTCAATGCCTTCGTGTTGGCATCGGCCCGGGCGATCAGCGCCTCAAGACCACCCATGCCCCGGGCCCATTCCAGCGCCACGATATAGTCCTCAAGGCACAGCATCGAGGGCGTATTGATCGTCGCGCCTTCGAACAGGGCTTCGTTGAGCTTGCCCTTGGCGGTCATGCGGAAGATCTTCGGCAGCGGCCAGGGTGGCGTATAGCTCTCAAGCCGTTCCACCGCGCGCGGCGACAGGATCAGCATGCCGTGGGCCGCTTCGCCGCCGAGCACCTTTTGCCAGGAAAACGTCACCGCATCGAGCTTGGACCACTCGAGGGCCTGCGCGAAGACGGCGGACGTGGCGTCGCAGATTGCGAGACCCTGGCGGTCGGCGGCGATCCAGTCGGCATCAGGCACACGGACGCCGGACGTGGTGCCGTTCCAGGTGAAGACGATATCGCGGTCTGCGCTCACCTGGCTGAGATCCGGCAACGCCCCATAGTCGGCGTCGAACACGCGCACATCGTCGAGTTTGAGCTGGTCGCGAACGTCCTTGACCCAGCCGGCGCCAAAACTCTCCCAGGCCAGAAGGTCGACGCCGCGGGGCCCGAGCAGTGACCACAGGGCCATCTCGACCGCGCCGGTGTCGGAGGCGGGAACGATGGCCACGCGGTAGCCTTCGGGAAGCTGGAGCAGTTCGTGGGTCAGATCAATGGCCCGCTTGAGGCGCGCCTTGGCGACGCCCGAGCGGTGCACGCGGCCGAGCAAAGCGCCGTCGAGCCGGTCGGACGACCAGCCGGGAATTTTCGTTGTGGGTCCAGTGGAAAAGCGCGGATCAGCCGGCCGGACGGGCGGCTTCGCAAGAGCGGTCATCATTTGTCTATCCTTCCAGATAGTAGCCCCTCGTTGGGGAGGGGTGTCCCACTGGCGGATTTAGGTCATGTGGTGTTCGTGTTCAACTGTTCTTTCGTCGCACCGCCTCCCCATGCCCGCGCACAACGGAAAAACCCCGCGCCGGAGCGCGGGGTTTTTCGATGTCTTGTATGTTTGCGGCCGAAAGCTTACCAGTTCTGGAAAGTCCAGCGCAGGCCGACGCGAACGTCATGCGATTCGATGTTTTCGACATTCAGCGTATCGGGATCGGAGCCCGATTCCGCATCGCCCCAGTCGGTGTAACGGTAGCCGACGTCGAGTGACAGGTTCTGTGTCACCGCAACTTCAACACCGCCTTGAAGGTTCCAGGCGAATTCGGTCGTCTCGCCTTCCGAAACCGTCGCCGGCAGGCTGATGTCATCGATGTGATGATTGGCGAAGCCGACACCACCGCCGACATACGGTGTCAAACGGCCCCAGGTAAACACGTCGTAGTAGACGTTCAGGAACCCGTAGAATGTCGAAATCTCGCCGTCGAGGCCGCCGAACGCTTCCTGCATGTCGGCGCCGCCGCGATAACCCAGAATGGCATCGACGCGGAAGTTGTGCCAGACGTTACAACCGACACCACCTTCGATGAAATACGTGTCGTCGAGGTCTTCATTCGTTGCACTGGTGCTGCCACCCCAGGGGGCATAGCCAACGCTCTTCGTAATGTCGGGCTTGTCGTGGAACGAATAGCCGCCATCAACACGAAGATAGAGGCAGGAATCGTCCGGTTCCGGTTCTGGCGGAGGAGGCAGATCTGCACTGATCGCCTGGCCCGCGCCGATAAGGAAAGCAATGCTGCAACCCATCAGCAGCTTTTTGCGAATACTCATTGGTAATACTCCATATACCCACGCAACAGCACTGGACGGTGATCAGCGATCCGAACATTGGAAGGTGCTAATTTGCTTCCGTCCCGCCCGAAACTCTCAAGGAACGTGCCGCCTAAGTCGGCGTTCACCAGAGCCCACCAGCTCCCTTGAGTGTTCCGAATTCTTACTCAGGATCGGAGAAACAGATTAAAACCGGGTTAAGCGGGTCGAGACAATTTGAGGTTGAGTTTATGGGCCTCGAAATCCGCAGAACACTTGGATAAAACGGGTGGTATGACAATGATCGAGAATCAGAGGCACCTTTTCGACATCGCTGACGACGTCGCGTATTTGAACTGCGCCTACATGTCTCCGCTGATGAAATCTGTACAGGAGGCGGGCCGCACCGGCATCGCCGTCAAGGCGCAGCCCTGGACCATAACGCAGGAGGACTTCTTCACCCGCTCGGCCCGCGCCCGCGAGCTGTTCGCCGAACTCATCAATGGGGACCCGCATTCGGTTGCGCTCGTCCCGGCGGCCTCCTACGGCCTGGCGATTGCGGCCAGAAACCTGCCCGTGGGCCGCGATCAGGAAATTGTCGTTCTGGAAGACCAGTTTCCCTCAAACGTCTATGTCTGGCGCGAGCTTGCCGGGCGCAGCGATGCGCATATGCGCACCGTTACGTGGGCCGAGGCGTCGGGCGCGGGAAATGCCGGCACCGACTGGACCTCCGCACTGACGGAGGCAATCTCTGAGCGGACCGCCATCGTCGCGCTGGGCCATTGCCATTGGACCGACGGCTCCCTCGTGGACCTGGCACAAGTGGCCGAACGCTGCCGTGAAGCCGGCGCCGCCCTGGTGCTCGACATCACCCAGTCGGGTGGCGCCTGGCCGTTCGACGTCTCAGAGGTGCGACCCGATTTCCTGGTCTGCGCCTGCTACAAATGGCTCATGGGGCCCTACACGATGGGCTTTCTTCATGTCGACCCCAAGTGGCACGGCGGCGAGCCGCTCGAACACAGCTGGATCGCCCGCAAGGGGTCACAGGATTTCGGCGGGCTGGTCGCTTATCAGGACGCCTTTCAGCCGGGCGCCGAGCGTTTCGACATGGGCGAGCGGGCAAACTTCCATCTCATGCCGATGGCCGCGGCGGCCGTGGAACAGATCCTTGAATGGACGGTGCCGGACATCGCCGAAACACTGAGCCTCAAAACCCGCGCCATCGCCGAGCGGGCCGCCTCGCTGGGCCTGCGGACCGATCCACTGCACCTGCGCGCCGGTCATTTTCTGGGTGTACGCTTTCCGCAAGGCATCCGCTCCGGCCTGCTGGCCGATCTCGCGGCGCAAAAGATCTATGTCAGCGTGCGCGGAGACGCCATGCGCATCACCCCGCACCTCTACAACACCGAGGCGGATGTCGACCGGCTGTTCGAAGCGCTGAAACGGGAAACGCTCTAGGCGGCAACGCCCTGCAGCGCGGTAACCACGTCACCCACCGCGGACTTGACCAGGCTCTCGTCGTCACCCTCGCCCATCACCCGGATGACCGGTTCGGTGCCGGACGGGCGGATCACCAGGCGGCCGCTTTCGCCGAGCCTGGCGGTGGCGTCGGCAATCGCTTCACGCACCGTCTTGTCGTCGAGCGCCGAGCGGCTCTTGCAGCGGACGTTTTCAAGGATCTGTGGCAGGGGATCGAAGAGTTTGCAGTTTTCGCTGACCGGCTTGCCGGTTTGCGCGACCACGCCGAGCACCTGGAGGCCGGCGATCAGGCCATCGCCGGTGGTCGAAAAGTCGCTCAGGACGATGTGTCCGGACTGTTCTCCGCCAACATTGAAACCATGCTTGCGCATATGCTCGACAACATAGCGGTCTCCGACCTTTGTCCTCTCCAGCGAGAGGCCAAGCGAACCCAGATAGCGTTCAAGCCCGAGATTGGACATGATGGTGGCCACGATGCCCGATGACGACAGCCTGGCGTCGTGATGCCAGGCCTTGGCGATCAGGGCCATGAGCTGATCGCCATCGACAATCTCGCCGCGCTCGTCGGCGATGATCACACGGTCCGCGTCACCGTCCAGCGCAATGCCGATGTCGGCGCGCAATTCACGCACCTTGTCGCACATGAGCTGGGGATGGGTTGAACCGCATTTCTTGTTGATGTTGAAGCCGTCCGGATCGACACCGATTTCGAACACTTCCGCACCGAGTTCCCAAAGGGCCGCCGGCGCCACCTTGTAGGCGGCTCCGTTGGCGCAGTCGATCACCACACGCATCCCTTCCAGGGACAAGGTGCGGGGGAACGTACGCTTTGCGAATTCGATGTAGCGCGCCTGTGCGTCTTCTATCCGTTTGGCACGACCCAGTCTGTCGGGCTCGGCAAGCAGTGGCTCGATCTCGCCCTGGATCAGACGTTCGATCTCCGCCTCGACCTCGTCCGACAGTTTGTAACCATCGGGGCCGAAAAGCTTGATGCCATTGTCGTGATAGGCGTTGTGCGAAGCCGAGATCATGACCCCGAGATCGGCGCGCAGGGACCGTGTCAGCATAGCGACGGCGGGCGTTGGCAGCGGTCCGAACTGGAAAACATCCATGCCCACCGAGGTGAAGCCCGCGACCAGTGCCGGTTCGATCATATAGCCGGACAGCCGTGTGTCCTTGCCGATCACGACGCGATGGCGGTGCTGCCCGCGCGTGAATACGGAACCTGCGGCCATACCGGCGCGCATGGCGATTTCGGCCGTCATCGGCCAGCTGTTCGACTTGCCCCGGATACCGTCGGTGCCGAAGAACTCTCTCACCATGATCATCACCTGAATTCAATTTGCATATGCCGACGCGGCCCAACCTGCCACAACAAACGGCACAAAACTTGTCGTATTATAGACCAATGGAGACAAAATATCGTTAAGCCGCGCCTGACGCGCCCGTTGACCAGATGCCACTCCACGTCCGCACCGCGTGAACGGTCTCCCTGACATCATGCACACGCACCATCTGTACCCCCTGCATGATGCCGGCCATCGCCGCCGACAGCGAGCCACCAAGCCGTTGCCCGGCAACGGGCTCTCCGGAAAGCGCCCCGATAAACCCCTTGCGCGACACCCCCAGAAGGATCCGCACACCGAGGCCATGAAACACGGTGAGGCCGCGCAGGAGAGCATGGTTGTGCTGGAATGTCTTGCCGAAACCGATGCCCGGATCGATGACGATGCTGCCGCGCCCGATGCCGCCCTCCACACATGCCGCAATGCGGCTCGCGAGACTGTCGTAGACGTCAAGAAGGACGTTCTCGTAGCGCGGGTCTTCCTGCATGGTTTTCGGGTCGCCGCGACTGTGCATCAGTATCACCGGCAGAGCGAGATCACGCGCGACGGCGATTGCCTCGGGATCGAAGCTCAACGCCGAGACGTCATTTATCAGACATGCGCCGGCTGCCGCCGCCCGCCTCATGACCTCTGACTTCCGTGTGTCTATGGAAACCGGCGCGCCGGCACCGACCAGCGCTTCTATCACCGGAAGCACACGCGCCAGTTCTTCGTCCTGGCAGACGGCATCCGAACCCGGGCGCGTCGACTCGCCGCCCACATCGACAACGGCGGCGCCCTCCGCGACCAGCGCTTTTCCGTGGGCGATCGCGTCGTCTGTGCCGCCGAACTGACCCCCGTCGGAGAAACTGTCCGGCGTGACATTGACCACGCCCACGACCGCAACGCCCTCCGGCGCAAATCCCGGCAGCGCCGGGCGCGCCCGTTCAACCTCTTCAAGCGCCCCGAGAATTGCGGTGTCGCCGCTCGCCTTCACATCTGCATAGCCGCGGACGTCCTCACGGGCGCCATCGCCGCCACGCCGTAAAAGGCGTATCTGGGTAAAGCCGATGGAACCGCCGGCAAGCCGCCCCGCCTGCCCGGTCGCCACGGCCGTCGAAGCGTCCGGTCCGTACAGCAGGGCCGCCGGCTGGAGGTAAACTTCCTGGTTCATGAATGCGGGTCCCGTCCGGACGGGGTTCGGGCCGGACCTTCGCTCAGAAGGGTCCGGCCCGAAAGTGTTGAATTCTGGCCGCCAGGCGTTCAGGTCTGGGGCTGCGGCTCCATGTCGCCGGGCTCCTCGCCGTCCTGCTTGCCACGGTTGGCGCTCCCCGCGGTCGGCACGGCGGAACCGCTCTCCGTGGTCGTGTCGTCATCGGACTCGCGTACCGGCTGTACGCCCTTGAGAAGGCCTATGATCTCGTCGCCGGTCAGGGTTTCGTACTCAAGCAGACCACCGGCGATCGCATGCAGGTCGTCCATCTTGTCCTTGAGCATCTTGGTCGCAAGGTCATAGCCTTCATCGACAATCAGATGGATTTCGCTGTCGACCAGCTTCTGCGTCTCATCGCTCATGTTCTGCGTGCGGGCAACCGAATGGCCGAGGAACACCTCTTCCTCGTTTTCGCCATAGGCCAGCGGGCCGAGCTTGTCGCTCATGCCGTACTGGGTCACCATGGCACGCGCCATGGCGGTCGCCATCTTGATGTCCGATGAGGCGCCGGACGTGACCATGTCATGTCCGAAAATCAGCTCTTCGGCGACCCGTCCGCCCATGGCCACGGCGATGTCGGCCTTCATCTTCGCCCGCGTCACCGACAAGTGGTCGCGTTCGGGCAGGCGCATCACCATGCCGAGCGCCCGGCCACGCGGAATGATCGTCGCCTTGTGCACCGGATCGGATTCAACAAGATTGAGCGCAATCAGGGCATGGCCGCCTTCATGATAGGCGGTCAGCTTCTTCTCTTCCTCGGTCATCACCAGGGAACGGCGTTCCGCGCCCATCAGGATCTTGTCCTTGGCGTCCTCGAACTCCTGTTGGGTCACCAGCCGCTTGGAGCGGCGCGCCGCAAGAAGGGCTGCCTCGTTCACCAGATTGGCGAGATCGGCGCCGGAGAAACCGGGTGTGCCGCGCGCGATGACCTTGGCCTCCACGTCGGGAGCCAGCGGCACCTTGCGCATGTGCACCTTCAGGATCTTTTCGCGGCCCATCACATCGGGATTGGGCACCACCACCTGGCGGTCGAAACGGCCCGGGCGCAACAGTGCCGGGTCGAGGACATCGGGGCGGTTCGTCGCGGCGATCAGGATAACGCCTTCATTGGCCTCGAACCCGTCCATCTCGACGAGAAGCTGGTTCAGTGTCTGTTCGCGCTCATCGTTGCCGCCGCCCAGTCCGGCGCCGCGGTGGCGGCCGACCGCATCGATCTCATCGATGAAAATGATGCACGGCGCGTTCTTCTTGGCCTGCTCGAACATGTCGCGCACGCGGCTGGCGCCGACGCCGACGAACATCTCGACGAAATCGGAACCCGAAATCGTGAAGAACGGCACATTGGCTTCACCTGCGATGGCACGGGCCAGCAGCGTCTTACCGGTGCCGGGAGGTCCCACCAGCAACGCCCCTTTCGGGATGCGGCCGCCGAGCCTTTGGAATTTGTGAGGGTCTTTCAGAAACTCGACAACTTCCTCCAGGTCTTCCTTGGCCTCGTCGATTCCGGCAACGTCGTCGAAGGTCACCCGGCCATGGCGTTCGGTGAGCAGCTTGGCCTTGGACTTTCCAAAGCCCATTGCCTTGCCGCCGCCGGACTGCATCTGCCGCATGAAGAAGATCCACACCGCGATAAGCAGCAGCATCGGGAACCAGTTGATGAAAACGCCGAGCAGCGACGGCACTTCGTCCGACGCCTGCGCCGCGGTGATCTCGACCCGGTGTTCGCGCAACAACGATACGAGATTAGGATCTTCGGGCGCCTCGGTCTTGAAGGATTGACCGTCCTTGAACCGGCCGACGATGTTCTTGCCGGAAATCGTCACTTCCTTCACTTCTTCGTTTTCAATCTTATCGAGAAGTTCGGAATAGCTGATACCGTCCGTCGTACCGCGCTGTGTCGGGCCCTGGAACAGGTTGAACAGGGCCACCAGCAATAGCGCGATGATCACCCAGACGGCAAAATTCCTGAAATTGTTCACAAGCGATCCTCTCGCAGAAAATTGCGCACGATCGACGCTTCAGCCGAAGCATCCAGACCGCGTACCTCACTCACCCCTTAAAATAGGGGGCCGAAGCTGTTTTGCCAAGGTTCCGTTGGCTGTTCGGTTACCACGATCGTAAGGGCCGAACCACATCACAAGTCTTTTATACCCAAGGTCTAACCAATTGGTTCATGGGCTGTCGAGCCCTGAAACGACCCGCGCCCCGTCCAGGAGCGAAAAATTGCAGAATTCGGCGGTAAATTTCACTGCCGGATCGACACTAGCATCACGAAACGCCAGATGCGGCACGGCAAGCAGGTCGTCTTGCCGCCAGAATGACACCAGTCCCTCGCGCTGGGACTTCCCCAACACATGCCCCATTTGCCTGACCTTGTCCCACCCGGTACCACACAGCGGGCGCACGGTGATGGTCCCGTCTTCGCGCTCTCCACGGCCCGCGGCGTCGTAGCCGACCAGGAACCGGCCGTCCCACACAACATCCCGGCCTGATGTCAAACGCAGCGGCTCCACCGGCGCGCGGCCGGGTTCCCGCACAATTTCGATCCGCGCCGCGCCCGGCACAATTGCGCATCCGCCAAGCGTGTGTGCCTGTCTGCCGTTTTCAAGCAGGCGCCCGAGCAGGTCTTCCAGAGCCGCCTGGCGCGGCGGGTAGGACAACCCGCCGACCGCCGTGAGACAGCGGCCGAGAACCCTCACCATGACCTCTTCCGGCTCGCTGGAAAGCAGGTCCGCCGCAAGCGTGCAATAGCCCGCCGCATGCACATCCACATGGCGCTCCATGGCGCCGGCGGTCATCGCCTCGAGCGCGCGGCGCGCCCTTTGCAGACGGCGCGCCGACGTCGCGATCTGCCGCGTTGACACGCCAAGAGCCTCAAACTCAATCAGAGCCTTTCGGATACGCACCCGCTCGTAGGCCTCATCGGCATTACTCGGGTCATCGATCCAGGACTGTCCCAGCCCGGTCAGGTGATCCTTGAGCTGCGTCCGGGAAACATCGAGAAACGGCCGAACGAGAAAAACGCCGCCGAGATCGGTTTCGGGCGCCATGGCGGACAGGCCGTCGACACCGCTGCCGCGCGCAAGCCGCATCACCAGGGTCTCGGCCTGATCGTCGAGCGTATGGGCAACGAACAGGCGCTTCGCACCGTGCTCCCTGCACCATTGCGTCATGAGATCATAGCGCGCCGCGCGCGCGTGCGCCGCCAGGCCGCTCTTCGGCTTATCGCCGTGCCAGACGAG